>JACKMK010000003.1:729840-1094760 GCA_024235395.1 Chromatiaceae bacterium
CAAATGGCCGCGAGCTGACGCCGAATACCGTTTGTTCGCAGAAGCAGTAGAATATATTAGCGAAAAACTGGGCGCTAAGGTCGTACTTCTCTCACATTCCAACGGATTCGACGTGCCAGTCGTGGAATTCTCGCTAAAGCACGGGCGCGATTATCCCGTAATTAAACAACTGCAGAAAGTCATCGCCGGCCGTGGATCAGCTAAGAACGTTGTCGCTTTGGACGGTGTCTATGACGCGTGGGAAAGCAAAGCGATTATCGGTTCTTTCGATATGCTTGTTAGTGGAAGGGTGCACGCGGCCGTCGCTGGTCTTTCTCAGTTGGTGCCGACTGTCATAATTGATTACGGGCATGAGCCAAAGGCTCACAAGTTGCGAGGATTCGCACAGGTAGCTGGCGCTCAGAATTTTGTAGCGGACCCGGCGAAAGAAATGGAGTTGGTTAAAAAAATAGAAATGTGCTGGACGCAAAGAAAAGAATACAGGCAGCGTCTGAAAGAGACCATGCCTCATACCAAGCACCTTTCTGAGCAAAACTTCGTTTCGCTTCAGCAGCTGTTTTCCACGGGTCCTGACGTTTAGATCGATGGCAATACGCGGCGATCTGGTTTGGGTGTCGGATTCTAGCATATCTAGAATTCGCCAATTTCTGATTAAACATGATGGGCTATTCAAGCCGCCGTTGAGTGAACGGCTCAATATTGAAAGCTACGCGAAAAAATTGTCGACTAATGCCGAAAACCTATTCGCCGTGTACGAAAAAGCAGATGTTGCGCATGCGGCAGTCTACGTGAATCGGCCAGAGCGCTTCGTCTACATATCGTCAGTTTGTGTGGCGGGCGCTTGGCAGGGCATGGGCATTGCAGATCTCTTGATGGAGGCGATTTTCAGTTTGAGCGAAATCTGGAATTGTAACCGCATTTTGCTTCACGTAAATCGACAGCATCACCGAGCAATTGCGTTTTATGAGAAGCATGGGTTCGCAAAGATCGGCCGTAGAGAGAGCGATGACTCGCTCGAAATGGAGTGCTCATTAGACTGAAAGTGGGTCACGGGAACGCGCGAGAAGATGCCAAGTGCGGTTTGTATGCCGGCTGAAAGTGAGCTGCTTCGACGGGAGCGCGGCCTGTCCGTGATGGAGTGCGGTGATCAGACTGATCGCGGGAGTGAATAACTGCCTCGGATGGGTTCTGCGGCGTCAGCTAGTCGTCTCCTGCCATTGGAGTTATCGTAGGGTGCGGTCCGGGCTTGCGCTTGCGGTTACCCAATCGCGTCTCCCCGACGTGGAGGTTGCTGTGAATGAAGGCAACGACAAAAGAATATTTTCTCAATGCCCGACTTGCCGCTTTTAGTGGATGGGGCGAAAGCGGGATGATGATTCTGTTTCAAGAAGATGTGAGTGAACTGCCGCATGATCACTTGAGTGATGGTTCGTTGGGGCAGCTAAATTGCTCCATGCGGGTCTGTTGCGCGCTTTACCGCCAACGATCGAACAATGCGTTTAAGCCAGAGAGCCAAGCAGTCCGTACGGGTTTGTCTGCGCTTGGGATTCAAAAAAATTGATCCGCCGACACCGTTGGTAGCCCCCTGAGGTCTGGTCAATGCCTACGTCTTGGCATACTCCACTAAATCCGTTCAGTCTCGCGGCTGCAGAACACTGGTTCGTCATTTGTGGCCACTGTGTGAACCGACCTCCAAATCTGTCGGGCTACTGCATCTCGAGCGAGTCTAATTAGCAACGAGATTCTAGAGTACCCGGTATATGAGAGACCTTAAGAAAAGGGGAGTCAGGGCACTTGCGTGGGACTTCGCGGGTTCGCTCTCGACTCGCGGCGTTGCGTTCGCAGTAACGCTGGTACTAGCGAGACTCTTGAGTCCCGAAGATTTCGGGTTGGTTGCATTGATTATCGCATTCGCTGCCGTCGGCGACGTGTTCATCGATGGCGGACTCGGGATTGCGCTGATACAGCGGCGGCATGTTCACGCCGCCCATTATTCCGCGGCCTTTTACTTCAATGTACTCATCGGTGCCGTACTGGGTGTGTTGCTGTTTTTGTCTGCTGAACGGATCGGTGATCTGTATCAACAACCTCAGCTTGGCACGCTGCTGAAAGCGGCGTCCCCACTATTTTTGATTAGCTCTTTGGGCATAACCCAACGAGTGATTTTGCGCAGAGATTTAAACACTAAGCGCTTATCTGCGATAACTTTATTGGGAACTTCAACCGCTGGCGGAATCGCAATTGTTTTCGCCGCCGCTGGATATGGCGTTTGGGCTCTCGTCATACAGATCTTGTCGACCAGCGCGATTTCCGGAGCATTGTTCTGGTATCTAAGTGACTGGCGCCCCAAGGCAGCGTTTTCGTGGAAAGCGTTGAAAGGACTTTGGGGGTTCGGATTAGATATGTTTCTCGCGAGGCTAATCGATAGTGTTTACGCGAGAGTTGACTACGTAATAATTGGAAAGCTGTTTCCAATCGCGACGTTAGGTTACTTTCAGCGGGCAAAAGTACTGAATCAATTGGCGATCCAGTATTCATCTGGGAGCCTGATGTCTGTACTGCTCCCAGTGTTGAGCAAGATACAAAAAGATCTGCCGAGGTTTCAGTCCGTCGTTCTTAAAAGTTACAAAGTAGTGCTGTTTGTGTCGTTTCTACTGTTCGGTGGGGTGTATGTTACGTCGGAGCCCTTGGTCGTATTTCTCTACTCGGAAAAATGGAGGCCATCGGCGGATTATCTTGCTGTCCTAGCGCTTAGCGGTGTTGCTTATCCTGTCAATTCGGTATTGGTAAACGTGTTGTCCAGCAGGGGTCGGGGAAGGCAATTTCTTCTCCTAGAACTGCTAAAGAAAATCATTGGCGTCATGAATATGGTCGTGGGTTTCAGCTTTGGTCTGATGACCTACCTTTACGGACTTGTTGTCGTGTCGGTGCTAGGTATGGCTGCAAACATCTATTTTGCGGCACGCGAAGCCGAGATTGCGCCGATGCAATTCGTGCGACCTTTCGCAGTTCAAGCAGCCATTGCAGTCGTCGCGATAGGCTTGATGGCCGTAACGGGGGCGGCGATGCCTCTCGAGGGGTTCAATTTGCTAGTGGTTTCGGGAACGGCATATGTGTTGGTGTACTGGGGGCTTAGTGCATTGCTATCGACCAGTGCATACGGCGCATTTTATTCCGAATTTCAGCCGTTGATTGCAAAGCTGGCCAAGCGGTTGCGGTTCGGTCGACGTACGTAAAATCAGCAATACCCAGGCACCGATATATTCGGTTCCTGCCGGTGTTAGGGTGGTCTTTAGCTTCTATTCCGTGTTCTTTCTGTCTTTCTCTGTTCCAAGGTTCGAATGAGTGACAATGTTGATTTAGCAAAGATGGTGACCGTTGACCGTACCCCTGGAAGTGAGCCACGTTTGATGTGGGAGTCTGAGCATATCAGGCCACTTCCCGAGCGAACACGGCGGGCGGTTTCTTTCCCAGTGATCGGTGTGGCCTGACGTGGTTGTAGTGGTCTCGCCAGGTGTCGATGGTTTCGCGCGCATCCTCCAAGCTGGCAAACCAGTGTAGATCCAGACAATAGTCTCGGAACTTGCCGTTGAAGCTCTCGACGAACGCGTTTTGCGTCGGTTTGCCGGGCTGGATGAAATGCAGCTTCACCTTGGCACGCTTCGCCCAAAAGAACATGGCCTTCGAAGTGAACTCTGGGCCATTGTCGACAACGATGGTTTTCGGTAACGGCCTGTTCAGCTGATCAAGCGCGCGAGCAACTCGTTGGCCGGAAATCGATGTGTCGACGATCTGCAGCATACACTCCCGAGAATAATCGTCGACGACGTTGAGGACGCGGAAGCGGCGGCCATTGGCCAACTGATCCGAGACGAAATCCATCGACCAGCGCTGATTAACCTTGTCTGGCACCAGCATCGGCACGCGCGGCCGCATCAGCTTTTTACGGCGCTTGGTGCGCACCTGCAGACCTTCCTCGCGGTAGATCCGGTAGGTCCGCTTGTGATTCATCACGTGACCAGCGGCCCTCAGCATGTCATGCAACGTCGTATAGCCATAGCGCGGATATTGCTCAGCCAGCGCCTTGAGCCGCTCGCGCAGCCCCGCATCATCGCGACCTTTCAGCGGAGACCAGATGGCAGAACGGCTGAAGTCGACGAGGCGGCAGGCACGACGCTCACTGAAACGGCGATCCTTGAGGTATTCCACGGCCCGTCGCCGCTGCGCGGCCGTCACCACTTTCCCTCGACCAACTCCTTGAGCGCGGCCTTGTCGAGCTCGGCCTCAGCCAGCAGGCGCTTGAGCCTGGCATTTTCCTGCTCGAGATCACGCAGCCGTTTGGCTTCCGAGACCTCCATGCCGCCGTACTTCGATTTCCAGCGGTAGATCGTGTTCTCCACAATGCCGTGGCGACGGGCCAGGTCAGGCACTGAGGCGCCGGCCTGGAGCTCCTTGAGGATCGAGATGATCTGTTCTTCTGTGTAGCGCTTGCGCTTCATCTTGGGGCCTCCTTGGGGTCAAAATACAAGGAAATCCCACATCCCGCATGGCTCGGATTACGGGGGTACGGTCAAACTTTGCTGTTGAATGGCCGGCCAAACAGGCTGCACTATCTCGTCGCTAAAAAGCGACCGGCGCTTGCGGCTGCAGAGTGATCGAGTCAACCAGGTTTTGAGTATTTGCAATTTGCTGTTCGGTGCCTCTTTCTTTTTTCAAGATCGCCCGGGTCAATTTTAGATATTCGAATGCCGTATTGGAATGTATGTCAACTCCATCTTCATTCATGCATGCTAGAACCTCGTCGCCAATGCCCATTTGTAGATAATCCTCATAGAACAAATTTCTTTGGTTGAGAAACAACTTGGCGCCGGAAAATAGAGCAATTAAGATGTTTCCTCCTGCCTGCTGGCGATTATGGTTCATGAACACATAAGAACAAGAATTTATTTTTCTTATATAGCTGGCATAGTCCATAAATTCCATGATGGGCTCAAACCGGCTCCCGAAAAAGTGCCTGCCATGATCCATCACAAATTTCGCGTAATTCTTGCTACCGTACGACAATGGAACGATAATTCGTTTCTTGCCCAATTCGTAGTTAGACAACAATTCGAAAGTTTCTATATGATTGTTTCGTGGGTCGGCGCTGTTTCCAATCAAAATATTCTCATCGAACACGACGGCTGCATCGTCTATGTTGTCGACGAGTTTGGCATTCATGCCGTAATTCCACCTTAGGTATTTGCCGCGAACCGCATGAAATTCTTGGCTTATCAATCTGAATTCTCGCTCGAGTACGGGAGAGAAGATTGTCGTCCGACCGAGAGCATAAACGGCTTCTTTGTAGGGATCTCGGCTGCTCCCTGCGACCTTCTTTAGGTATCTGAAAATCCGCTGATGAACGGGCTTGCGCAGCGACGGTTTTACATACAGGCGATATGTATTGGCTTGGAATAGTTCTTTCGTATTTCTGTACAAAAGTGGCAAATAATCGAAACCCATCCCGACCCAGGCCACTTTGGGGTCTTTATTAATGAGTTTCAGGATGTCTATATGCAAAGGGCGCATTGAGTGAAAGACTATGGCTCTGAATCCATTGAGTTTCTCGACAAAGGATGATTCTCTCGCAGTCTTGGCGTCTATTTTTTGTGGGTTGAAGGTTTTAATATACTTTATTGCCGACACATCCTCGGAAACGAGAAAGTATTGGCTTGCCCCTGGCGCGACAAGTTCAAAGTAGTAGCGTGCGGAATCGATGAACTTCTCGTCGCTAAAGATATGTGCAATCTCGGGCTCGCCTTTGGGCGGCGGTATCGTGTCATACATTGCTGGGTAATCGTGCAAGGTATCGCGGCCTGTGCGATATGGTTGTTTGACTATGTGGCATGGGGCTGTGGCACCGGTTCAGGTCTAGCATTGGTCAGGCGGTACCAATAGCTATTGGCGCTGGAGTATTAGTGTCGCAGTTCGTTGTTTTCAAGAGTTAATAACCACTCCAGACTTTCCCAATTGAATTGACAGCCTACTTGGTGAGGCAACTCCCCTTTGCTGCGTCGGGCGGCAATCTTTACCACGACAAATCATTTGCGAACTTGGCCTCAATCAGGGCAGCGCCCGCTTCACGCTTGAATCTCTTTTTTTTTTTGGCATCGCTCCACCCATGCCAGCGTCCTGTTGGTCGAAAATCGGCGGGTTTCTCTCTCGGTTTCCAGTCCACGTTGCCCGCTTCGCGAATCGCCGACGAACCGCGAACGGGGAGGGCTGTTGCTTTCGAGAAATCATAGTTATCGATGTTCAGTTCGCATCGCTCTATAACGTTCCGCATCGTCGTAGCGGGGTCGTCGTTGGCATCTTCGTATCGTACCAGTACCGTTTCGCCCGGCGAGGACACGCGGTACTTCTCATAGGCCAAAGAGGCGACAGTCGAGTAATTCCACTTCTTGCAAAGCTCAGAAAATCCCGGTTTCAACAGACCATGGCCAAAAGTCGATTCATAGCTGGCGATGCAATCACGCCCGTCCCGCAACACCACGATCAGGTGGTCCCGAGGTAGCAGCGCATGGAACAGGTACAAATATTCGGCATGTGGGACTTTGAGCAATATGGTCTTGTGTTCTCCGGCCAGGCTTTGCAGGTATCGCATGTAACCGGAGACCAAAACAGACATGAACTCGTGCCTAGTGAGTACCTCGCTATTCCTCTTATAGGTTCGCAGAAAGTCCCGCTGGGCAATATCGATGCTCTTGGCGGTGTGTAATAGCGGAAATTCCCATAACCGATGAGGGTGGTGCGAAACATCGTCGTGTAGCTTGAACAGGTCCGAAACAAAATTGGTCCCCGATCGAGGCATAACACCGTGCACGATGATCGCTGGGCGATAGTTCTCGCCCCTTATGCTGTATGCGATATCGTGCATCCGCTGGATATCGACACCATCCAGGATCGCCGGGTCGTACGCAGAGGGGTCCAGTGCCGACAGCCCAAACGCCCGCTTTGCCAGTCGCCATAGTTCGCTGGGACGTGTTTCCCTCAGTCGATCGCCGAGGCGCTCATGGAAACCCTGGTTTGTGCTGCTAGCTGACATGCAAAGACATCCTTAAGGGGTGCGCCCGAATTCTCGACGATATCAGCGGCGGTTGAAAGGCGTCGCGTTTTTCTGCGGGACGGCGGTTGAAGTCGGTGTCGGCGCGCGTCTATTGAGCCGTTTCAAAACCGCTTCGCCCGGATCCTTTTGTTGAGAAAATCGACGACTTCGGATAACAGGCGTGGGATTCTTCGGCGCAAGGCGAGCGCGGCCTTCAGGCGTTGTGCGCGCGGTGCGACATCGGGCGAAGCGAGGGCCTGGACGAGCCAGCGTGCGGTCAGCTGTTGAATCGCGTGTCGTGTTTGCTTGGGAAGGGCGTCCGTGGACGCCAGATAGCTGCGCTCCGCCGCGAACAGCAGTTCGATCGTCTGCCCGATGTCGGTCGGACCTGACAGCGGGTTTCGCTCCACCAGATTGGCGATCGAGGTGGCTGCGGTCTCGCCGTGTTCTTCGAAGAACGCCGGCAGGACCTGCAGCAGGTTGCCGCGACAGACGATGGCGGCGTTTGTCGTCATCTGTCGTCTGCGGGTATGCGTTGCATTTCGCTTGTGCTCACGATACTGGATCAGGGGCGTCGGCAAGATCTCGATCTCTCCGCGCTGCAACAGCCGCGACCACATGCCGAAATCGTCTGCCGGATTCAACGCCTCATCGTATTGCAGATCGCGCGTTTTGGCGTCGTAACGGAACATGGCGGCAGATTGCGCAACCGGCGGCCTGAAGATCGCGTACCAGCGAATCGCATCACGCTCACGCGGCCATTCGCCTATTGCCCTGGGTCTCCGCGCGGCGTCCACCCGAATCGTGCTGCCGCCGCACAATACGAGCTCGGGCCGGCTTGCAAAGGTGTCCACTTGTGCGCGCAAACGTTGCGGCAATGAAACGTCGTCGGAATCCATGCGTGCCACCAGGCTGCTCTGGGCATGCGACAGGCCAACGTTCGCACTGCGTGCGATTCCCTGGTTTTCAGCGTTTCTATACACCTCGATTCGGCTGTCCGATCGCGCAAGGCGTTGCAGAATCTCGGGCGTCGCGTCTTGCGAGGCATCGTCGACGACGATCAGCTGGAATTCGCGGTACGTCTGGTCGAGGATGCTCTGCACGGCTTCGGCCACGTACTGTTGTTCGTTGTACGCCGTCATCACGACGCTGACGAAAGGCGGGTTAGTCATTCGTGGCCTCGTCGAGCAATGTGCCACGCAGGAACGTGAGACCCTTCAGGAGGCGAAGGCTGGTGTTCGCGACCCCTTGCCAGCGCCACTTGCGTGCCAATGCAAAAACCCAGTTGGAGGTTGAGTGGGCCGATAGCGCAAGCCTCGACAGCACTGCTTTCGGCAACACCCGATACGCGTCCAGGAACCGCGCATCAAAATAATGCAAGGGCATGGCGGCATATTCGCGCGGATGGTTGCGTCGAAACAACGGCGCGGCATGCTGACCCATGGCTTCAAACTTGCGCAGCACATCGTCGAGCAGCGGGCGGTCGACGTGGGTCACACTGCAGTCTTTGCGATAGACCGGCTGCAGATCCGGAAACGACTGGCGTATACGAATGAAAAGATCCCGATCTTCGAGTCCATACTGCCGGTAGCTTGAATCGAAACCGCCTACCGCCGTCAGCACATCACGACGTACCGCGAAGTTCGCAGATGTCATCCTCAGCTGCCAGTTGCCCAGGTCTGACTGGCGGGATTGCTGCACACGGTTCTCGTAGGCATCGAAGTAGTTGTCGCCGGAGCGGAACTCGACGTGACCAAACACCAGGTCTGCGCCAGTGGCGATCTGCGCAGCGAGATGTTCCAGGAAGTCGGTTTGCGGAATGCAGTCGATATCCATGAATGCCACGTAGGGTGCGCTGCTCGCAGCAATGCCCGCGTTTCGCGCAGCCGCCCTTCCTTGGTTGTGTGGGAGCCGCACAATGCTGAAATCGAGACCGTCGTTCCCTTCGAAAGCGATCGAGAGCGGCGTTTGAGAACCGTCGTCGACGAGTATCAGTTCGACCTTTCCAGGCAGCGACTGCCTGGCAAACGCCTCGACAAACGTCCGGGCGTGCTCAGCCGCGTCGAAAACCGGCGCGACAATGCTGATCAGCAGTCCTGATTCTCCAGTGTTCAGGCTCATCGCCGGGCACCCCGCATGCGAGCGACCAGCGCCGATGTGAATTCGGCGCCAGCTGGCGGGACTAGGGGGCAGTTGAAGGCGCGGCAGCTCATTCGATGGTTCTTGTTGTGATTATCGATTACGACTTACACCGCACTGTTGCGTTTTGCCCGGGCATTGACCCGGCCGGTGTGTTGCCGTCATTCAGCCTCGGTAGCGAATATTCGTCCACGCCTATCTGTATCGGCCAGGTAGCCGACAAAATTGAATGATCCCTATTCGCCCTGCAGGTGCCAGAAGATTCTAGGCCCTAGAGTGCGGGTATGCATTCGTTCCCGCTATGGTCCCGTGGCGCGCCGCAGTGTGGTATTCGCGGTACCATCCTCCGATGTGCCCACCTCTGGTTTCATGCGGTCGCCGGAAAAGGTAACGAGATGAGACCGTCAGGCGTTCACTCGATCGTAATCAATACCCTGTACGCCTCCGGTGCGCGCCTCGCGACCATCATCGCTCGGGCGGTGTACGTGGTGGTGATCGCCAATCAGCTCGGACCCGAGCTCTACGGCCTGTTCAACTACGGTCTGTCCTGGTACCTGCTGTTTGTGCCACTCGGCATCGTCGGTGTCGACGAGATCGTGGTGCGTGAGATCGGTCGACGCTCGGGCGACAGCTCCAGGGTGGTGGAAGACAGCCTGGCACTGCGCCTTGCAACCGGCCTGCTAGCGGCCATGGCGAGCCTTGTGCTCGGCTTGTTGCTGGACGATTCGGATCCGGTGCGCAGCCTGTTGCTGGTGTTCGCCGTTGCATTGTTCGGGCGCGTGTTGTCTTCCTGGTCGAACGCGGTCTTTCGCGGTGGCGAGGCAGCACAGTATGTGCTGGTGCACGAGCTGGGTTTTCGCATGCTCGAGGTGCTCGCCGGCCTGGTGTTGCTGTCCCAGGGATTCGGTCTGTTGGCCTTGGCCGTGGTGCATGCGGCCTGCTGGCTGTTGCAGGGGGTGGCCAGCATTGCGTTCGTCGAGCGCCGTTTCCATCCGCATCTCCGGCCAGCCGTCCATCCAGGCGCTGTGCCGAGATTGCTGAAGGCCGGCCTGCCGTTGCTCGCATCGGCATTCCTGCTCGGCTGGCTCGTCCAGGGACCTGTCGTGCTGCTGCGCGCGCTGCGAGGCGACGGCGAGTGGCTCGGGCAGCTGGCGCTGGCGGTGCAGGTATATGCTCTTGTGGGCTCGGTGGTGGCTGAACTTGGTTCAGCGGCAATCCCTGTCCTGACCCGTTCCGCCGACCGCGACGATGGTAAGACGCGGCGTTTCGCCGATGCCGCACTTCGGGTCGGTTGGCTGTTGTCGGGACTGTTGACACTGGGAGCGATCGCGCTGGGCGACTGGGCGCTGGGATTGTTGTTTGACGCCGATTATGCGGCCGTCGGGTCGTTGCTGCCGTGGACCACGCTGCTGGTCGGAATGCATTTCTGCAGCCAGGCGCTCTGGGGGGTGCTGGTCGCGCGGGCCCATCACGCGACATTGGTCGGTGCCGCTTTCGCCGGCGCGACGGTTTTCACCCTGGCGTTTCCACCGGCGGTCGGGTGGCTGGATCTGCACGGTGCGTTCCTCGCGCTCGCTCTCGGTTACTTCACGGTGCTCGTGATACAGCTGCGGACACTGGCGCGTGCCGACGCGTTGGACTGGCGTTCGGCATCGCTGCGCCCGCTGCTCGCGGTCGCTCTTGCGCTGTTGTCGTGTGTGATGCTGATGCCGGTCGGGCGGCTGGTAGGGCTGGTCGCGGGCCTGCTGGTGCTCACCCTGTTCAGCCTGTGGCTCGACGTGGTCTCGCCCGCCCAGGTGCGCCGGGTACTGGCAGCTCGCTCGCGCTGAAACACCGCTGCTTCAACTGCCGGACAGCCAGACGCCTTCGTAACGGTCGTACGCGATGCCCCAGGTGAAGCGTGTCGCGACATGCCGTCGGATGAGTTCGACCTGGCGGCGTGCCTCGGTCGGGTTGTACAGCACCTCGTGGATGGTCTCGGCCAGTGCCTCCGCATCTTCCGGGCGCGCGAGGTAGGGATAGTAGGTTCCGAGCACCTCGGGGATGGCGCCGACCGCGGTCGCGACGATCGGCGTTTCGAGGTAGCCCGCCTCGAGCAGCGACAGGCCGAACGCCTCCTCCCGGGACGGCTGTACCAGTACCCGCGCCTGGCGGATCGCCGCGAGGGTGTCCTGGTGATCGAGGTCGTGCACGAAGAACACGTGGTCCTGCAGGCCGAGCCGCCGTACCAGGCCGCGCACCCGGGTCAGAAACGGCGTGCGTCGGCCGATCAGCACCAACGCGGCCTTCAGCCCCTGGCGGACCAGTTGGGTGAACGCCTCGAGCAATAGGTCCTGGCCTTTCTTCTGATCGAACGCGGCGACGCATACCAGGTAGTCCGTGAATGCACCGGTGGGTGGTCGATAGCGGCATCCGCGACTGCGTTCCAGTTCCTCGATGTCGACCCCTTGGTAGATCGTGTGCAGGCGCCGCTCGTCGAGGCGCAGCGTCTGCTGCGCAACGCGCGCCAGGTCATCGGAACAGCACACCACGGCATCGCCCTGGCGCAGCACCCAGCGAGCGCCCGCCCGGGCGATGCGGCCGGCACCCTGGATCGCGCGCAGGTCGTCACCGTGCAGCGAGAAGATCAGGCGCACCCGGCCCCGTGTTCGGCGTCGCAGCAGGGCCAGTGTGAAATAGTGCAGTCCGGGGAAATGGGCGTCGATGACCCGCACGTTGTGCTGACGGATCAGTGCGCGCCACTCGGCAAGTTCGCCGCGCACGCTGCGCAGGAAATCGACCGTGCCACCGGCGGCCAACGGCTGGGACTGCGGTGCGTGCAGGCGTCCGCTGATCATCCGGATGTCGTCGTACTCGGTGGTGCTGCAGGTCTCCTGCGTCGGGTCGACACAGAACATCAGCGGCCGCAGCCCCCGGTGCGCGGCTGCGCTGCGTGCCAGGTTCAACACCGCCAGGTCGACGCCGTTGACCGGCGAAAGGGCCCAGGGGAGCACGAAAAGCACGCTGGGTGGGTTGTCCATTTCGGCCTCCTCGCGAAAACGCGTCGACCGCTTCGCCGGAATACCCGGGTGTCTTCAGTCCCGCAACCGCTCGCGGCGCAGCCGGGAACGACTGTCGAACAGCCGGTTCGATGCGATCAGCACCGCCGTCATGCTGCCCAGGCCGGTGCCGGCCGCGATCAGGAACAGGATCAGCAGCTGGTACTTGGCCGCCTCCATCGGCGGGCTGCCGGCGAGGATCTGTCCGGTCATCATGCCCGGCAGGCTGACGATACCAGCGGTGGTCATCGCATTCACGATCGGGATGAGCCCAGCGCGAAGTGCGTCACGGCGTATGTCGCCGATCGCCTCGCCGGCGGCCTGGCCGAGCGCCAGCCGGGCCTCGATCTGCAGGCGTTTGTCGAGCGTCTCGCGGGTCAGATTGTCGAGCGCGACCGCGATCCCGGTCATGGTGTTGCCGAGCAGCATGCCCAGCAGCGGGATCGCGTACTGCGGCGCATACCAGGGCGCCGGCTGCAGCAGCACGACCAGGGCCAGCACGCTGATCGAGAACGACGACAGGAACATCGACAGCGCGCCGGTGCCGTAGCCCCAGAAACCGCGCAGCCGGTGCTTCTGGCGTGCCATCACCTCGTAGCCGGCGACCGCGAGCATCAGTGTCGCCAGCCCGGCGACCAGCCACGGATCGGCACTGTCGAACAGGGCCTTGAGGACCAGCCCGAGCAACAGCAGCTGCACGGTACTGCGTGCGGCGGCGATGAGCATGCGGCGACCGATCGCCAGCTGCAGCCGCCACGACAGCCCGGCGAGCAGCATCACCAGCAGCGCCGCAACGGCGAGGTCGAACGGGCTGAGTGGAATCAGTGTGTCAGGCGTCATCGGCGGCGACCAGATGACCCGCGTTCAGCCGGTAGTGCGCGCTTGCGACACGTGCGCGTTGCGCGGGGTCATGGCTGACCCAGAGCACGCAGCCGCTGGTCTGCTGGCGCCAGTCGGCGATTAGTTGTTCTACCCGGGCGGTATTGTGCTGGTCGAGATTCGCGGTCGGTTCATCGAGCAACAGCGCAGCCGGTGCGAGGCTCAGGGCGCGTGCCAGCGAGAGGCGCTGGCGTTCGCCGCTCGACAGGCGCCGCACCTTCCAGTCGAGCACGTCCGGATCGAAGCCGAGCGCCTGCAGATCGGACGGGCGCCATCCACTCGCATGTTCGCGTACGCTTTCCGCCCACCAGTGGCTCTCCGCGGCGAGGTAGCCGACCTCGCGCCGCCACTGCGGGCCGCTGAAGCCACTGCGCGGCCGGTCGTCGAGCCACACCTCGCCGGCGGTTTCGTCGAGATCGGCGATCGCGCGCAGCAGCAGCGTCTTGCCGCTGCCGGACGGTCCCGAGAGCGCGGTACAGCAGCCGGCGGCGACCAGCAGCTCGGGTGCGTCGACCCCGTTGCCGGTCAGACGCTCGATGCGCAGGCTGCTCACGGCTGCCGTGTGAATACCAGGTCCCAGACGCCGTGACCCAGGCGCTGCCCGCGGCGCTCGAACTTGGTCGGCGGTCGGTCCGCGGGGCGTGGCACATAGTCGCCGCCCGCGGCGGTGTTGATGAAGCGCGGATCGTCGTTGAGCACGCGCAGCATGTGCTCGGCGTAGTCCTGCCAGTCTGTCGCGGCATGGAACAGGCCGCCCGGACGGATCACCCGCGCCAGGGTGTCGAGCAGTGCAGGCTGCAGGATGCGCCTTTTGTGGTGCCGTTTCTTGTGCCACGGATCGGGAAAGAACAGGTAGACCCCTTGCAGCGCGCCCGCCGGCAACATCTGTTGCAGCACCTCGACCGCATCGTGGGCGATCACGCGCACGTTGCGACAGCCGGTCTCCTCGAGTCTGAGCAGCAGGTGACCGACGCCGGGGCGATGCACCTCGACGCCCAGGTAGTTGCGTTCCGGGTGCGCCTGGGCCATCGCGGCGAGGCTCTCGCCGTTGCCGAAACCGATCTCGAGGTACACCGGCTGCGTGTTGCCGAACACCTCGGCCAGATCGAGCGGCTGCGCGGCGAATTCGAGGCCCCACTGCGGCAGCAACTGGTCGAGCGCGCGCTGTTGACCGGTGGTCAGGCGTCCGGCGCGCAGCACGAAGCTGCGCACTGATCGGTGTCGGTGCCGGGCGTTGGGGTCGTCGGCGGGCGGGTCGGAATGCATGGCGTCGGACCGCGCGATGTGCGCCGAGACCTATTCGAAGAACAGGCCGTCGAGCGGCGACGACGCCGATGCGAAACGCTTGGCCGGCATGCGCCCGGCGAGGTAGGCCTCGCGACCGGCTTCGATCGCCTTGCGCATCGCGCTGGCCATCAGTACCGGCTTCGTGGCCGCGGCGATCGCGGTGTTCATCAACACACCGTCGCAGCCGAGTTCCATCGCGATCGCCGCGTCCGATGCGGTGCCGACACCGGCATCGACCAGGATCGGCACCTTGGCGTTCTCGACGATCGTGCGGATGTTCAACCGGTTGCGGATGCCGAGTCCCGAACCGATCGGCGCGGCCAGCGGCATCACCGCGACGCAACCCATCGCCTCGAGCTCACGCGCGATGATCGGGTCGTCGTTGGTGTACACCATGATCTTGAAGCCGTCGGCGATCAGCTCCTCGGCCGCCTTGAGGGTCGCGATCACGTCCGGAAACAGGGTCTTCTCGTCGCCCAGCACCTCGAGCTTGACCAGGTCGTGGCCGTCGAGCAGCTCGCGGGCCAGCTTGCAGGTGCGCACCGCGGTCTTCACGTCGTAGCAGCCGGCGGTATTCGGCAGGATCGTGTAACGCTCGGGGGGCAACACGTCCAGGATGTTGGGCTCATCGGCATTCTGTCCGATGTTCGTGCGGCGCACCGCGATCGTGACGATCTCGGCACCGCTGGCCTCGATCGCCGCGCGTGTCTCGTCCATGTCGCGGTACTTGCCGGTGCCTACCAGCAGGCGCGAGGTGAAGGTGCGGTCGGCGATGTTCAGGGGGTCGGTGTTGTCTTGCAGCATCTTGAAACTGATGGGTGAGTGGCGGAGGGATGTCGGTTCGGTGCGTCGGGCGGGCGCTCAACCACCGCCGATTGCGTGTACGACCTCGATCCTGTCGTCCGCACGCAGCGGGTGGGTGGTGTGCGCACTGCGCGGGACCAGCTCTTCGTTGACCTCGACGGCGAATCGCCGGTTCTGCAGATCGAGCGTGTCCAGCAGATCGGCGAGGGTGGTGCCGTCCGCGATTTCGCGCCTTTCGCCATTCAGCACTACGTGCATCCGTTCAGGTTGCCAGGTAGATGAAACAAAACGCGATTTTACACTAAACTCAGCGCGACCCAGCGGGTTCGCGACGAACCCGGCCACCACTTCCAAGAAAAACACGGGTAGCCAAGCCCGGCAAATGACGGAGGAGCCCCGCTTGGGCAGCTTTCACGAGAACCTGATCTCGCTCGACGAGGCGGTCACGCTCGACGGGTTGTTCGCCGCGCGGGTGCGTCGTTCGCCGGAGCGCGAGGCCTATCGCTACTACGACAAGGCGCAGCGCGCCTGGGTCAGCTACAGCTGGACCGAGATCGCGCAGGCGGTCGCGCGCTGGCAGGTGGCGATGCGTGCCGAGCAGATGCCGCGCGGTGCCCGCGTCGCCATCCAGCTGCGCAACTGCCCGGAGTGGGTGATGTTCGACCAGGCGGCGCTCAGTCTCGGCCTGGTCACCGTGCCACTGTATACCGACGACCGTCCCGACAATATCGCGTATATCCTCAAAGAGGCCGACGTCAATGTCCTGCTGGTGCAGGATGCCGGGCGCTGGGCCCGGTTGGCCGAGGTGGTCGACGAAGAAGGTCCGCTCAAGCGCGTGCTGCTGCTCGAAGAAAGCGATGCGGCGCACCGCCTGGTCGCGGCCGACCCGCGCGTGCAGCTGGTCGACGACTGGTTGCCGCTCAAGGCCGACGCGTTTTTCAGGCGCAAGGACGGCGATCGGCATGCGCTGGCGTCGATCGTCTATACCTCCGGCACGACCGGTCGCCCCAAGGGCGTGATGCTCAGCCACAACAACATGATGTCCGTTGCGCATGGCGGGCTGACGTTGATCGACTGCTACCAGGAAGACCTGTTCCTGTCGTTTCTGCCGTTGTCGCACACCCTGGAGCGCACCGCGGGCTACTACCTGTGCATCATGACCGGCTCCTGCGTCGCGTATGCGCGCTCGGTGGCGCAGCTCGGCGAGGACCTGGCCAAGATACAGCCGAGCGTGATGGTCGCAGTCCCGCGTATCTTCGAGCGCGTCTACGGCCGTATCGCCGACCAGATGGATGCCAAGGGCGGTATCGCCAAGCACCTGTTCGACCTGACGGTGAAGATCGGGTGGAAGCGCTTTCTGCACCAGCAGCGGCGTGGAGGCTGGCCGCTCGGCAGCCTGCTGTGGCCGCTGCTGCAGCGCCTCGTGGCGAACAAGGTCACCGCGAAGCTCGGTGGTCGTCTGCGCATCGCGATCAGTGGCGGCGCGCCGCTGAACGAGGAGATCGCACGCGTGTTCATCGGGCTCGGGGTGCCGATCGTGCAGGGTTACGGACTGACCGAGACCGCACCGATCGTCAGCGTCAATCCGCTCAATGCCAACGTGCCCGGCAGCGTGGGGGTGCCGATCCGCGGTGTCGAGGTCCGGATCGGCGACAACCAGGAGTTGCTGGTCAAGGGTCCGGGGGTGATGCTCGGGTACTGGAACAACCATCGCGCGACCGCGCAGGTGATCGACGCGGACCGGTGGCTGCACACCGGAGACCAGGCACGCATCGATGAGACCAATCACATCTACATCACGGGGCGCATCAAGGACATCCTGGTGCTGTCGAACGGCGAGAAGATCCCGCCCGGCGACATGGAGTCGGCGATCGCGCTCGACCCGCTGTTCGAGCAGGTGATGGTGGTCGGTGAAGGGCGTTCGTTCCTGGCCGCGTTGCTGGTGATAGACGGCGAACATTGGCCGGCGTTCGCCCAGGCCCAGGGTGCCGACCCGATGGATCCGCGCAGCTTGAGCGATTCCAAGGTGCTGCATGCGGTGACCCGGCGCGTCAAGGCCGCGCTGAAGGATTTCCCCGGCTACGCGAAGATCCGCCAGGTCCACCTGTCGCTGGATCCGTGGACGGTCGACGACGGGCTATTGACCCCGACGCTGAAGATAAAGCGCGCCAAGGTGCTGGAACGTTTCTCCGGCGAGATCGAGGGGATGTATGGCGGCGCGAACAACTGATGTCTTGTCCAGCGGGCGTCACCCTCACTAGAATGAGTGGCTCACGCGGCCATCGTATATCGGTATTACCCTGGCTTCCCAAGCCAGAGAGGCGGGTTCGACTCCCGCTGGCCGCTCCAACCTCATCGGCACGGTGCCGTTCCCTCAGCGTGTCAGCGCGCGGCGAATCGCGCCAATGATCAGATCCCGGTAGTCGTAGATCAGCTTGGCCGCGCCGATCGCGACCAGCGGATAGATCAGCTCGGGTTCCGCCGGGTTGCCCTCGTCGTCGATCAACAACAGCAACAAGGCGATCACCGGCAGCAGCAACAGCGCCAGGTGGACCTGTGGGCGCAACCCGACGCGCCAGAAGCGGGTCAGCCAGATCGCGGCGCCGGCGATGATCAGGCCCAGGAAGGCCCCGGCGACGACGTCCTGCGGCCAGTGCACGCCGAGCGCCACCCGGCTGGTCCCGACCAGCACGGCGGCGGCCGCCAGGGCACCACGTGCCCGCCAGGTCCGAAAGTAGCCGGCCAACACCCCGCAGAACACGAAGATCGACAGCGAGTGCCCGGACGGGAAACTGTGGTGCTTGAGCGCTGGCCCGATCACATGGATCTGCGTGCCGTCCAGTACCGCCGGCGGCCGCAGCTGGTCGAAGTAGATCTTCAGGCCGCGCGCGCTGAGACCGGCGATCAGGGCTGCCACGACCAGTGTCCAGAAGATCTCCGGGCGCCGACGTATGAACAGCAGGCCGACGACGAACAGCAGCCGGGCATCGCCGAAACGCGTCAGCCACTCCCAGGCCTCCTCCGGCAGGATCGCCTGCGTGAGGGTGTGCACGGTGTGAAAACCACCGTGGTAACCGCCCGTCGCGAGCGCAAAGACGATCCCGAGGCCGACCACGAACAGGGCCGCCCAGAACAGCTCGCTGACGCCGGTGGTGCCGCGTCGGATCACGCGTTCGCGCGCATCGTCCAGCGCCGAGCGGAGGTTGTCGAAGCTTGGGACCCGCACCATGTTCAATCGTCTCCTGTCGAATGTTCTACCGCAACCAGCGTGGCGGGACCCTGTTGGAATACGACCCGCCTGCGGTAGGGCGAGGGATCGGTGAGAAACTCGTCGACCCGATCGGTACGCAGGTAGACCCAGTCTCCGGGTGCCGCCGCCCGGCGCGGGATCACGGCCTGGCGGTAGAGGCTGACGCTGGGCGGCTGAGCGCGGTGGAACACCAGGGGCTTGGCGTGCTCGCGGGCGTACTCCGCGGCCGCCTTGGGCCCGGACTGCAGGACCCCGATCACGGTCGGCGCGACGATCAGCGCGATCGCGGCGGCCTGAACGTAGCCGACCAGCAGCAGGCGCCGCCACAACGCGGCCCGAGTCGCGAGGATCAGCACCACCGCGATACCGGCGGCGATCAACCCCGCCTGCGGCCAGCCTGTGAATGCCTGAGCGCCGGATTCGAAGAGTTCCCGGTCGTAGGCACGGTGGGTGCCGGTGGCGAGTGCGCCGAAGATCTGCGGCAACCCCGCGAACAGGCCGAACAGGATCGCGACCGGCAGCAGGTTGAGCCAGCGGTTGCGAACCGACTCGCGATGCCTGGCCATCAGCACGAACAGCCCGCTCATCCCGTACAGCAGGTAGTGCGGAAGCTTGGTGCCGGACAACGAAAAGACCGCCAGCACGCAGAAGAACCACAGCCAGAGGTAGCGTTCGAGCGGGTCCCCGGCGGCGCCACGCAGCCTCCCGAGGATGCTCAACAACCAGCCGGCGAACGGCATCACGATCAGCGGGGCGACCAGCGGGTAGTACAGGATCCCGCCGCCATGACCCTGCATCGGCGTGTCGTAGCGGTCGAGGTTGTGGTGCAGATAAAAGCCCTCGAAGAAGGTCCAGCCGCTATCGAGGTAGACCGCCACATGCCACGGCACGACGATCGCGAGAAACAGCAGCAGGCCGACCGGGTCGAAGGCCAGCCGCAACCATTCGCGCCCGCGCCGATAGCTCAGGTAGAAGATCCCGCTGACCAGCAACGGGATGAGCACGGCGACCGGGCCCTTGGTCAGGAAGCCGAGGCCCATCAATACGAAGATCCAGCGCAATCTCGCCGGTCGCGGCGCGGTGAACTGGTCGTGGATGGCGAACATCGTCCCCGCGAGAAACAGGTTGAGCAGCGCGTCGGCGGTTGCCGCCTTGCCGATAAGGCCGATGTACAGCGACAGCGCCATCAGCAGTGCGGCGACCGTCGCTGTCGGCCGATCCGTATGGCGGCGCGTGAAGCGATACAGCAACGACAACCAACCCAGTCCGGCTAGCACCGATGGCAGGCGCAGCGCGGCCTCGTTGAGACCGAACAGGTGAACGGACGCGGCCTGGGCCCAGTAGGTCAACACCGGCTTGTCGGTGCGCGGCTCGCCGTTCAGGTAGATCGAGACGTAGTTGCCGCTGGCGATCATCTCGCGGGTCGCCTCGGCAAATGCGCCCTCGTCGACGTCCACCAACGGTGCCGACCAGAACCCCCAGAGCATCGCGACACACACCGCCAGGGCCAGGCCAACCCGGCTGCGGTCGACACGCGCGAGTGCCTGTTGCAGGAACCCGGCCATCGTCAAAGGCGCAGGCAAAGGGGCGACGCACCCGCGGGCCGGGAGGGGCATCGGCGGTTGTCGGTACAGCTGAACATTTGCATCGGCCATCCCAGGCAGTATGCGGACCGCAGGTTAAACGGGTATTAACCCCGCCCGGGACCCGGTCCAGGGCAGACGCGGTTGCGCCCGCCGCGCCGCGCGTTCAGCGTGCCAATGCCTCGCGCAGCGCCGCGGCGATGTCGTCGGGGGTCTCGCCATGGTGCACCAGCGAGTCGATCACCCCATCTTTGCCGACCACGTACACGATCGCCGAGTGGTCCATCGTGTAACCCATCGTCGAATCCCCGAGGGGGACCTTTTCGAAGATCACCAGGTACTGTTTGGCGACTCTGGACACCTCGTCCAGCGTGCCACTCAGGCCGATCACGCTGGGGTGGAAGTAGCGGACGTATTCACCGACCCGCTGCGGGTCGTCGCGCTCCGGGTCGATGCTGATAAACAGGGGCTGGACCTGGGCGCGTTCCTCGTCGCTGAGCTTCTTGAGCGCAGCCGACAATGCGGTGAGGGCGGTCGGACACACGTCCGGACAGGCGGTGAAGCCGAAAAAGATCGGTACGACCTTGCCACGCAGGTCGTGCAGGCTGACCGGACCCTGGTCCGACGTCAGCGTGAAGTCGCCGCCGAGGTCGGCATAGGAGGGGCCCTTGCTGGGTTTGGACTGCCCCTGCATCCCCGCCCATAGGCCGATCGCGATGCTCACCGCCGCCAGGACGCCGAGCAGGAGAATCTGTTTCAGGTTTTTCGTCATTCGGTACTGCCTCCGCGACTGGGCACTATCCCCGCTCGCGCCGATCGAGCATGATTGACGGCCCGTCGAATCGTGTCAAATCGCCGATGTTGAAATTCTACGAAGCCCGCGACAGCCTGGAGGCCCGCCAGTTGGTGGATGCGCTGACCGCGTACCATATCGAGGCGACCGTGCTCGGCGAGTATCTGAGCGGCGCGGCCGGGCATCTCCCGGCGATCAACTACCCCTGGGTCTGGCTGATCAACAACGAGGACCTGGCGGTTGCACAACGCGTGCTGGACGGTTTCCTGGCCAGTCGCGGCGACCTGCCGAAACTCGGCCCCTGGGTCTGTCAGACCTGCGGTGCGGAGGTCGATGCGGGCTTCGACATCTGCTGGCAATGCGGCGCGGCGCGCAAGTGAGCGCCGATTTCTCAGTCCGGTTGCTGGCCTGGTTCGAACACCACGGTCGTCAAGATCTGCCTTGGCAGCGTGATCCGTCGGCGTACCGCGTCTGGGTCTCGGAAATCATGCTGCAGCAGACCCAGGTGGCGACTGTGATCCCGTATTTCGAGCGCTTCACGGCGAATTTCCCTTCCTTGCGCGCGCTCGCCGGAGCGCCGCTCGACGCGGTCCTGCACCACTGGTCGGGACTCGGGTACTACGCCCGCGCGCGCAACCTGCACCGGGCCGCCAATCTGGCCTGCGCCGTGCACGGTGGCGAACTGCCCCAGGACATCGAGGCGTTGCAGGCATTGCCGGGGATCGGGCGCTCCACGGCGGCGGCGATCCTGTCGCTCGCAGGTGGGCAGCGCCAGGTGATCCTCGATGGCAACGTCAAACGGGTACTCACCCGTCACTTCGCCATCGAGGGTTGGCCGGGCAGCAGTGCGGTCACCCGCCGCCTGTGGGAGCTGGCGGATTCCCTGACGCCGGCCGCACGCGACTGCGCCGCCTACAACCAGGCCATCATGGACCTGGGGGCGACCCTGTGCACGCGTGCCCGTCCGGACTGCGACGCGTGCCCGGTGATGCACGACTGCCGTGCACGGCAACTCGGCCGGCCACGGGATTTTCCCGAGCCGAAGCCGCGGCGCGCCTTACCGACCCGCGTGGTGCGCATGCTGCTCGTGCGCGACGCCGAGGGCGCGGTGCTCCTCGAACGGCGTCCGCCGGCCGGTGTCTGGGGTGGACTCTGGTGCCTGCCGGAGATCGCCAACGATGCCGACCCGCTCGACTGGTGCACCGAGCGCCTGCGCGGTCGTGGCGAGATCGGCCGCCGACTGCCATCGCGGCGTCATAGCTTCAGCCACTTCCACCTGGACATCGAACCGGTCGAAATCCTGCTGAATCAGCCGGGTTGCGGCGTGTTGGAGGCGGGCGACCGGCTTTGGTATAACCCGGCGCAACCCGACGATGTGGGTCTTGCGGCGCCGGTCGCGCGCCTGCTCGACGAGGTCGTCGGCACACAGTAAAGGGAGAGAGAGATGGGTGAGATGGTCAATTGCGTGCGCCTCAAGCGCGAGGCCGAGGGGCTCGATCGGCAGCCGTATCCCGGCGAACTCGGCAAGCGGGTGTTCGAGAACGTCTCGAAAGAGGCCTGGCAGCAGTGGCTCAAACACCAGACGATGTTGATCAACGAGTACCGCCTCAGCCCGGTGGATCCCAAGTCGCGCAAGTTTCTCGAGGAACAGATGGAGAAGTTCTTCTTCGGCGAGGGCTCCGAGGCGCCACCCGACTTCCGCCCGCAGTAACGCTCCGGCCGCCCTGGCGCCACTTGACTTGATCAAGGCGCATCGCTTTAATACCGCCTCTTTCGCGCGCCAAGCGGTGCGCACCCGCATGCCCAGGTAGCTCAGTCGGTAGAGCAGGGGATTGAAAATCCCCGTGTCGGCAGTTCGATTCTGTCCCTGGGCACCATATATATCAATGGATTATGTAGGCAGGCGGCCTTACCAAGGCGCTTCATGTAGGCGCAGTGTAGACGACTGGGTGGGCATATCTCCTCCCGAAGGATCTTAAGGTTTGGATTTTCTTCTCCCTACTTCCACTGAACCTAGCGGCACTGCTTAACGTCGTTGCATGCTTTTCAGAGTTCAAAGTATCGGGTAGCAAATACCCACCTTCACGGTATATTGGAAATAACTATGGCTATTCGCAAATGAATAGCCAAGTCCGAACTTTCGGCGCCACGCCTTTTTGCAGTTGATTGCAACGGAATTTAGCGTTTGGTGTTGGGAGCGTTCTGATATCTATTAAATCGGTACGCCTGAATTGAGCTCGTGCACTCAGGGCGCCTCTAAAGCGCGTCTTAGTCGAGCAACATTATTTCGTGGTGTGGTTTCGAATCTGCCCGACGCCTACCCTACCGGCTCTGCTGATTCGATGATCGTATCGCGGGTATCTTTTGAAGATGCCTTTTGGATTGGGTGGCGCCCGCTGTTCCTTTACTCGATTCGCCTAGCTTCCCTCGCGGTAGTCCGAACTGTGGGCGTCTATGTTTCTTCGGGAGCCCCCAATGGGGGTGGCAGAAAGCCATAGGCAAGCATCGCTCGTGGAGTCGGGGAAAGCAGAATCGAGCTCGCTCGGTCAAAGCTGAGCAAACCACAATCGTTTGTGGTTGACGTCAGTTGCTACGGTGAAAAAAGGCTCGCACGCGAGGGGGTGGCGGCGCGCTCGATCTGCCGTCCTAGATGGTCTCTTTCTCGAAGATCGGTAACTTCGGATTTCCATCCGTCGACGTCGCCAGCACATGCGGCCTCCAGAGCGCGTCGAATATCTTTCCGCGAAACAGACACATACTCGTCGAGCGTAATCTGCCCTCGATCAATCAGGGTGGCCGAAAAGCCGATGTCGTAATAGCAGGGGTTCAAGTCGCGAACGGGCGACTTCTTAACAATCGCGGTCACCTGGGAGCTGCCCACGGGGTTACCTGTCTTCAAATTAACGACAGACCTGCCGTCGAAGCGGCCCCGATTCCCAGCATTGATGTCGTCGTGAGAATGGCAAAGGAGCGCGTAGTGCTTCTTTTTGCCAGCCCGTAGTTCGGTATGACCACGGCTAATCAGTAGGGTGAATCGTGGTAGTTCGACTCGAACGCCGGATCGTGTGAGACCGCCTACCCACAAAAGCAAACTGTTTGGACTACTGTCGATGCGTTTTGCGCGACTTCTCATTGATGTGAAGAGGACGGAAGGCGTTTGTGCTACTCGCTGCAGTAACTCCATCGAATCGCCCAATGAAGAGCCAACCCCCCAGGCAAAAAAACCACCGTTCGCGACACGCTCAATTTCCTTCCTGCGAAGAATTTGATCGAGTGTCTCCCCAGATTCTGGACCCATCTTGCTCCAGCAAAAGACCTCAGGTGTGGATCTGGCGGTCATTTCATTCCGAATCGATCATTTATGCAATTATGCACTATTCTAAAAACAGAATGCCTTACATGCAACGCACTTTGAACCAAATTGTCGCCGAGATCCAGCGTGACTTTAATCGCTCTGGTTTGACTCAGTCACAGTATGCAGCTCGAGCAGGCGTAAGTCAGGCTACGGTGAGTCGGCTGCTTAGCTCGGATCGTTTCCGCGGCAGAATGTCTTCCGGAATACGCGCGTTATGCAGTTATGCGGGAATATCGTTGGTGTCTGAACAAGCCAAAGACGTTCGCACGCAAGAGCAACTTCTAAGTGCCCTAGAATCCGTTTGGGATGGCACGGAATCGCACGCACACGCGCTGACACGATTCCTGGTTGAGCTTGCGCGCGTATCTAGACGGTCCGACGCATGACGTTCGCTAGGTGGTAAGTGCAACATGGCTAACTCCAAACAAGTTGAGAAGATCTTGGACCGACTTGGCGAAGTGGGATTCTCCGAGGCTTACGTTCGATCCTTACTTCCCTCGTGGTGGGATGATTCAGCCGCGAGCAGTCCAGCCGGCCTTTCCGAATTCAATCTCGCGCTCTCCAGGAACCTTGGAGTGGAGGTTGAAGGGCTGTCTGCGGTAGATCCGCGAGTCGAATTCAGGCTGCCCCATGTAAGGAAGCTCAAGCGCAGCGTTCGGTATAACGATGCGCAACTTACCCCGGCTGTATCCGTTGCGTTGTCAGCGGCACGTGTGGCGGTACAGTGTGTTGCTAACCGATACACGCCATTGCCCTCTGCGGAGCGGCTTCGTCGGGAAATCCTCAGTGACGGCAATATCAAGTATCTCTCGTTGAGGGCTTTGATCAGAACTTGCTGGAACCACGGTATACCAGTTTTGCATGTTTCTCGATTCCCTGACGGAATGCCAAAAATGGATGGCCTCGCAGTGGTCATTTCTGGCCGACCAGCGATAGTTTTGTCAAAAAGCACTTCTTTCAGCGCCTGGATGGGTTTCGTACTTGCCCATGAAATGGGCCATGTTGCGTGTGATCACTGTGCTGACGGGGAGATGATCGTTGATGAGTCGCTAGATGAAACAACCTACGGCGACGACACGCAGGACGAACAAGAGCGGCAAGCGGACAACTACGCGATGGCGTTGCTTGCTGGCGGCTACGATGTCAGCGATCTGATAGATCATGCAAATAGCCCAGAGGAACTCGCGCGTGTCGCTATGGAAACTCAGCGGCACGAGGGGATTGATGCTGGACATCTGATCCTCAAATTTGCCTATCAGACCAAGGAGTGGCCACTAGCAATCGCTACACTTAAGGCCGTCGATACGAAAGGGAGGGCAATTGCAGACATACTTGAAGCGATGCGCTACGAACTCGATGCGGATTCGGTTTCAAAAAGTTCGCTCGCTTTCCTTTATCGAGCCTGTGGTATACCAGTAGTTGACTGACGAGTCAGTCTGTCATGTCTCCATTTCTACTCGATAATGATGTTGTACGGAAAGTCTCACAGTACTCATTGGTCAACGAATTCTTGAATACATGCGTTGACCCTAAGGCTACGTTCATTCTGCCTACTTTGAAGTACGTTTTCCGTTTGAAGGACCGAGACGAAGCACGGCGAATCCTGGGAGGTGAGGCTCCACTGCAGGCTATGGAATGGTTCGTCTCTTCTCTGCAAGAGCTGCGGGATAATCCCCCGGTCGAAACGTTGGCCTTGTTTCAAGACGCTGACGGAATTGATGTGGGCGAAGCAGTTCTGTTTTCTATTGCCACCACTTGGGATAGCTCGTTGACAATTACGGGCGACAAGCGGGCTTTGGTTGCACTCGCGGATCTAAGTCACCAGTTGGGCTTAATTGAAAAACTGAGCGGGCGGTTAAAATGCTTGGAGCAAGTCGTTGCGGAAATGATGCTCAACGGTTTTGAGACGCAGGTGATTGATAAAGTTCACGGGTGGCGCTGGGATAGAGCTCTTGGAATCTGCTTCAATTCAAGAGGGGCGTCTGACGCCCTCGAGTGCCTGTCAAGCTACTACAAAGATTTAGACAGATCGTGTCGGGGTATGTTGGCACCATTCCCAAGGTAGCCTCATCGTAGAAACACCGCGTAGGGCGCTACAAGTGGTGCCGTAAGGGTGATTCTCTTCGTGGACTCCTCATCGGCCTGTATTCCTTCGCCTAAAAGTTCAAAACAGCCTTTGTCAGCTTGGCCCTTCAGATAGTCGGCTGCACGCTTTCCTCGAGAGGGGCCGACCGATACGATAGCGCTTCTCAAGTTGAAGTCGAACTCTTCTTCAGTCAGCCCGCCAATCACCATCCCAAACATTGAACCGCGTACCTCGATACCATCGGGTATCGCATACCAGCTAACCCCATCCTCTGAATACTCCTTCGCGAGCTCAGGTGCTTCAAAGTGCTTGGAGTTCATTCTATGCATAATGAGATGCACCGATTGGCCTATACTCTCAAACTTTCTAGCGAAAGGTTGCACAATCGTCCGCGGGTGGCAGGTATTGCCGCCATACCCCCAGAATATTCTTCCAGCTGCGGCGAATTCGTCCTGCTTCCTCTTAATTATGTCCTCGAGTGACTCCTGCGCGTGGACGCCGACCTTCATGAAAACAACGCCGGAACCTTCGCTGAACATTGCCATCAACTACTCCGCTATTTCCTCTAGGTAATACGTCCCATCAGGAGCATTGCCGTAGTTAAGGTCTGCATGCTCCCTGACATACTTTATTGTGAGGGGGTTGTCTCGGCCATAAAAGTTCGCAAGCCTCAGGTGGTCAGCTGCGCCGGATGAATGATGCCCAGATTTGTCTTCGAATCTCCGAAACAGGCAAGTACACGACCTTAAATTGGGGTTGTCATCTAGGTGATAAAGGTGCAGCTGGGGGATCAACTCTGCCACAAGGAAGCCCAGTTCACTTGCTCGCCGCTGACTGGCTCCTAGCACGTCCTGCGTCCATGCAAGTTCCGGATCGTCGGCAATCACAATCGCACCTTCGCCGCGTTCGTTAACGGCCTCAATGCCTCGTTCTAGAAACAATAGGACGCTTTCTCCCCCATTGCTTGCCCCCCAGGGTGGGTTCGTATAGAAGCAATCGAACTTGCCAAGATGTTTTCGCGGCAATGCATCCGTCACGTTGTAAAGCTCGGCGTCCATTTTGTCCGGGAAGCCGTACTTACTGGAAAACCTAAGCACCGAGTTGACGATGCGTTCATCAAAATCGAGCAGGGTGATGCACCTTGGGTATTCCTCAAAGATGCCGAGCTCGCCAAGGTGCATCACAGAAAGGCCGATAGCATCCCCATCTCCAATGAAGGCGACACTTTTTCCGGCGAAACGTTGCGCGACGAAATGCGCTTGTATCACCATATCAGCTACTTTCATATAGATCTGGTCGAATTCGCGAATCGGTCTAGGCCGGTTCGCGACGACGTCTGACACTGCGTTGATTGCTTCCCGAAGGTCCCAGTCCTTAGCCAAAACACAATCCTCCTATCCGGCCCAGTTTAGATCGTCGTATCGGCCGGCAATGCCGGGGCGCTCTTCGGTCTAGAACGCCGTCACGGGAACGTACGGGGGCGCTCCTCATCGAAACATGACCCGATGGGCGCTAACAAAGAATACTATAAGGGCATTGCTCAATGCAGAACACCAGCGTTGCCGTGCTGCAGCGCCCTACAAAAAGATACACGATGCTCCATGATCGTCAATTTGTATCCCAAACGCCTGATCACTCACTTTGGTTCTCGGCAATCCTCCAAGTCTTCTGGAATACGGCAGTTCCCGCGGGGGCCAACGTAGTTATCGATTTTCCGTTCAGTTTCTTCCCGCCAGCCGACGTTGAACGCACCTGTGCGGTGAAAATACAAGGAGTGGTAAAGAAGGTTTTTGTGTGCCCCATAGGCAATAGCAATAGCTTGCCAGTCCACTGAGTTCCCAGATCTTGGGTCAAAGGCATTGATCACCACGGTTGTTACCGCCCCGATACTGCCCTGCACATCTGGCATATCCCAGATGTGGCCAGCCCGGTTCCGCTCGTTGGACGCACACCCCAACCGCAATCGGTTGCAATGAGCATTCACTTCAGGCGAGCGATGTGTAAAAAGGCTGCAAATTGGGGCAAACTGACGGCTCAATCGTTCGAATAGTTCTCAGCAAAAGTGCTCGCCAACCCGGATCGCCAAGGAAGGATTGGTTGGTACGTTTGGTACCTTGTGAGCGGCTGAGACCTCGCTGTAGAGGAAATCCCGGAACATGAATGCTCGGATAGCTTGCGTCTCTCCAGCGCCTCCAGCGACCTAACCGTGCTTGTTTTCTTCATGTCGACTAGTCCCAGGGTTACAGGCGACCATTTGCAGAGTGAGGGATGAGCGCTCAAACAGTGCTTGGATGATGCCCGCCAAAACCCGCTACGTTATCCCGAGGTGTAATTCGGCTTAGACTAGCGCCGCATCAAGTTCGATGTCTTTCCAGGGCGGTTTCTGATTTGGAAATTGCTATCGGCTTTTCTGAATGAGTGCTTTGTTAGTCATCATTAATGCCGTTGATTATCTCCATCAACTGATAAGTTCCTGTCGCGCGAAGCTTGCTCTTCCAGCCATGCATCCAATGGTCCCAAAAAGATGCCTTGCCAAATTCCTTTGCATCATCTGTTAGCAATATTCCCACTACTTCCTTGCCCAGGGCTGTGGCATACCCAATTTGCCATGAGGCATCCATGCCATATCTGGGCAGCATAACTACGACAACATCTGATGATTCGAGCAGTCTATTTGTTTCTGCGCGCTCTGCGAAAGGGTAGTCATTCGGTAACAAATTTTGCGTATCCACATACTCCTTTGGGTAGATCACTCTCTCCGATTCGGACTCTAAAGCTGATGACCGAAGTTGCTCGACACTCTGATTGCTAAACGATCCACAAATGTAAACAATCCTATCCCTGCAGAAATTAGCAAGTGGTTCAAGATCGTCAAAGATAACTTGACTCTGCCACCCATGCATGAAATTCTGATCGTATGTCCTTCTGTTTATAAACCGTTCATTCGTCGTGGCGCCCTCGTCTTCATTATATCCAATAACACGTATCCCCTTCCCTTCTGCATACCCAATCTCCCAGGCGGTATCTAGACCATATTTGTCCAGGTCAACGACAATTAATTGAGATTTGTTTATTGCCTCGATGCATACATTTCGTATTTTACGCGCATCACTAACGCCTTCGATTAGATTCTTCGACGAAACAACATCGTAAGGGACTAATGGGAGTATGCCTAAACTTTCGATAGTTTTTGCAATGGATGTGTTGCGCGCAATATTCTTATGTGGTGCGGCGACGTATATTGCCATTTTGCTACTTCTTTGCTTTCCTCGGTCCTTGGCTTCCTTAATTATTGTACTTGCAAAAAATAATGGAGCGAGTGCATGCAAAGAACTTTGGGATATTATATCTGAGTACTCTGACGACTTCCTCCTGAAGTCCTCAAATAGCACGGTCTCTGCCTCGGACCTCCTAATCAAATCGTAGAACCTTGAAGACGAAAACTCGTCATGATTCGTTAAATTCACCATGTCTTTCAAATCTTGAGCAATTTTCACTTCATTTCCGTTGCGACCCAGAAATGAAATTAGCTTTGTATATGCAAGCGCTTCCGCAGAAGGTACGTTGATATTGCTAAGTTGCTTTCCCTCTCTTCCAGAAAACGGCTTCGCAAATTCCGCCAGGTATCCCCAGTCTAAATACTCATATGGTTTTCTTTCAACTATCTTCGGGCCAAATATGATTGTTCCTTTATCTTCCACTTTATGCTGAATTCGATATGAAGGCCTGTAGTCATCACTTTGATGGTCCTTAACCTTCCAGTCCTTGGACGGATACAACTGGTCAAGAAGTCTTTGCGCAACGTCAAACTCGCATACCAAATCGATGTCTTTTGAGACCCTTGCCGGATAGTATTGTTGGACCGCCAGCCCCCCAATCAGGAGTAAGGGCTTCTCAAGCGCTTCGTTAATTCGCTCAATTTCCTGTTTCGCTACTGCCCGATCTATTGGTTTATTCATTTGTTATCCGATTTTACTTTAGGTTAACGCCCGACTTCAGCTGCGCATGAGACGACGCCCGATTTTGCGGCAGCAAAATTGGGGGGTGGGTAAAACCGCAGCTGCAACGAATTGTTAAACGCCACCTCGCCCATGATTAGAACTGCCGGCCGATTGAGATCATGTAACTGTATGCATCCAGCTTGCCTTTGCCGAGACCAAATTCAGAAGCGGCGAAACCGCCAACAGCCAGAAGCGCTGAAAGAGGGTCGCCGGTAGCCGCCCATGCAGCGCCGGCTAGGCCGAGTCCAACAGTTGCTGGTTTCCGCCAAGCATTTCTACAAAGAGCCTTGAGGTCGGACGCATAGTCATCCAGTTCGGCTTGTCGGTCAGCAATCGCCGCTTGCTGATCCAATTCGGGCAGCACACTTATTTCGCGAGCGAACTTGCGTAGAGACCGCATATATAGCCTGTGCGCTTCGAGGTTTTGGTTTCGGAAGTCTAATACCTCGTCCAATGGGATGGTACTCAGGTCAGCCGAAACAGCTTGCAAATCGAATTCGATAACTCGTCCAGCAGAGGGAGCTGTAGGTATGTTGAGAAGCTCAGTCAGCGCGGAAACGATTTCCGGTCTGTCTGTTATGGGTGCGAGGTTTACTCCGTTCTTTGCGCTCGGTGCTCGGAGTATTTGAGCTAGTAGAACCAATACCAGATAACGGACCGTCGGGTGCATAGGAATGGACGAACCATCCTCGGAATCTTTGGCAAGCCCCATATCCCGCAGGCGTTCAAATAGCCGTTGTGCTAATTCGCTGTTACCCCCGTATCCCAGCCGTGACATTGATAAGCTATGAAAGCTGGCATTTTCCCGCACGAGATGGTTAAGTGCGCCACTCTCGATCAGGTTTCCCATCACTTGGGCAAGTTCGGACGTCGCTTCGGCATCCACTACTTGGTCAGCCACAAAGTAATGAAGCAGATTATTGTCTCGCAATGGTCCGGCGAGTACAGGATCAGCAGTTTCCGGCTCGCCTTGCTTATATTCAGGGATTAGAAAGCCTACTCCGTCGTAGAAAAGCAGCATGGATTTAATGCGGTCTGTGTCGTACCAAATATGGCCCGGATAGTAGAAAGCTATATCTGACATTGTTGACAGTTCCTCTGTTGGTCACACGACCTATAACGCCGAGGCAAGCGGCACTCAGCTCGGAGCGGTTAGTCAGCGCGGTTCGGTTCTACGAATTCGAAGATTTCGGATTTCGCCTTGAACAGAACCGGATGGCCTCTTCTAACAGGTCGCGCTCCATCTGCAGCTGTTTGTGTTCCTTCTCCAGCAGGCGCAACCGCTTCAGCTCGGTTCAGACCTTAGCGTCAACGTCCAGTGAGCTTTTCTTCGTCACTATTTTGCCCCCGCGCACTGCCTGTGCCACCGTGTCAGCACGAGCGGAGGATGCCCAACGGCGCTGCCAAGTCCTTGAACAGCACGCGCGGCAGGCCGCTCAATTGCGCCACCGTGGCTTTGAACTCCTCGCCGTAATCCCGTGTTCGCTTCGGTCCCACTTTGGGCATTTTCTCAGCTCGTTCAGTTAGATTGAGGTGTCCAATTCTTCAAGGCAAGCCCCCGGTGCCCCATGCCGAGGTTTTGCAATTGATTGCAACGTGACCGTTGGATCATTCGGCCAATGATCCGAAATTGCACTGGGTATGCTAACAGCGTAGATGTTCTCCCGGCGTTCACCATTCTGAGACGCGCCTCCTACGTTGAATGTACAGGACTTCATCGCTGGGAACCGCAACTCCGAAGCTATGTGGCCTTAGAAGATGCTCCAGTCGAAGCACACTTACGGCATTCCTGTATTCCGACCATATGTCCTCAGGATCAAACCAGCCAGTTTGCATATGGCTGTCTAGAAAGTTGAGGAACTGAGCTTTCGTCTCTGGCCGCTTGATTTGACCCAGCGCTCCCTGGAGGCCTCTCCGCCAAGCTGAATCAAGAAACAGTCTGTAGACGTAGCGGGCGCTATCCAGAGCCGATGGATCGATACTGCAAACTACTTTGAGGCTAGAAAATGGGTTGTCGATGAATCCATCTAGTAGTTCAGAAAGTCCGATTCGGTTTCTCTCTCTGTAGCACGGCTTGACGCGTCCTTCGATTCTGGTCACGTGCGATCTGCGTGACACGCGCTCCCTGGTTTCATGGTCCCTCTGGTAAATGCGGAAGGATCGCTGGCTGCTTCGCGAGCCAAGGCCGATACTTTCAACTCTCCCGTGGCTACCGGTGAAGAGCTGGCCCCTGCTGAGGCCTTTTCCTGCGACAAAGATGGAGTCACAAGAGAGTGGGTATACGTCGACCGAAAAATCAATCCTCGTGATTGCCGCGTTGTGCACCAGCGAGTCAAACGCCTCACCTAGGATTAGTCCCAATGCTTCCCAAAGTGTGAGCATGGCGTCAGCCCCCACCTTGCGCGGATTGAACTCCACGGAGAGGAACGGTTGCCGTGTGCCTTGTTTGGGTTGCATCAACAGTAGGACGGATGTTGGGTGGAGCGACCCGGGAATGGTCAATCGCCACCCTCGATTGTATCGGCGCCGGCCGGCTTCCCAGCCGCTGGACCTGATCCGGAGCTCTGATCCTTCACTCCAACTGGCAATATATTCTGCGAGTCCTCCATCCTCGTCCATATCCAAGACCAAAGTCAGCATGTCAATGAACATCGGTGTAACTGTGGGCATGAGCATACCGGGTTCTGTATATATTTACGGCTATTAGTGGTTTTGCTTCGTTACTCCTCGTCGTCGTCCGTAAGTTCACAGAGCGAATAGTGCAACGGTTGCTCCTCTAAATACCGCAATCTGCCTCCGTGTGTTGCGATAGAAGTGAAATGGCCGCTTAGTAACAGGGGTTTTGTCGAATCTGTCATGCAAGTTTCCGCCGGTTCTGCCCGCATTCGCGGGTTGCAAACGTTTTGCGCCCGCTGCACTTCAATTTCGACGGGCAAGTCGGAGAGAGATTAGTCGGCACTTTCTTGGGGTTCGCCGGTGCTATGCAACAGCGGGCGCTGGGTGAAGTATCTATGAAGTTCATCTTTTGGGTAGCGTACCGACCGCCCGATCTTTACGTAGGGAGGCCCACCGCCCGCCCAGCGTCTATACCGAAACCAGGCAACAGAAAAACCGTATACTTCTGATGCCTGGGTTTCAGTCACAAGTCGCGGTAGTGCTTCTGGGTCAGTGATCAGGGGCTTTCGAGCTGCTTTGGGCATAGCGACATCCTCACAACACGTGGTTATACCGTGCCTGCCCTATTGTGGGATCCGGTTTCGGCGATTAGGGGGCGGCAATATACACAGCCCCGCAGATAACCTAACGTTAAAGCAAATTTATGGGGGGGTCAATAAACTAAATAGCCCATAGCAGAACATCATTACTTCATTCGACGAGTTTCAGTAGATGTTCCGAGATCATCTGCATCGGTTTGCGAAGTCTTGAAACATTTGTCACAACGTACCCTGCGGTAACGTCTCCTTTTGATAGTTTGTGATTTGCCAGGCGTTTTACCGTGTAGATCGAAATATCCAGCGACTCCGCTGTCGTGATGAAGGTCCTCCGCAGATCGTGGAGAGAGAAGTGAATGCCAGAGTTCTTTACAACAGATTCTTTGTGCCGGTTAATGTTGACGACGGGATGTGCCTCATCGCGTCCTGGAAACACGAAGTCGGATGTGGCCGAATCACGACGTGCCTGAAATATCGCTAGAAGATATTCGGGCAAAGGGAGGATATGGGGTGTTCTGTTCTTTGTATCAGGCACCGTCAGAGTGTTCTCTGCGAAGTCTATATTTTCCCAACGAAGGTTCCTCGCTTCGTCTCGACGCAAGCCTGTGAATACCAAAGTCCGCAGCAGGTCTCGTGCAACGCTGCCGTAACTATTCGGATCTTCGTCGCCCAAAGCTAGCACTGCTTCGAACCAGGCTTTAAAGCCGCTTTCCTTGATAACCGTCTGTTTGCGGTCCACTGGGTACCACGACTTCGTATCGGAGAGACGTTGCACGGGGTTTGCGGTTAGAATTGGTTGCTCACCGTCTCCCGTGTAGCGAGCTGTGGCGAAATTCAATACCGCCCTCAGAACCCGCATCGCATTGTTCGCTCTCGCTTTGCTTCTCTGGCCGAGTTCACGATAGCGATGTTCAACCATTGATCTAGTGATGGTCGTTATGGGTACCTTCTGCCAGTCCGGAAATGCCTCACGCATGACACGTCGGTAATCGAAAACCGTATTCGGCTTGAGAGTCCTCGTTTCGAGGTACTCCCCGAACGCTTGGCATAGCTGAACTGACTCCGCGAGTGCGCGCCGCTTCTCCGCAAGCGGGTCTACACCAGAAGCAATTTTTCCAAGGAGTTGTTGCGCCAGTTTGCGGGCTTGGTCGACCGTAAGTGCAGGATAACTGCCAATCGTGTTTCTGCGCGTCTTCCTTCCGATACGCTTTTCGACAATGAACGACTTGGCCCCGCGTGCGGTGACTCTCAAGCCGAACCCTTTCAACTGGGTGTCCCGATAGAACTCTTGATCCTTGTTGACCGGCGGTAGTGCCTTATCCACCATCGTCTTTGTCAGCTTGACTTCGGGCATGTGTAGACACTATGTAGGCAGCGTAAATCAAAAAGCTCAGTAATCCTTAATGGAAAGGATATACCAAAAGGAACGATAAATCAGCTAGATATGTGGAATTTGGTAATGCTTAGCAAGTTGTAGAGTTGGCGGTACTGAGATTGAAAATCCCCGTGTCGGCAGTTCGATTCTGTCCCTGGGCACCAATCAATTCAAAGACATAAGCGGTTTCTGCTTTTTAGTCCCTGTGTCACTCGGTACATTTTCGGTACACCTGTACCGGAAGCGGCCGTGGCGACCATCACGAAAACACCGTCGAACGCCTGGAAGGCCGTCATTCGCAAACGCGGCTGGCCGGTGACCATCAAAACTTTTCCCACCAAGCGCGACGCGGCCGACTGGGCGCGCAGCACCGAGGACGAAATGGTGCGTGGCGTGTACATCAATCGTGCCGGTGCCGAGAGGCTGCTGTTCGACAAGGCGCTGGAGCGTTTCCTGGCCGAGGTGTCCGCCAGCAAGCGGACGAGCACCGCCTATTGCCTGAAATCGCTATTCTTCACCGGTAATGTGCCTGTTCATGCAACATTGGGGCTAGCGACCTCGCTACACCCTCCAGGGAGCGCAGCGAACGAGCGGGTGCACAGATCGTTGTTCCACGAACGGGGCACCTGCCAGCGGCCTTCTCGACCGGGACGGGGAGCGCGGATCAGTGGCAGGGGCGGGCGCGATTCGTGGATTAAAGGCGCGTAACGATGGTCTGCCGCCGTACCGACGTAATCCGCCGCTCCAACATCACCACCTGGTCCTCGATATGCACCTCGGCGCTGAATCCACGTTTGCGGAAGGTGTCCAACATGCGCCTATTTTCCGGGTCCGTCTCGGCCACGATCCGTTCGATCCCCCATCCGGCGGCCAGTTCGAGACAGTAATCCAGCAGGGTCCCGCCGATCTTCCGCCCCTGCCAGGGGTCGGACACCAGCACCGCGAATTCGGCCGTCTCGTGATTGGCGTCGGCAATCAGTTGGGCGACCCCGGCAAGCTCGCGGTAACCACGCGCCTCTGTCTCGGCAACGATGGCAATCTGGCGCTCGTAGTCGATTACGCAATGCTCTATCGCCATTTGGTGCGTTGGCCTCTTGAACAAGGAGCGGAAGCGGAAGCGGATCGATTCGGGCGAGGAGTCCGCGACCATGCTATGCCACATCGGCTCGTCCTCGGCACGCACCGAGCGAAGCGTGATGGCGGCACCGTCCTCGCTCCGGCCATGGCGGACGTACTCTTCCGGACACGGCCGGATGGCCAAGTGGGGATACAGGTCGCGCCCGTCGATTGGCAGGTTCTTGTCCAGCACCATGGCGGCATCCAATGCCGTCACCCCATCTACGGTGACCAGCAGCGGATTGACATCGAATTCCTTTATCTCCGGGTAATCGGCGATCAGCAGGGAGAACCGGATAATGGCCTCAATCAGCCGGTCCAGGTGCAGCGCGGGCCGACCCCGGTAACCGTTCAGCAGCGGCCAGAAACGCAAAGACTCCAGCATGCGGCGGACATGGCGCTCGTTGAGCGGCGGCAGCCCCACGACACGGTCGCGGAGGACGCCCGTCGCAACGCCGCCCATACCGACCATGATCACGGCGCCGAAGGTCGGGTCTTTCTTGGCGCCGAGAATGAGTTCGAGCCCGTATTCGGCGGTGACCATCTTCTGTACCGACACGCCCTTGATCGAGGCGCCCGTACAGCGGGCCTGACTCTCGCAGACTATACCCTTGTAGGCCGCGCGCACCGCGGCCGCATCGCCGAGATTGAGCTGGACACCGCCGACGTCGAGCTTGTGCAGGATGTTCGGTGAAAGGACCTTGAGAACCACTGGATAACCGATCCGTTCCGCGACGGCCACCGCCTCATCTTCGTCCGTGGCGACACAGGTCTCGCACACCGGTATTTGGTAGGCACGCAGAAAGCTCTTGGCCTGGTTCTCGGTCAGGTAGCCCTCGCCCCGGGATAGCAGGGGTTGCAGGCGCTTGCGCAGATTGCGCCGGTTCAGGCCGATAGGAACGGGGATCTCGCGCGGGGTTTCATACAGGGAACCGAGGTTGCGCGCATAAGACACGAGATGCATGAACGCCCGAACCGCCTGCTCGGGTGACGGGTGGGTGGGCAGGCCTGCCTCGTTGAGAACCTGCACGGCGCGGCGAACCTGCTCGCCTCCCATCCACGCGGCCAGCACGGGGATGTGCGATCGCGCCGAGACCTGGGCCACGACACGTGCCGTGTCCGTTGCGTCGCTGCCCGACTGGATCGCAAAGATCACGAGCAGACCGTCGATGTTCTTGTCTGCCAGGAGCACGGGCAGGACCTGTTCGTAACGCTCGGGGGGAGCACTGTCGAGGAGGTCCACCGGGTTTCGATGCGACCCCACCGGCGGCAGGATCTCTTCAAGCCGGGCCACGGTCTCCTCGCCGAGTTCCGCCAACACGCCACCGCGGGAGATGAGCGCGTCCGCGGCGATGATCGCGGGACCTCCGGCGTTGCTGACGACGGCCAGGCGCGCGCCCTTGGGCAGGCGCTGGGATGCCAGCAGCTCGGCGACATCGAAGACGTCATCGAGCTCGGGGACACGCACAATCCCGCAGCGCTGGAGCGCGGCATCGTAGACGGCGTCCTCGGCGACCATGGCACCCGTATGCGAGGCGACGGCCTGGGCGGATTCGGCGAATCGCCCGGCCTTGTATGCGACGATGGGCTTGGTGAGGGCGAACGCACGGGCCGCGGACATAAAACGTCTGGCGGCGTCGATGGTCTGGACGTAGAGGATGATCGCGCGCGTCTCCGGATCGTTGCCGAAGTAATCGATGAGATCACCCCAGCCGACGTCGATGCAGTTGCCCGGCGCGATGAACGTCGAGAAACCGATGCCGCGCTCGGTGGCCCAGTCCATCATCGAGTTGCACAAGGCCCTGGACTCGGAAATGAAGGCCAGGTGGCCCGCCTTGGGCATCGCCACGGCGTGACTGGCGTTGAGCCCCAGCGCCGGGCGGATGATTCCCAGGGAATTCGGGCCCACGACCCGCATGCCAGGGTAGCGGGCGACGACACGATTCAGTTCCTGCTCGATCAGGCGACCCCTTTCACCGGCCTCACGGAACCCGCCTGAAAGGATCAGCACGCCGACGATGCCGGCCTCGCCACAGCGCTCGACCGCCGTGGGCACGGTCGCCGCCGGCCCACAGATGATGGCCAGGTCCGGGACCTTGGGCAGCACCGATACGTCGCTGTAGGTCGCGATGCCGTGGATCGCCTCGCATTCCTGGCTGACCGGATAGACCACCCCCTCGAACCCCCCGTTTAGGATGTTGCGCAGGCATTGGCGACCCAGATTGTCCGGCCTGTCGCAGCCCCCCAACAGGGCGATGCGACGTGGTTTGAACAGTTTTTCCAGATTGCGGACGGCCATGGGTTTCCTCCGCCGACGGCAGGTCGGGGATTCGGAGCGGAGTCCACGCGGACCGGCGTGGAACGTCCGGGGCAATATAAGCCCTAGGCGACACCGACAGAATCATTGCCTCACGCCCCCCTTTGGCCGGTCCGGCCGCGGTTCGTTGTCCTGGCGACGCTTCCCGGCGCGAGGTGGAACGGTGGGACAGGCGGCCCGTCCCCCGGGGGCAGCCGGCGCTGACCGGTGCCGCGAAAGCCGGAACGGCGCGTGGATGCCGGGCATCAGGCGCTTGGCGCTGCGATGGAATGGCTTGATGCAGTAGCAGGCCGACGGCAGACCGATGCATGTCCACGAGGGGCCTGCGCGCGACGGACGAGAGTACCGCAAGCGGGTTTTCGGTATCGACGTCGAGACCTGCCCGGCCTGCGGCGGTGCGGATCATCGCGTGCATTGAGGATCCGGCGGTCATCGAGAAGCACTTCGCCCACCTGGATGCGAAAGCGTTGGAGCCGATGTCCCGCTGCGGCCGCCGTGCCGGGCGCCGCCGCAGCGGGAGCTGTTCGACGAGACGGGGTGACCCCAGAATGCCTTCGTTTGGGCACAGCCGTCCCGCTGAATGCCCGCGGCTGTTTCGCCACGCGGTCGGTACCTGGCCGCTTGCCCGCGTTCCGCGACATCCGGATTGATCCAATCCGCTGATTGGTCCGTATACCTGTTACGAAAGCGCGTTAAAGGCGCCGTCAAGCGACTTTGGAGTCGCTGTCGTCCGCACCTGAATAGCGACTCAACGACAATCAAACAGTGAAGGGAGGCTCCCAGTGTCCACCGAAAGAAACAACATTCCAGTGCCAAAGAACGGCGCTGCTCCTCTGGTGATGCTCATCATGCTGATGCTCAGCGTTCCGGTGAACGCCGAAGACCTCGTCCGCGAACTGCAGAGTGCGCGCCAGGGGTTTGCGCCCAGCCTCAGTCCCAGTCAGGTCTACGTGGTCAAGCAAGGCGGGACAACTGCAACGCCAGTGAATCCCATTGGGGCGGTCGTCGCCGAGTACCCAAGCTGCGTCTGCACCAACCTCGCGAACGTTTCGGTCATCTGCGAGGATTGCGACAAGGAAACGCAAGTGGATTATTGCTACACGCACGACCGCGCCTGCCAGGATGCCGCACTGAGAGGCGGTATTCGCGAACACGACAGTTTTTTCTGTACGACTCTTGCCGAGTAGATTGCATTGTGGGGCGGCGGGACTGGGGGGATACAGCAAGGGGCGCGCGTAGAACGGATGTCTCAACGACGACCCCACCCTGGGCTGTGAAGTCGGCGCCAGTGCCCCTTTGCGCTAGACAATCACGTCAGAAGTGCAGCCGTCGAGGTCTGGATGAACGTGCCACTGGTGCTCCGGCCGCGCCTGGTTGGCGAGGGTCGCGTCGGCACGCGCCGCTTCTAACTGCTTGCGCACCCGCAGGATGACGTCTGGCGGCGGGGGATTTCCTCCCTCGCCACACTCGAAGTCGGTCCAGTCCCCCTTCCAGCATCCGACCTTCATCGCGACCTTGATCGGGTGGATCTCGTTCCACCCCTCATGCAGCGTGTCGAAGACCCAGGTCCCCCACACGTAGATCACGTCCGCACCGGCACCGAGTCCGCCTTTGGCATCCGTGTTCCCATGCAGTTCCGGTACACCGACACCGGACGGTGAACCGGCGTCAGTGTTTCCCACCACCGCACCGACGACCATCAGTAGTGCCGCCACGAGCGCGAGAAACAGGGCGATCGCCTGGGAGAGTGGAAACGGGATCAGGCATGCGACAAGGGCGGCCCAGGCTATGCCCATGGCGGCATTGGCGGCCTGCAGGAGGACATGGTTGCCCGCGCCCTCGAACTCCGCATGCAGGATCGCAGACTCGGTGCCGGTCACCTGATCGCGCGCGGAATGCCCGGGCGCCTGCCGGCGGAACCCGGCGGCAATGCGCGTGGCTTGATATTTCGACGTGTCTGCCGCTAGAGTCGGCTCGGCATGCAGTGCCGCCCAAAGTGGCACAACTCAACGAGAAGCACCCGCCCCCGTAGCCAGCTCCTAAACGGTTCGCACACCATGATCGGCATCATGTGTAAATGGTTCCCTGGGATATTTGGAAGAGCATCGCATTGGCTGCTCGTGGCTACTCCACTGGCTGCGGTTGCGTTGGCCGAAACGGCGCCCGCGGTACCGGACGGCAGCGACTATCGCAGCTGGATCGAACAGATGAAACAGGCGCAGCGCGGTCCGTTTGAGCGCATTCGCTGGTTCTGTGCCGATGGCGCCGTGCTGCCGCCGGGCGAGTCGGTGTGCAAGGAACACGGCGGTGGCGTGCAGCACGGTGAGTGGAATGCGCGCGCCAAGGTGTTGCGAGCGGAAGGATTCCTGATTGCCAACCTGCTGGCCGATGTCCATCCCGACGATTTCGTCGGTGACACTGCAAATCTGGACGCACTGCGTCAGATCCTCCTCGAACAGTTTCTGATCGTGAGCGATGACGGCTGGGTGTTTCGCCAGGCACGTTTCTATCGCGGTGCGGTGCAGGTGGAGGACGAGCAGTCCGGCGCGAGTCGACTGCTGATGGCGATGCTGGCAGATCCTAACTGGCTGACGCCATCGCGTTTCGTGCTGCTGCGCGAGTCCGTCCGTCTGTTGCCGGTCAGCGCCGAACCCCGTCTCGGTAGCGAGATACGCCAAATGGCGATCGACATCGCCGATACCGATGCCGATTTCGCCCCCTTGCGCGTGAAGATCCATGGCATCCCCGATGCCGGCGACGCCGAGATGGTGCGCCGCTACGCAAAAAGCAAGGGGAAGGCTCAGCTGGCAGGGCAATACGCCAGTCTGGCCACAAAGCTGGATGCATTGAACGCGCCGCAGACGGCCGTACGACGACTCGAATCGTTGGCTGCGGAAACGCGCAACGCCGCGTTGAAGAACCAGCTGCAGGCTGCAGCGAAGCGCCTGGAGGAGACGCCTGCTGCATCCGAGCGCGCCGTGATTGCCGCTGCGCTGAGTGCCGACTGGCGGCGCCAGATCGAGTCCGACGGCGCGATGAAGCCGCTCAACCGCCTGCGCCTGCTACTCGCGAGTCTGGCCATCGAACAAGAGGTATTTGCGGTCGGCAATCGGCTGACCGAACAGAGCCCTGATGCGCCGCGCGCCATGCGGCTGGCATGGCTGCAGGCGCTCGCCGACGCGCTGTATGGCAGCGGGCTGTTGTCGGAGCGACAGCGTGCCGCAATCGCCCGGCAGATCGCCGACACATCGAAAGCCGACACGCTTGACGTCACCGACTACGCGAACAGCCTGCGCTACCTGGCGCGCGTCCCGCAGTGGGCGCAGCAGCTGATGGAATTCCAGTTTGGGACGACCGTACAGCGCTGGTCGCGGCTCACGCCTATCGCCGCACACCTGGTGCCCGATCGTCTGCGCGGCAGTCCCCTGCTGGTGTACACGCGCGTGCTCGATGGCTTGGTGCAGGATTCGAACGCGCTGATCGGCGTTCGTCATCAATTGTTTGGCGAGCCCGTGGGTACCGGCCTGCGCGCGCTCAACCCCGGCTTGCGGCGCGGCGTGCTGCTATTGCCACCGGACGACGGCGACTTCCGCCGCGACGGCATCTACCTGCTGCCATCGACCACGCCGGAACTGCCGCCGGTCGCCGGTATCCTGACCCGCGGCGAAGGCAGTTCGCTGTCTCATGTGCAGTTGCTGGCGCGCAACCTCGGCATCCCCAATGTGGTGATCGACGAGGCCCGGATCTCTCAGATCATGCCGCACGTCGGTCAACCTATCGTGTTGGCGGTCAGTCCGCGCGGCGCTGTCGAGATCAGCCGCGATGACGAACATTGGCAGACGATCTTCGGGCGCGAGGCGATAGGCGAAGACGTGGTCATCCAGCCCGACCTCGGCAAGCTCGACCTGAAGCGCACGGACCTGTTGGCGCTGAGCGATGTTCGCGCCAGCGATTCCGGGCGCATCGTCGGGCCCAAGGCGGCCAACCTCGGCGAGTTGCGCAGCAACTACCCAGCGGCGGTGAATCCTGGCGTGGTTATCCCGTTCGGCGTGTTTCGCCGCGTGCTCGAGCAACCGCTGGAACCCGGCGGCCCGTCGGTATTCAGCTGGATGCGCAGCGAATACCCGCGCATCCATGCGATCGACGACGCAGGGATGCGGCAACAGGAGATCGACCGTTTTCTGTCGCGACTGCGTGATTGGATCACCACGTCCGACCCCGGTGTGACGTTCCGCGGCGAACTGCGGGACAAGATGGACGAGGTGTTCGGCGATGCGGAAACCGTCGGCGTGTTTGTGCGTAGCGACACCAACGTCGAGGATCTGCCGGGATTCACCGGTGCAGGCCTGAACCTGACGCTGCCGAACGTGGTCGGCTTCGATGCCGTGGTCGATGCGATCCGCCGGGTCTGGGCATCGCCGTTTACAGCGCGCGCCTATGCCTGGCGCCAGTCGCATATGACTCAGCCGGAGCACGTCTATCCGGCGGTGTTGTTGCTCAAGACCTTCGCTTCGGAGAAGTCCGGTGTGCTGGTGACGGCCGATGTCGACACGGGTGACCGGCAGTGGCTGAGCATCGCGGTCGGCGAAGGGGTGGGCGGCGCAGTGGATGGTCAGCCGGTCGAGGAGCTGCGCGTGCGGCGCAGCGACGGCCGGGTACGTCTGCTTGCCCAGGCCAATGCGCCGACGCGCGCGCAACCGGCAACGCAGGGCGGTATTCGACAGGTTCCGGCCAGCGGCCATGACGACGTGCTGAGCGCGGCCGAGATCGAGCAGCTGCGGGCACTCGCCGACGACGTCGAACGACGGTTCCCAATGCCCGGTGTGGACGGCGGTGGTGCGGCGCCCGCGGATATCGAGTTTGGCTTTGCAGACGGCAGATTGGCACTGTTCCAGATCAGGCCGTTTGTCGAGAGCACGCGCGCGCGTCGCAGCGCTTACCTGATTGGCATGGACCGACGCAATGCCGATGCGGAACGACTTACCGTGGACCTGAGCGTCAAGCCGGGCTCGCCATAGGGGGCCGGCGCTGACGCGCCAACGTTGACCGGGTGGTAAGACCTGGCCAATCACGAGAGACTGAATGATGCGCACTCACGCCTGGTTTCCGCTGCTGTTGGGGGCGCTGCTCGGTACGCAGATTGAGCCGGCGACCGCCTATCCGATCGACGCCTACCCGCAGACCGGGATTGCCCGACTCGAAGGCTTCCGCCTCGCGCAGGAGGGCAAGGTCGCGGGCAACCGTCTGCCACCGGGAGCGCAACTCAAGACCGAGGATATCAAGCTACGCCTCGAGGCATTCCCGGATTTCGTCATTCCGCCACCCGACAAGGATTTCACTCGCCGCGTGGTCGCGATGCTCGGCGCCGAGGCCAAGGACTACAGTGTCAGCGTGCTCGACCTCAGCGACCCGGCGGCCCCCCTGTATGCCGAACACAACGGTACGCTGCGTCGCAATCCCGGCAGCGTCGGCAAACTGATGGTCGGTCTCGCGCTTTTTCAGGCCCTTGCAGACCTGTATCCCGACGACGTCGAGGCGCGCAGGAAGGTGCTGCGCGAAAGCCAGGTGACGGTCGACAACTTCATCCACAAAGAACACCACGAGGTGCCGATCTGGTTGCCGGCCGAGAACCGCATGCCGCGCCGGCAGTTGCGCGAGGGCGATACGGCCAACCTGTGGAGCTTCATGGACTGGATGCTTTCGGCCAGTTCAAACGGTGCCGCGACCATGGTCATCAAGCAGTTGATGCTGCTGCGTCACTTTGGCACCGGGTACCCGACCGAAGCGGCGCGCGGCGAGGCGTTCTTCCGCGAAACGGCGCCAAAACGGCTTGGCGAGATGCTGGTCGATGATCTGACGACGCCGATTTCCCGCAACGGCCTGGACGTGGAAAACCTGCGCCAGGGCAGTTTCTTCAGCCACAACGCCAAGCGCTTCGTGCCGGGCACCAACAGTGTCGCCACCACGCATGAATTGATGCGTTACCTGGTGAAGCTGGAGCAGGGCAAGCTGGTGGATCACTGGTCGAGTCTGGAACTCAAGCGCCTGTTGTACATGACCCAGCGGCGCATTCGCTACGCTTCGTCACCGGCCCTCAACGATGCCGCGGTGTTCTTCAAATCCGGCTCACTGTACCGTTGCAGGCCGGAAGAGGGTTTCGTGTGTCGGAAGTACCAGGGGAACGTCGAAAACCTGATGAATTCGGTTGCGATCGTCGAATCACCCGCGGGTGAGCCGCGCCTGTTTTACATGGTCGCAATAACGTCCGACGTGAAGAAAAAGAACTCGGCCGCCGAACATCAGGCGCTGGCTAGCCGTCTACACGCTTTGCTGAAAGAGCGGCGGCCTGGGTCGGCTTCTGCAGGATGATCGTGTCCAGTTCGGTGATCAGGTTCTTCAACCATTCGCCCCCGGCCGGGTTTTGCGCCAGTGCAGCCGCGATGTAGGTGCGGCCGCCATGTTCGACGATCGCACTGTCGGCATGCCAGTCTCGCCAGGTGCCGGATTTGCGATAGATCTGCGCGTCCGGCGACGTTTCCATCAGACCTTTGACGAACTTGTGTCGAATGCCGGGATGGCCCAGCATCTTCTTCATCTCGCGTGACAGCTGCGGCGAGACCAGCTGGCCGGTCTCCAGCAGGTAATAGAAGCGTGCGACCTGGAACGTCGTGGCGCCATGCGACAGATAGTGCAATGGGTCACGGGCAAAGGCCTCACCCTTGGCGTATTCTTTTCCGACCCAGAGTCCGCCGTTATAGCGTTTGTCGTACAGGCGGTACTTCGGCGAGGTCAGGACCTTGTTGACGTAGTGACGCCCAACGCGATGAATGAGTTCGGTCGCCGCGGTATTCGACGAATAGCGAATCATGTTGGTCATCAGTTCCCGATTCTCGGTGTCGAGTTTCAGCTTTCCTTCACGAATGCGCTCGAAGGCCGCTAACAGGATGGCGATCTTGGGCAGGCTCGCGGCATACATCATGCGGTCGCCGTTGACCTGGGCGAGGCTCGGATGGCGCGGATCGGTCACGTCGACCAGCGATATCGCCAGCTGGCCGCGGCGCACCGCGTCGTCGAGCTTCAGATGTTTGATGCGGGATTCAAGCTGGGCCTGCAGACGGGAATCCAGAGAGTGACGGAGCGCAGGGTAGGGAGTGGTGGAGTTTTCTGCGAAAAGGCTAACGGACAGTCCAAGAAACAAGCTGATCAAGGTTAGCAATCGCGCCATGTTATGCAGATCCTGAAGCCTGGTATCGGCGAATAGTATCCAAAAGTCTATCCAAGGCAATGAATAAACATCAGCCCAGCAGCAAGCGTTTTGCCAAGTCTTTGCTGCTGTTCACAAATTTCTTCCTGATCATCGCCGCCTTGTATCACCTGAAACCGGCGAGCCGGTCGATTTTCGTGACCACGTTGAGCGCCGACCAGCTGCCCTATGTGTGGATAGCGACCGCCGCGGGCCTCGGCTTGATGATTACGGTGTATCAGCGGATTGTTGCCCGGTTCGGGCGAATCCAGGTCGTGCTCGGTACCTGTGCGACGATCATCGCACTGCTCGTTGCTTTCTATCCGGGCATGCACGAACCGGGGACGCCGCTCGCTTTCGGTTTCTACATCTTCGTCGACATGCTCAGTGTCATTCTGGTCGAGCAGTTCTGGAGCCTGACGGATACCGTCTTCACCGCGGAGCAGGGGAAGCGCTGGTACGGCCTGATCGCAACCGGCGGCCTGTTGGGCGGCGTCGCCGGCGGTGCCATGTCGTCGTTCTGGATCAAGCATGCCGGGCTGCAAACCATGGATCTGCTGCTGGTCGCTGCCGCCATCCTGCTGGTGTTGATGGTGCTCACGCTGCTGATGGGCCGGGTCGGACTCTATGTCGAGCAACGCGGCGTGCGTGACGATGGACAGGGTGCGGAGCACGGCTGGCGCGCGATCATGCGTCACCGCTACCTGCTGTTGATTGCGTTGTTGCTGCTGCTGGCGCAGATGGTCGAGCCCCTGGTCGAATTCCAGTTCATGAAGGCAGTGGAGTCGAGCATCGTCGATCGCGAGGCACGTACTGCCTATCTCGGTGATTTCTTCAGCCTGCTGAGTGGCGTGGCGATCGGTATCAACCTGTTGATCACGCCATTGATACATCGCTGGTTCGGTGCAATCGGCGGCCTGGTCGCACAACCGGTGGCGGTTCTGTTCGGCAGCCTGTACTACATGTCACAGGCAACGCTGGCGGCCGGCGCCTTTCTGAAAATTGCGGACCGCGGGTTGTCGTATTCGATAAACCGTGCTTCGAAAGAACTGCTGTATGTGCCGATCGAGCCGCTGTTGATCTTCCAGGCCAAGGCCTGGATCGACATGTTCGGCTACCGCCTGTTCAAGGTGCTGGGCTCGGTGCTGATCCTGTTGCTCACCGAATGGCTACCCTGGTCGATCAGCGCGGTTCAGCTTGGTTGGCTGGTACTGGCAGTCTGCGTGGCGTGGGGCGGTGCGTTGCTGGCGCTGCGCGGCGAGTACGCGCGCGTGCGGGCGATCGCTGCGGCCCAACGTCAGTCACCCAAAACCGACCGGCGGGCTGGCTTGCCTGCGAACTGACACAGAATACAGTGGGCCTGACCGACGCGCCTCGAGGTGAATTCGCTCAATCGCGCGGGATGGTCCAGGCGCTGCGGGAAAGCGCAGTATGCGCTGCCGCGACGCTCAACTGGCCGGACAAGCGGTGTGCCGGGCTACCCGTTTCGCAGATCTGATGGCGCAGTATCACCGCCAGGCGTTCGATCCACGCCGCACGCAGGCATGCATGACTCGCTGCCGCCTACCGCACCAGGTCCGCGCACCGTCTGAAGCGCCGCCATGCCACGAGCACCGGAAGCAACAGACCGAGGGTCCCGGGAAGCGGCACGCTGTTGTCCGTGCCATCCGGCGTGAACTCGAGCGATGCCAGCAGCGCGGGACCTGTGAGCGACAGCGGATCCGAGAACGAGGCGACTATGCCCTCGGTTACGCCGTCGACCTCGATCAGGAAACTGGCGAGGTAGCCGATCAGCAGGCGGTCGCCCGGTCCGAGCACGCCCAGTTCGAGGCTCTGCAGGCTGAACGGTATCTCGACGGTGCGAGTCGTCGGATCGAGCGTGGCACCGAGGTCGAGCCCTCCTTCGAAGGTCGTGCTGAGCGTGGCGTTGGCGCTGCCGTCCGTGCTGTAGATCGCCGTGTATCCGCCGCCCAGATAATCGGCGAAGAAACCACCGGCCGAACCGAACCCGGCGGTGATGCGTGTGGCGTTCTCCATCAGCGTAGGATCCGTTTCCTGGGCGGTCACGACCGTCGCCCCCACCTGGAGATTGAACGTCACCCTCGTGTCGGTGCTGAAGAAGTCCCGGATCTGGCCACCGTCGATGATGAATCGGCTCGAGACAGTGCCGGACCGGCCACTGACATTCACAAATTCGTCGCTGCCGATCAGTACTTCCGAGAATACCGCCGGCGTCCCTATCGAGGTCGTAATGCCCGACTCGAGTCCGATCTGACCAAAGACGCCGGCACTGGCGGTACTGAAATAGCCTGGCCCACCGGCACCTTGAGAGCCGACGCTGGCGAGAATGTTGCGCGCGATGTCGCCGCTCGTGGTCTCGAACACCGCATCGGTGCTGGTGGTCGTCACGCCGCTGATCTCGTTCGTGGCGGTCGCGAGCTGCAGCACCCCGGCCTGTGCGGCACCGAAACTGCAGGCGCCGCCGACCAAGGTCGTCAGCAGGAGTCCGGTTCTCGAGGCCCGGGTTCGTCGTGAATGGGTGCGAGTCATGTCATGCCCTCCGAATTGGTCGCGACGGGGCGCACGAAGCAAGAACCACTCCGGTGAATGTAAGCGATTGGCTGAAAAATGAATTTTTGTCCTTTTCCAGAATTCGGGTACATCGTCGTGTAAGAAATCCTGACGGAGGGGAGGGCGCGCAACGGATTTGGCATCCGACGATCCGGGTTGCGGAAACGCAATGCGATAGGCCATGTCGCCGTCGTAGCATTCGGCGCTGCAGTCTTCTCTGCCGACGTGACGCTCGCGTAGGTGTCCCTGCGCCGGCATCTGTGCGGCTTCCCCAATGACGGATAGCGGCCCGGGACCCGGCCCGGCCGACGGGACGCATTCTGTGCTGACCCGCACCGGTCACCGACCTGTCATCATCGGGACTGAACTTTAGTGTATAAGCGAAGACTAATGTTTAGTTGTTAACACTTCTGCCTGAGCGGAGCAGTACTATGTTTAGGAATTCTTGGATATTTTTGCTGGCCTTTGTGCTGGCGGGCAGTGCGTTCGCCGCCGATCGGCCGGCGAATGCCGAACCCGTCGCGCAACCGGGCGAGGTTTCGCGCGACGACAGTGCTCGCGCGATTCTCGAAGACCACATGCGCTCGGAACTGGATTGGCGTTCGTATTTTACGAACCGGATGGCGGTGCAGCTGCGCGCCCGTTCGGCCGAGAAACATCTGTGGCAGGAACCGCGCGCGGCGAGCGTCAAATAAACCGGCGGGGGCGCGTGTTGCCCGTGGATGACCGCTAGCGGCCGCGGTCCTGCCGCCGCTGCGCCGGTTGTCGAGGCGTCGTCGCCGTCAGATGGACGCAGTGCCTTTGGCGGGGCGGCGCCGGGTACTTACGGCGCCGAGACCCAGCAACGCGAGCAGGACCGGCGGCGCCGGCACCTCCGCACGCTCCTCGTAGACAACCTTCAGATCGGTGCCGACTCGCGGTGCCGTCCCGAGTCCCTCGAACCAATAGGTGCTGCCGACGCTACCATCGGCGTTCTCCACGCCGACCGTCGCTCCGGAAACGTCTCCGAGCAGGTCGTACGTGAACCAGATGTTGCCGGAGTCGCCGTTCTGTATCCACGCCTGGAAGCTGTAACGATTGTTCTGTTCGCCGAACAGAGGGATGTCGCTCCACTCGAATACCGTGTACTGGTCGATGCCAGCGGTGAGTACTGCGACGTACCAATTCCCACCCGCCGACAGGTCCAGATCGAGCCATAGCGGCGCCAGCAGGTTGTTCGGGGGCGTGGGATCGGGGAGTTTCTGGTTGACCGCACCGGCCGCCAGGCCGCTGGCGGCGCCCACCTCGATCGTTCCGTTGACCGACCAGATGACCGAGGAATAGCTGCTTCCGGCAAACGCGAATGCAGGCAGGTTCAGGGCAACGCCGCCATCGTCGCAGTCCGCCGGGCAGGCGAACGCCGCGACGCCCAGGCTGGCCAGTGGCAGGAAACCGAACGGCGACGGGTGCTCTTCCAGTTCCAGCGACAACAGTGTCGCCTGCGTCTGACCTGCGGCCAGACACAATATGGCCGCACCCAAAATGCCCGACAACAAGCGTTTCATGTCATTGATCCCTCAACTGCTGCGTCCGTTTCCGAACCGATGCAGGAGCTGCGCCATTGGACAATAGTCCTATGAATCAGTCGTTTGTGTTCATGCCCCTTGGGCCCTTGTAAAGAATCCCGACGGTCGGTGGCATCGCCAGGGAGCGCCACGCGATATACGCGCGCGCAGGACACTGACCCGACCGTGCCGGCAGGATGCCCCAAGCCGGGGTGTTAAGGTGGCACGGTCTGTCGTCTTTCCCGACCTTGTCCTATGCAGAGATCCCGTCACCTCACGGCCCGCGCCCTCGTCGGCGGGATCTTGCTCGGCGCACTGCTGACGCCCTGCAACATCTATTCGGGGCTCAAGATCGGCTGGTCATTCAATGTCTCGATCATCGCGCTGTTGCTGGCCGGCGGGTTCTGGGCCCTGCTCGCCCGGCTGAACCTCTCGCCCGCACTTGGTGCAGGTGAGGCCAACATCACACAGACCGCTGCGTCGTCTTCGGCGAACATCATCTCGGGAGGACTGGTTGCGCCGATTCCCGCGCTGGCGATGCTGTCCGGCGGCAACCTGAGCGCCGTGGAACTCGTCCCCTGGGTCTTCTCGGTCAGTTTTCTCGGTATCTGGGTCGCCTGGTACCTGCGGTCGGCGCTGATCCTGCGCGTGGACCTGCCGTTTCCAACCGGACGCGCCACCGCAGAGACCCTGCTGGAGGTCTTCGCCGAAGGTCGCGATGCGGCGCTCAGGCTGCGCGTGCTGCTCGGCGCGACGCTGCTGGCCGGCATGTCGAAATGGTTGGATACCGGCCTGTACCGCCTGCCTCGCCCGAGTCTCGGTTTCACGCTGCCGGCCACCGGGCAGCTCGCAGGCTTCTCCGGTATCAGTGCGAAAAACCTCACATTCGCTTTCGATCCGTCGCTGTTGCTGGCCGGATTCGGCGCGATCATCGGTTTCCGCAACGGTGTCTCGCTGTTGCTCGGCGGTGTGTTCGCCTGGGGAGTGCTTGGTCCCTGGGGGCTCATGCAGGGCTTCATCGTCCCCGGCGCGGATGATCCGGCCGCGAGTTGGTTCGCGAGCATGATCGAGTGGCTGCTGTGGCCGGGCGTCGCGGTGATGGTCGGTTCGGCGTTGACGCGCTTCGCGTTGCAGACGTTTGCCGTGTCGGCTGGCGGGAAAGTCGGTCGGGTGTCGGATGATGGCGCCACCGTGACCCGACTGATCGGGCTCGCAACGGCCAGCGCCCTGGTGGTGGTGGCGCAGATCGCGATCTTCGATATCCATTGGTTGATCGCCACGCTGGCCGTGCCGATCGCATTCCTGTTGGCGATGGTGGCCTCGCGCGTGGTCGGTGAGACCGGTATTCCACCGATTGGCGCGATCGGCAAGGTGTCGCAGCTGGCGACAGGCGTTGCCGCGCCGGGCGAGATGACCGCCAATCTGATCGGCGCCAACGTCGCTGGCGGCGCCGCCGGCCAGAGTGCCGATCTGCTGAATGACTTCAAGGTCGGTCACGCGATCGGTGCTGCGCCGCGCCTGCAGGTGGTCGCCCAGATCTTCGGCATCCTGACCGGCAGCCTGGTCGGCACCACAGTGTACCTGCACCTGATACCCGACCCCGCCTCGATGTTGATTACCGAGCAATGGCCGGCACCTGCAGTCGCCACCTGGAAGGTGGTCGCCGAAACCCTCAGTTCGGGTTTCGGTGCGATTCCGGCCAGCGCTCTCTGGGCGGTGCTCATCGGCACCGGGTTCGGCATGGCGGGTGCGTGGGCGCAGCATCGCCATTCAAGGCTCTGGTTGCCGAATATGCCCGCGCTGGGGCTGGCGATGGTGATCCCGGTGTCGCTGTCGATCACGATGTTTCTCGGCAGCCTTGTCGCGGTGCTGCTCGAACGCCTGCTACCGAACCTCGCGCAACGCTACCTGGTCGCCGCCGCTTCCGGGCTGATCGCGGGGGAGAGCCTGACCGGGGTGGTGCGCGCGCTATTGGGGATCGTCGCGTGACGTCCGCGCCGACAATGCCTTTTCAACGACCACGTGTGGTATGGTCTTTCGCTCACCCCCCATACATCCATCCCGCTGTCGCGCATTCGGTAGCCGTCGTGGACGGTCCGCTTTCGACGGGCGTTCAGCGCGACGTTCATTTCAGGAGGCCAGCATGAGCCAAGCCGCAGCAGGCGATACCGTACGCATCCATTACACCGGGAAACTCGACGATGGCACGCAGTTCGACAGCTCTGCGGGTCGCGAACCGTTGGAATTCGCACTCGGTGCCGGACAGGTGGTGCCGGGATTCGACAAGGCCGTGACCGGCATGAACGTCGGTGAGAGCAAATCGGTCCGTATCCCGCCCGAGGACGCCTACGGGCCGCGCCACGAGCAACTGGTGCATGAGGTGCCGAAGTCCGCGTTGCCGGAGGATATCGACCCTTCCGTCGGCATGGCATTGCAGGCACGTGGCTCGGATGGCCAGACCGTGCAACTGACCGTGACCGCTGTCGCCGCCGAATCGATTACCGTCGATGCGAATCACCCGCTCGCAGGGCATGCGCTGAATTTCGATATCGAGCTGGTCGAGATCGTCTGACGTTGTGGCCTTGTTACGGGCGATGCGAGTTACACGCACTTTCCCAGGTCAAGGTCAACGGTCGGCAGTCCTTCGACACCGGTGACCTGTGGGTGATCCCTTAAGTATTTAGTGCGCAAAAAAGCGGCCCGCAGGCCGCTTTCTTGTTTGGAGCGCGACGCGGCTATTCTCCGCCGCCGCTGCTCTCTTCGCTACCGACCGGCCAGATCGCCGGTCCGTTGGCCCGGCAGCCGTCCACGTAGCTTTGCCGTTCGATGCCTTGCAGTCCACGTGCCTCGGCCCATTGCTCGCACTGGGCGCCGTAAAACGCCGTTACGCGGGGGTCGTCGGGCAGGGTCGCGTCGGCCGGAAACACGATCGCCTCGGAGGCGGCGAGAACCGGGACGGCGAAAAGCGTAAGCGCCGCCGACAGGGCAGCCCTTGTGTTCATCTTGCGAATCTCCGCGGTGCGGATGTGCACCAGTTAGAATGCGGTGAATCCCGCGTCGATCAATTTAGCACGGGCCTGCTGCAAGACAAGGGGGACGCAAAAATAATTTTGCTCGTCGACGAATGTCGCCCACGGGAACTGCCGCGCTGCAGCGCGTACAATGCCGGGTTCATCGCGCCGCAGCGGGGTAACTGACTGCATGACCGACCTGTATGCCGTGATCGGCAATCCGATCGAACACTCCAAATCGCCGCAGATCCACACGGCGTTCGCCCGGCAGACCGGGCAGGACATGTGCTACGAGCGGATTCTGGGCGATCTGGAGGAATTCGAAGACGACGTCGAGGAGTTCATCGCATCGGGTGGACGTGGTCTGAACGTCACACTGCCATTCAAGGAGCGCGCATTCCGGCTGTCGAATATCCTCAGCGCACGCGCCCAGGATGCCGGTGCGGTGAACACCCTGGTGGTGCGCGAAGAGGGTTTGTACGGCGACAACACCGACGGCATAGGCCTGGTTCGCGATCTTGCCTGTAATCACCTGTTCGCATTCGCCGGCGCGCGTATCCTGGTGCTCGGTGCGGGCGGGGCGGTACGCGGGGTGTTGCGGCCGCTGTTGGGGGAGCGTCCGGCGCGTCTGGTGGTCGCGAACCGTACCGCCGCGAAGGCGCTGGCGCTGGCCGCGGCCGCGGCGCGAAATGGGCCGGTGATCGGGTGCGGCCTGGACGAACTCCAGGGTCAGCAGTTCGATCTGATCATCAATGGCACCGCCGCCGGGCTCGACGCTCAAGTACCGGAGATTCCGGACGATTGTCTGGCGGACGGCGGTTGGACCTATGACATGTTGTATGCCGACCAACCGACCGCATTCGTCCAATGGGGACAGGCGCGCGCCGCGGCGCGTGCGCTCGACGGACTCGGCATGCTGGTCGAACAGGCCGCCGAGTCGTTTCGTCTGTGGCGGGGCGTGCAGCCGGATACCGCGCCGGTAATCGCGGAGTTGCGCCGTTCCTGAACCTCGGGTTCATCTGTTGCTGGAGTGTACTGCGATGTCGTTTTCCGTTGTCCGATACCTGGTCGTGTTCGGCCTGCTCATTCTGGCGTTTGGCTGTAGTCGCGAAGTCGAGAAGCCCGCCGCGGATCTGCTGCGTCATGTGCCCGCGGATACGCCCTATGTGTTCGTCAACAGCCGGCATCTCCCGGATGCGCTGCGCGCACGTCTCGCCGATTACTATGCGGCACAGCTGGCCAGCCAGCGCGCCAGCCTTGCGCAGCTGCGCAAGCAGATCGAAGCGAGCGAGGACACCGCGCCGATGGCGGATGCGGCGCGCCAGGCGTTCGCGGTAATGGATGCGCTGCTCGCCGAGTTCGAAGGTCGCGACACCGCCGAAAAGGTGCGCGAACTCGGGATCGAACCGGTCACGCGCAGCGTGCTGTACGGGATTGGCCTGTTGCCGGCGATGCGCGTCGAGATCGCCGATGCGCAGCGCCTGAATGCGATGCTGGATCGCGTCGAGCAGCGCGCCGGAGTCAGTGCGGCACGCGGCGAACTCGATGGGCAGGCCTATCGGCGTATCGACCTCGGCAAGATCGATGCGGTATTGGCGGTGGCCGACCGATACGCGATCGCCGGCTTGTTGCCCGACACCCTGTTCGATCGTGATCTGCCGCTGCTGCTCGGTCAACAGACACCGGCCGAGAGCCTGGCGGACAAGGGATTGCTGACCGATATCATCAAGGCGCACGGTTTCACCGGCTACGGAGAGGGTTTCATCGACCTGCAGGGCTTGGTCGCCACCGTCGCCGGAAAGGGTGCCGGACGCAACCTGGAGACGCTACAGGCGATCGAGTTGCCGCCGCCCCCGTTGTCCGACGGTTGCCTGCGACTGACCGGCGATCTGGTCGCGGGCATGCCGCGCATGGTGATGGGTATCACCTCTGCGGATGCGCAGCAGATGACGGTGCGCGGCGTCTGGGAAAGCACGCCGGCGGTCGCGGCGCACCTGCAGCGCCTGGCTGCGCCGGTACCGGGCGTCGGTGGACCCTACGATGGTCTGCTGGCATTCGGGATGGGGATCGATCTGCCGCAACTGCGCAACGCCGTGGAGGCGCTGCTGCAAACGATCCTGGCCGCCGGCGCGAGCTGCGAATGGGTCGATCCGGCTGAGCTGCAGGCGGTGATCCCGCGCCTCAACCTGGCGCTCGGGCCGATGACGGCCGGGATCCACGGTTTCAACCTGCTGCTCGACGACCTGGTGTTCGATCCCGAACTGATGCAGCCGAGCGAGGTGCGCGGCGGCTTGCTGGCAGCGGTCGACGATCCGCGTGGCGTCTTCGCGTTGGGCGCGATGTTCAACCCGGCGCTGGCCGCACTGCAGGTCCCGCAGGACGGCACCTTCGTCGATCTGCCATCCGACCTGGGGATGGGGGCGGAGACGCCGCCGATGAAGGTCGCAATCAAGGACAAGTCGCTGCTGCTGCTCGCCGGGCGCGATGCCGGTGCGCTCGCCGACACCCTGTTGGGTGCGGTGCCGACCTCGCCCGCACCGCTGCTCGCGTTCGACTACGGCGTGTACCAGCTGGTCGAGCGTTTCGGCCGCACGATCGAGGCGGCGGCAGACCGTATGGCCAGCGCCGGTGACCCGTCGACCGCGGCCGATCTGCGTGCCCAGTTGGACGGCTTTCGGCTCCAGGCCGAGTTGTTCGACCGACTGCGTGTAGCGCTGTACGCGAACGACAAGGGCCTGGTGATGGATCAGGAGATGCGCCTTCGCCAGTGACGGCCGGGCGCCGCACGCATCACGCCAGGTCGGCGCGATGCCGTGCGGCGAGCTTGACGTAGTGCGCGGCGGAATACTCGAGATATTCCCTCTCGGTGTCGCTCAGTGCACGTGATCGGCGTGCCGGCGAACCGGTATACAGGAACCCGGAGCGCAGCACCTTGCCCGGCGTGACCAGGGCGCCGGCCCCTACGATCACGCCTTCTTCGACGACCGCCTTGTCCATCACGATCGCGCCCATGCCGATCAGGCAGCCGCTGCCGATGTGACATCCGTGCAGGATCGCCCTGTGCCCTACCGTCACCCGGTCGCCGATCAGCAGGGGCGACCCGCCCGGCATATAGGGCCCGTCATGGCTGTTGTGCAGTACGCAACCGTCCTGGATGTTGGTCTCGCACCCGATCCGGATTCGGTTGATGTCGCCGCGCGCCACCACCAGGGGCCACAGGCTGCTGTGTGCGCCGATCTCGACATCGCCGATCACCAGGCTCAGCGGATCGAGCCAGGCCTGTGGATCTATTGCCGGCGTGTGTTGTTCGAAGCTGCGGATCTGATTCATGTTTCTCGGAGGTCATGCCGTTAACGTCGTGGAACAACGTTAACAGGCATGCGGAGCGGGTGGAATGGAAGTCAGCACAATGATCATTCTCGGCATCTTGGCGTTCGTCGTCGTGTACGCGATCGTGATCTACAACAATCTGGTCGGGTTGAAACATGCGGTCAGCCAGGCCTGGTCGAACATCGACGTGCTGCTCAAGCAGCGCCATGAAGAACTGCCGAAGCTGGTCGAGACCTGCAAGCAGTACATGAAACACGAACGCGAGACGCTGGAACAGGTGATGCGCGCCCGCGCCGCCGTGGCGAGCGCGCGCGAGGCACAGGACGTCAACGGTGTCGGTCAGGCCGAAGGGATGCTGCGACTCGGCCTCGGTAACCTTTTCGCCGTCGCCGAGGCCTATCCCGATCTCAAGGCCAATGAGAGCTTCCAGCACTTGCAGACGCGAATCACCAACCTGGAAAACAGCATTGCCGATCGGCGCGAGTTCTATAACGCCTCGGTGAATGCCAACAATGTGCGCATCGAACAGTTCCCGGACGTGATCGTCGCGCGTCTGATGAGTTTCAAGCCGGCCAGCCTGCTGGAGTTCACCAGCGCGGAGACTGCCGACGTCAACCTGGCGGGCCTTTTCAGCTGAGTGATGGCCTACTGGCTCGAACGCCTGGCGTACGCGCCGACGCCGTTTCTGGTCCTGGCCGCCGTACTGGCGGTCGCTGCATTCGTGGCCGGGCTGACCGGGTTGCGTCGTGTCCGCCACATCGAGGACGTGCCGACGGCACGCGTGCGCTCGGCGCCCCAGGGCTACGTCGAGCTGATCGGTAGAGCCCATGCGATGGACGGCGAACCGATCATCGCACCATTGTCGCAGACGCCGTGCTGCTGGTACCGCTTTCGGGTCGAGCGCGCCGACGGCAAGGACTGGCGCACCGTCGATTCGGGGGTCAGCGACGGCATCTTTCTGTTGCGCGACGAGACCGGTGAGTGCGTGGTCGATCCGGAGGGTGCCGAGGTCACGACCCGCCATCAGCGCAGCTGGACCGACGACGGCAGCGGTTGGGGTGCGCACGCGGTGCACGCCCGCCTTCCGAGCCTCGGAAAGACGGCCGATCTGATCGTCGATGTCGGCGGCAAGGTGCTCGAGGCGCTGGGTAGCGGTGTCGGCGGTTACCGTTACACGGAAGCCGTGATCCTCGACGGTGACCCGCTGTATGCGATCGGGATGTTCCATACCCACGGATCGGCGCATGCGGCGGCTCTGGACGAACTGACCGGCGCGATACTGCGCGAGTGGAAGCGCCGCCCCGATACCCTGCGCGAACGCTTCGACAGCGACCGCAATGGCACCGTCGACGCCGAGGAGTGGGAGAAGGCGCGGGCCGTGGCGCGTCAGGAGGCGCTACGCGAACAGGCGCGGCAACCCGCCGGCAACCAGCTGCACGCGCTGCAGAAGCCCGCCGACAGACGCTACTTCCTGTTATCCAATCTCGAGGAATTCGGCCTGCTGCGGCGCTATCGCTGGCGCATGCGCCTGGGTTTCGGCGCTTTTTTCGCGCTCGGCAGCGCGGTTGCGCTGATGTTGTCCACCCGGCTCTGATCGACTGCCAACGCCCTTGATCGGGCCGATTCCCGAAATCGGAAGCGCCTTCCCGCCGGCGGCATTGGGTTCCGGGGCATCGGGGGAATCCGCCTCCCTGGCGGACGTCGTTGCGAACTCAGGAACAGGTTCAATTTCTCTGTTGTCAAAGTCGATTAAAATCAGTGATGAGCGATGCGCGAGGCGACCAATCGGTGTCAGGCAAGTCCGGCCAGCAACAAATCGAACTCGGGGGTGCCGGAAGTCTCGCTGAACAGCGTCCGGGCGACCGTGCGCTGGAGGCCGTCGCGGCGCTCGCACGTTCGTCGTCCTTCGGTGTGGACCACTTCTGCGACGAATGCGTCGTGCTGCTGGCATCGACCTTCGGGGTCGACTACGCCTACGTCTCCGTGTTCACCGACGATTCGCGGTCCCGGCTGCGCACCGTCGCGTTCTGCGCCGGCGGTGAGCTGGTCGGGAATCGCACCTACGAAGTGGCCGGCGCTCCCTGCGCCGACGTATTGACCCACGACCGGGTATTCATCCCGGATGCCGCCACGGACGTCTATCCGGATGCCCGGCTGCTGGCGGAATTGCGCGCCGATGGGTACTACGGGGCCGCGCTGACCGCATCCTCCGGCGAGAAACTGGGGGTCGTCGTGGTCGCCCACACCGGGCCCATCACCAAGGACATCACCATCCATCCGGTACTGAGCCTGTTCGCAGACCGAATCTCGCTCGAACTCGATCGCCAGCGCGCCGAAAAGGAGCTGCAACTCAGCGCCAGTGTGTTTCGGCACAGCCCCCAGGGCATCATGATCACCGATGCCGAGCATCGCATCCGCAAGGTCAACCAGGCGTTCAGCGAGATTACCGGGTGGGAGGAACACGAGGTCGTCGGGCGCCGCGCAAGCATGCTCAGCGCCGGTCGTGATTCACCGGATCTGCAATTCGAGGTCCAGACCGCGCTGGATGCGGAAGACGTATGGGTCGGCGAGCTATGGAGTCGCCGACACGACGGCGAGGTCTATCCGGAGCAGCGCACCGTCGTCGCGGTGCGCGACGAGAGCGGCGCCCTGCTGCACTACGTCAACATGTTCAGCGATATCTCGGCGGAGAAGTTCGCCGCCGAGCGCATCCATCGGCTGGCACACTACGATGCCACCACCGAACTGCCGAACCGCGTACTGCTGCAGGACCGCCTGTTGCACGCGATCAATCGTGCGGCCCGTGCCGGCGGACGCCTGGCACTGCTGTTCCTGGATCTGGACGGCTTCAAGCTGATCAACGACACCTATGGCCACAGTGCCGGTGACGAGGTGCTGCGGCTGGTCGGCGTGCGCCTGACGTCGCGCCTGCGGCGAGCCGACATCGTCGCGCGTATCGGTGGCGACGAGTTCGCGGTGGTCCTGAGCGATATCGCACAAGACGGCGACGTGCAGGGTATCTGCGACCAGCTGCTGAGTGTGATCACCGAGCCCTACGATCTGTCCGGGCAGGAGAATCGCGTGACGACCAGTATCGGTATCGCGATGTACCCCGATGACGGCAGTGACGTGCAGACGCTGCTCAAGCATGCCGACGCGGCAATGTACCAGGCCAAGGAGAGCGGCAAGAACCGCTATGCGTTCTACGAGCCGGAGATGAACCGCAAGGCCGAAGAGCGCCTGCAGCTGACCCGTCAACTGCGTCACGCACTCGAGCACGACGACCTCGGCCTCGCGTTTCAACCGCAATACGATCTCGCCTCGGGACGTCTGATCGGCGTCGAGGCCCTGGTTCGCTGGCAGGGACCGGACGGCAAGATGATCCCCCCGGTCCGTTTCATTCCGGTGGCCGAGGAGAGCGGCCTGATCATCGCCCTGGGTGCCTGGGTGATGCACGAGGCCTGTCGCCAGGCGCAGCACTGGCGCGACCAGGGTCTGGATTTCGGACGGCTGTCGGTGAACATCTCCGGTCGCCAGTTCCAGGACGAGGGGCTGCAGACGGTGGTCGCGCAGGCGCTCGCCGCGAGCGGTCTGCCGGCCGATCGCCTGGAACTGGAGATCACCGAGAGCTGGGTCATGGAGGGCCCGTTCCGCGCCGAGAAACAGATGCGTGCGCTCAACGAGATGGGGGTCAACCTAGTGATCGACGATTTCGGCGTGGCGTATTCGTCGATGGCCTATCTGAAGCGCTTCCCGGTTCAGAAGCTGAAGATAGACCGATCGTTCGTTCGCGACATCCCGGGCGATGCCGATGACGCGGCGATCGTCTCGGCGATCATCGCGATGGGCCACAGCCTCGGCCTGCGGGTGGTGGCCGAGGGGGTCGAGACCGCCGAGCAGAGTGCATTCCTGCGTGGCACCGGTTGCGATGAGGTCCAGGGCTTCCTGTTCGGCCACCCGGTGCCGGCCGACGAGCTGAACGTGCTGCTGTTGTACAGCCCGACGCTGTCTCCCTCGTAACCGCGCTGCGGCGCGGCACACGAAACAGCCATAGCTGGCGCGGTTTTGCGCGCTGCCGGGCCGTTCCGGTTCGTGGCAGAATCTGCGTAATCATCCCGTCACGAGTCGTATCCGAATGTCCAACCCCCTGCTCGAACAGTCCGGCCTGCCGGCGTTCTCGAAGATCAAGCCCGAACACGTCGAACCCGCGATCGATCAACTGCTGGCCGAGAACCGTCAGCGAATCGCCGCGCTGCTCGAATCGGTCGACTCCCCGACCTGGCACAACCTGGTCGAACCGATCGAGGAATGGGAGGACCGCCTGAGCCGCGTCTGGTCGCCGGTGTCGCACCTCAACTCGGTGATGAACAGCGACGCGCTGCGTGCGGCCTACAACGCCTGCCTGCCCAAGCTGTCCGACTACGGTACCGAGATGGGCCAGAACGAACGACTGTATGCGGCCTACCGCGCGGTGGCCGATACCGGTGGTGGTCTGGATGCCGGGCAGCGCAAGGTGCTCGAGAACGCATTGCTCGATTTCCATCTCTCAGGGGTGGACCTGCCGTCGGAGAAGAAGGCGCGCTACAAGGCGATCAGTCAGGAGCTGTCCAACCTGACCAGCCAGTACTCGGACAACGTGCTGGATGCAACCCATGCGTGGCAGAAGCGGTTCGATGACCCGGCGGCGCTGGCCGGTCTGCCGCAGTCCGCGATCGATCTGGCACGCCAGACCGCCGAACAGCACGCCGAGGAAGGCTGGCTGCTCACCCTCGACTACCCGTCGTTCTTCCCGGTGATGACCTATGCCGAGGATGGATCGCTGCGACGCGAGGTCTACGAGGCCTATCAGACGCGCGCCAGCGATCAGGGCCCATATGCCGGCCGCTTCGACAACAGCGAACTGATGGAGCGCATCCTCGCGCTACGCCACGAACAGGCCCAGCTGCTTGGTTTCGCGAACTACGCCGAACGTTCGCTCGCGCGCAAGATGGCGCGTTCGACCGACGAGGTGATGCATTTCCTGCACGACCTGGCAGCACGGTCGAGACCGCAGGCGCAACGCGAACTGGATGAACTGCGCGCCTTTGCCGCGGAGCAGTACGGCGTTGCACAACTCGAGCCCTGGGATATTGCCTATTACGCCGAGAAGCTTCGCCAACACCGCTACGCGATCACCCAGGAAGAGGTCAAACCGTACTTCCCGGAGACACGCGTGGTGCCCGGCATGTTCGACGTCGTCGGGCGCCTGTACGGTGTGACCTTCCATGAGGTCGGCGGGGTCGACACCTGGCACCCGGACGTGAAGTTCTACGAGATTCGCGATCACGACGGCAGCCTGCGCGGGCAGTTCTATTTCGATCTGTACGCGCGCAAGAACAAGCGCGGGGGGGCCTGGATGGACGATTGCCAGTCGCGCATGAAGACCGCGGGCGTCGAACAGATCCCGGTTGCCTACATGACCTGCAATTTCACCCCGCCGGTCGGCGACAAGCCGGCACTGCTGACCCACGACGAGGTCGAGACGCTGTTTCACGAGTTCGGTCACGGTCTGCACCATATGCTGACCAAGGTCGACTATGTGGCGATTGCCGGGATCAACGGGGTCGCCTGGGATGCGGTCGAGCTGCCATCGCAGTTCATGGAGAACTTCTGCTGGGAACGCGAGGCGCTCGATCTGTTCGCGGCCCACTACGAGAGCGGCGAACAGATTCCCGACGACCTCTACGAGCGCATGCTCGCGGCGAAGAACTTCCAGTCCGGGATGATGATGGTTCGGCAGCTGGAGTTCGCGCTGTTCGACTTTCGCATCCATCGTGAATACGACCCGGCGCTTGGCGGGCGCATCTACGAGATTCTCGATCAGGTGCGCGACGAGGTCGCTGTGATCAAGCCGCCGGCGTGGAACCGTTTCGCGCATGCCTTCAGCCATATCTTCGCCGGCGGCTATGCGGCCGGTTATTACAGCTACAAATGGGCCGAGGTGCTGTCGGCGGACGCGTTCTCGCTGTTCGAGGAGAAGGGTGTGTTCGACCAGGCGACCGGGCAGTCGTTTCTGCACAACATCCTCGAGCGGGGCGGCGCCCAGGATGCGATGGTGCTGTTCGTCGCGTTTCGCGGACGAGAGCCGCGCATCGACGCCTTGTTGCGCCACAGTGGCATTGCGGCCTGATGGGGCGGGCCGGTCTGCAACCTGAGGAGTTGGAACGCCTGCAGCAGGCGCTGGTCGAAAGCATGGACAGCGCCGGTTGCATGCCGCTGGACGTGGCGCACGGCTTTCTCAGCGCGACAGCGGCCAGCGATGCACTGCGCCCGACCCTGCACCTGCGCGTGCTCGGTGGGCTCGCCGGGGATGCTGGATTGCGTGAACTGGTCGGTCGGTTTGACCAGCAGCTGCTCGACGACCTGCGCAGTGCCGAGTATGGTCCCCTGATCCTGCAGCTGCCGCGTGACGATGGCAGCACACTGCCGCTGCCGTATGGCTGGTGCCAGGGCTACGCGGCCGGTGTCGAGGCGCTCGGCGAAGCGCAGCGCGACCGGCTGTTCGAGGATCAGCAGGCCAGCGCGCTGCTGGCGCCGATACTGTCTTTCCTGATGTACGAAGAGGCGCAGTGGTTCGCGCCACCGGACGAGGCGGCGCACCGCGAAACGGTCGGTGAACTCGGCGACGCGGCGGTCGGGCTGTTTGCCTGGTGGCAACGGCAATCCGGCGATTGAGCACGCCGTGAGAACCGGGACCGCGGCGTGCCCGCCGGCCCGCTATCCTTTGCCAGGCTGACTTCTAGACTTGAGGGCGGACACCCGCCGAGCGAAACCGATGCAACCACCGATGCGCGTCCTTCTCGTCGCCCTGTGCACCCTTGCCGGCACCGTGTCCGGTGCGCACATCACCGATCAGCTGGTCGTCGGTCTGTACGACGGCCCTGCCGCCGAAGGTACGCCGTCCCGGCTGCTGTCCAGCGGTACGCCGCTCGAGGTGCTTCGCCGTGAGGGAACATTTGCCGAGGTGCGGCTCGCAGACGATACCCGGGGCTGGGTCGAGTCGACCTATGTCACCGAAGAAAAGCCGGCCAAGGCGATGTTGCTGGAAACCCAGGCGAAACTGCGGCAGATGGGCCTCGAACTGGCTGCGCTGCGTGAAAAGCAGACTTCCGGCGAGGTCGCGTCGCCGGTCGCGGCCGGCGCCGGCCTGCCCAGCGCGCGCGACGCCCAGTTGCAGCAGGCGTTGCACGCGGCCGAACAGCGCATTGCACAGCTCGAGGCACAGCAGGATGCCACGCCCGGGCGGGACACGGAGGATGCGCAGCGGCTGCAGGCGCTCGAGGAGCGCGTCGCGCAAGCGGTCGCGTTGCTTTCTCCCGGCGCGCCGGCCACTGCCGAATCGCCCGCACCGCTGGGCCCGATCGAGCGGTTCCGCAGCTGGATCGTCGGCGCGATCGCGTTGCTGCTCGGTTTCGGCGGCGGTGTCGCCTATGTCGACTACCGTATCCGCAGGCGCTATCACGGTTTCAGATTGTGACCGGCGTGCTGCCGGCATTTCTGCTACCCAACATCTGCGCCATCCGCTAGCATCGCAGCCGCATTACGCACGACAACGGTGCAGCGGTGCGTCTGCATGGCGGCACCGTGCACGCAGGAATCCCGTAATCAGCGCACCAGACTCGAAATGGATCGGTTCTTGCCGGTGTCTGGGGCAGAGATGGGTCGCTAGGACAATGCCACGAGGTTAGATATGGCAAAGACGACGAAGAAGAGTGCAGGCAAGGCAACGGGATCGGCCGGTGCGCCGGTTGCGGTGAAAAAGAAGACGACCAGCAAGAAGGTCGCGGCAAAGAAGAAGGTGGTGAAAAAAACCGTGGCCAAGAAGGCGGCGGCAACCGGCGCCGTGGCGAAACCGGCCACACGTGCCCAGAAGGTCGCGAGTGCTCCGGCGGCTGCGGCCAAGTCCGGCAGCGCCGTGCGGCGCATCAGCTCGGCCGAGCGTCATCGAATGATCGCCGAGGCCGCCTATCTCCGGGCCGAGTCGCAGGGCTTCCTCAGCGATGAGCACGAGGACTGGGTGATCGCGGAGTCCGAGGTCGACGCGCGGTTGCGCAAGGCCAAGGTCGAGATCACCGGTTGAGCGCAGGCGGCACGCGGTCGAGATCCGCGGGCCGTCGACGGGGACGCAGACCGGAACGGGTCACGCCGCTTCGGTGTCGCCGTTGTTCAGTGCGCGCCGAACAGCGCGCGTTCGGTCGTCGCGCACAGGATATGGCCGATCATGATCTGACCCTCCTGGATGCGTGGCGTGTCGGTCGACGGGATCCTGATGCAGTGGCGGCACAGGGCGGCCATGTTGCCGCCTGTCGCACCGGTCAGGCCGATCGTGACCAGACCGCGCTGACCGGCGGTCGCCAGTGCCCGCACGATGTTCGGTGAGTTGCCCGAGGTCGAGATCGCGATGAACACGTCGCCGGGTCGGCCGCTGGCCTCGATCTGGCGGCTGAACAGGCTCTCGAATCCGTAGTCGTTGCCAATGCCGGTCAGGATCGAGGTGTCGGTGGTCAGCGCCATCGCCGGCAGTGCGGGTCGATCGATCGTGAAACGGCTGACCAGTTCGGCGGCGATGTGCTGGGCGTCCGCGGCGCTGCCGCCATTGCCGGCGACCAACACCTTGCCGTCGTTGCGATAGGTCCCGACGATCAGTCCGGCGACCTCCTCGATCTGTGCGATCAGTTCGGTGTCCGCCAGGATCGCCTCCTTGACGGAGATCGAGTCGGTGATTTGCTGCTCGACGAATCCGTCGGGTATCTGGGTCATCCTGGTTGCCTGCGGGTCGGTGGTCCGGGTATGCGGTGCTCGTGGCGATTGTAGACTGCCGGGCGCCTCAGATATCCGCCTCGATCTCACCGCTTTCCAGCAGTCGACCGATGCGTTGCAGATTCGATTCCCAGTCGTAACGTTCGAGGACGCACTGGCGCGCCGCCTGGTCGATCTGCCGCGGTTTCTGCAACAGCGCCACCGCGGCATCGGCGAGGACGGCAGGGTCGTCGCTGACCGTCGGTGTGAAGCCGGGGTAGGGCTGGATCCCGGTCATGGCGCCGGGGCTGGCGATCACCGGCAGTTGCATCGCCATCGCCTCCAGCACCTTGTTCTGGATGCCGCGCGCGATGCGCAGCGTCAGTGCCGCGGCGTGTGCATGGGCGAGATAGGGGCGCACATCGTCGACCGCGCCCGTGACGCGGATACCGTCGCGTTCGGCGAGCCGCTGCACCGCGGGTGCCGGACGCATGCCGACGATGCAGAACAGTGCCTCGGGTACCGCTTCACGCACACGCGGCAGTACCTCGTCGGCGAACCAGGTCACTGCGTCGACGTTTGGCCAATAGTCCATCGCCCCGGTGAACACCAGCGCCCGGGCCCCGGCCGCATAAGGATTGGGGTGGTCGAGTCGCGGATCGAAAAAATCGCTGTCGACGCCCTGGATCCGGTAGGTGGTTCGCGACGCCGACTCCGGCGCCAGCCCGCGAAACAGCTCCGCTTCTTCGCGCGATACCAGCACGGTGCCATCGAACTCGAGGGCCATGCGCCGTTCGAACGCGAGCAGCCGGTCGGCCTCGCGACGGTACAGCCAGCTCATCGGCCACGCCTTGCGTTCGCCATAGCTGCGCCATTTTTCGGAATCCACGTCGACCATATCGAACAGCCCGATCGCGCCCTCGGGCATCCGTCCGGCGACGTACTGTGCCATTGGGCCGCTGAACACGACGATCCGTTCCGGACGCACCTCGCGCAGCACGCGTGTGGTCCACGCGAACAGTTCGCGATGGTACAGGTACGGCAGTGACAGCGCCTGGCCGGTGAGCAGTCCGCGCAGGCTGAGTAACCGGGCACTCAGCGGATGCAAGCGCGGCGCGCACACTTCGGTGCACATGGCGCCCAGCTTGTCGACGTGCTGCAGGTCCGCGGGGTCGTCGACGAAGGTGCCGAGGTACACGTTGTAGCGTTCGGCGAGGAAACGCAGCAGCGCGAACGACGCGATCTTGTCGCCCTTGTTGGGTGGATAGGGCAGACGATGGACCAGGTACAGCAGATTCTTTTTCAATGGTGCGGTCGGGTCTGACGGTAGGTGGTGACGGTGTCTGGGAGGCCGGTGGCTGCCGCTGCGGGCGGCGCCCTGTGCGGATTTCGCGCTGGGTCGGCTTATCCCCTAAAGTAGCCGGGTTCTGTCGCAGGATAACACCATGAAATACCGCGATCTGCGCGATTTTATCCATCAGCTCGAGGCGCGTGGCCAGCTTCGGCGTATCGCCGCCGAGATCGATCCCTACCTGGAGATGACCGAGGTCTGTGATCGCACGCTGCGCCGCGCGGGACCGGCGCTGTTGTTCGAGAGGCCCAAGGGCCACCGTATCCCGGTGCTCGGCAATCTGTTCGGCACGCCGGAACGGGTCGCGCTGGGCATGGGCGAGGAGTCGGTCGGGGCATTGCGCGAGGTCGGTGTGCTGCTGTCGCAGCTCAAGGAGCCGGAACCGCCTAAGGGCATGAAGGACGCCTGGGACAAGCTGCCGGTGTTCCGCAAGGTGCTCGACATGGCGCCGAAGGTCGTCAAGGGCGCGAGCTGTCAGGCCAACGTGCTGGAAGGCGCCGAGGTCGACCTCGGTGACCTGCCGGTGCAGACCTGCTGGCCCGGCGATGCCGGTCCGTTGATCACCTGGGGCCTGGTCGTCACCCGCGGCCCACACCGTGCACGCACCAATCTCGGTATCTACCGGATGCAGGTGCTGGGTCGCGACCGCGTCATCATGCGTTGGTTGGCGCACCGCGGCGGTGCGCTCGATTTTCGCGACTGGCAGCAGGCGCACCCCGGCGAACCGTTCCCGGTCGCGGTTGCATTGGGCGCCGATCCGGCGACCATCCTCGGCGCGGTGACCCCGGTGCCGGACAGCCTGTCCGAGTACGCCTTCGCGGGCCTGCTGCGCGGTGCGCGCACCGAGGTCACGCGCTGTGTCGGTTCGGACCTGCAGGTCCCGGCGAATGCCGAGTTCGTGCTCGAGGGCCATATTCTCCCCGGCGATACGGCCGCCGAGGGACCCTTCGGAGACCACACGGGCTATTACAACGAGGTCGATCGTTTTCCGGTGTTCACGATCGACCGGATCACCCACCGCGACGACCCGATCTACCACAGCACCTATACCGGCCGGCCACCGGACGAGCCCGCGATCCTCGGCGTGGCGTTGAACGAGGTGTTCGTGCCGATCCTGCGGAAGCAGTTCCCGGAGATCGTCGACTTCTACCTGCCGCCCGAGGGTTGCTCGTACCGGATGGCGGTGGTCAGCATGAAGAAGCAGTACCCGGGACACGCCAAGCGGGTGATGTTCGGTGTCTGGTCGTTCCTGCGCCAGTTCATGTACACCAAGTTCGTGATCGTCACCGACGACGACGTCGATGTGCGCGACTGGAACGACGTGATCTGGGCGATGACGACGCGCATGGACCCGGTGCGCGACACGACGCTGGTCGAGAATACGCCGATCGACTATCTCGATTTCGCCTCACCGGTCTCGGGCCTGGGTGGCAAGGTCGGTTTCGATGCGACCAACAAGTGGCCCGGCGAGACCAGCCGGGAATGGGGCCGGCCGATCACCATGGATGCGGCGGTGAAGGCGCGCATCGATACGCTCTGGGACGAACTCGGCATCGACTGAGCGAATGCCGGCCGGGCTCGGGGGGCGGTTCCTGGCCGCACCGTCCTGTGGGGCGCGAACCGGTCCCGCCGAGGGTCCGCGACCATCGCGCTCGTGGCCCTCGTCGGGCGGAGCAGGCGAAATGTTTCGGGCCTGGCGCCTTGCCGCGCCCGCGCAACTCGTCTGTAATGCGCCATCCATGTCGAAGAGGAGGGAGATCGAGGTGCAGACCATCCTGTGCATGAACGCCAAGGGCGGGTGCGGCAAGACGACCATCGCGACGAATCTCGCGACCTGGTACGCGGATGAGGGCGGCAAGGTCGCAATCATGGACTTCGATCCGCAGCGTTCCAGCCTCGATTGGCTGGTGGCGCGTGACGACTACACCGGGGTGCCGGTGATCGAGGGCGTGGACGCCGTCGCCGGCGAGGCGCGTGCCGCGCACGGTACCGACGTCGCCGTGCTCGACGCGCCGGCGGCGGTCTACGGTGCCGCGGTCACCCAGCTGTTGCGGCGCGCCGACGTGCTGCTCGTCCCGGTGCTGCCGTCGCCGATCGATATGCGGGCCGCGGCAAGATTCATCGACGAGCTGCTGTCCTCCGGGCGTATCTCGCGGGGTCAGACGCGGATCGCGTTGATCGCCAACCGGGTACGTGAGCAGACGCGCATCTACCATGTGCTCGAGGAGTTCCTCGACGCCTACAAGATCCCGCTGTTGACCCATCTGCGCGAAAGCCAGAATTACATCCGCTCCGCAGAGACCGGGCTTGGCATCTTCGAGCTCGCTCCGTCGCAGGTCGCGCTCGACGTCGTGCAATGGGATCCGGTGATCAAGTGGCTGCGACAAGGTTGAACCGCACCCTCGCGGCGGGGCTGCTGGGTGCCGCGTTGGCCACCCCGGTTGCCGCCGGAGTGGCCGACGTACTGAAGGTGGATATCCGTCCCACCGAGGAACGCGGCTATTTCGATATCGACGTCACGCTGCGTCATGCCGACACCGGCTGGGACCACTATGCGAACCGCTGGGAGGTCCTGGCCCCCGACGGCAGTGTGCTCGCGACACGGGTACTGGCCCACCCGCACGTCAACGAACAGCCGTTTACTCGCGGCCTGAGCCGGGTGCACATCCGTGGCGAGTACACCTGGGTGAAGGTGCGCGCGCACGACCTGGTGCACGGTTACGGTGGCAGAGAGGTCACACTCAGCGTACCGCACGGCGCCACCCGATGAGTCGGGCCCGCTGCGTCTAAGCCTCCCCGGGCACCGCCATCACCGACCTGTGCCACAGCCCCCGTTCAGAGCGGCGGCAGCGGGTGGCGCTTGCCGAGTGCGAGGTAATAGTCCGCGAGCGTCTTGATCTCTGCGTCGCTGAGCCCCTTCGCGGCCTTCTGCATCACGCCGTCTTCGTCGTTGGCGCGCTCGCCGGAACGGAACGCCTGCAGTGTCGCTTCGAAGAACACCAGCGGCATGCCGGCCAATGCCGGGGCCGTGTACTTGTCCTTCTTGCCGCGACCATCGTCGCCGTGGCAGTCCGCACATGCATCGATGCCGCGACCGGCATCACCCGTGCTGACCAGGGCAGGTGCCGCCGGCATGCTGACACCATCCTCCTCGGGTAGCGCTTTTCCGCCGAACAGCACCGCAAGGTCGGCCATCTCCTGCTCGCTGAGCTTGCTGGCGGTCTTGTTCATCTTGCCGCCTTCGCGCGCGTCGGCCTTGAAATCGTGCAATTGCTTGTACATGTAGTCGGCGCGCTGCCCGGCCAGGTGCGGCATCTCGGGGTCGTCGCTGACGCCGTCCGGCCCGTGGCACTTCGCGCATTTCTTGGTCATCGCCTCGACCCGTTGAGGATCGGCGGCCGCCAGGTCTTCGGCCGGGCCGGCCAGCGCCATGCCTGTCGCGCCCGATAGGGTCGCGAGCCCCAGCATTGCAAAGGCGAAAAACCCACGTCGTTCGCGCTGGGTGCCGAGGGTCTGGGTCGTGAGATCCATGCATTGTCTCCATCGAGTGAACAACGAAGGCGGGCGAGAGGTCGCAAATCGCCGCCGATTCGCCCAAAGTATCCGCAATCAATGGTTCGCGATGCAACGCACCCGGATGGATATCGACCAGGCCCGCACCTTTCTCGCGATCGCTGCACATGGCAGCTTCCTCGAAGCCGCACGCCGTCTGCACGTCACGCAGTCGACAGTGAGCGCGCGTATCCGCAGTCTGGAGGGGGAACTGGGCGCGCGGCTGTTCGTGCGCAATCGCTCCGGCGCGAGCCTGACGCCAGCCGGCGACCGTTTCATGCGCCACGCGAAGAACCTGGTGCTGACCGCCGAGCAGGCGCGCCACGACACCGGCCTTTCGGGCCGGTTCGATGGTTCGATCCGGGTTGCCGGACGCATAGCGCTTTGGGAGGGCTTTCTCCCGCGCTGGGTGGGATGGATGCGGCGTTTCGCCCCAACGATATCGGTGCGCTGCGAGATCGGTTTCGAAGAGGACCTGATGCGCAGGATGGTCGAAGGGACGCTGGATGTCGCACTGATGTACACGCCCAGTCATGCCCCTGACCTGGTTGTCGAACACCTGTTCGACGAGACCCTGGTGATGGTCAGCACCCGGGAGGACACCCGGTGGCCGGGGGACGACTACATCTACGTGGAATGGGGTCCCGGATTCTATGCCAAGCACCGCGACAGTTTCCCCGATCTCGAACGACCGGCCCAGGTGGTCAATATAGGCTGGCTGGGGGTGCAGCTGATGCTGGCCAACGGGGGCGCGTCTTTTCTACCGCTGCGCATGGCGCAGCCGCTGATCGACGAGGGGCGGTTGTTTCGCGTCGCCGAAGGTCCCCAGTACCTGCATCCGGCCTACATGGTGTTCCCGCGCGCGATCGACAACGAGGCGCTGCGCCAGGCGCTCCAGGGCCTGCGCGACCTGGCGCATGAAGAACGCCAGCGCGCTTGACCAGGCCTGCGGCCGGTCTCTCAGTGTTCGCCCTTGGTGCGCAGCAGACCGGCCAGACGGTTGCCCTGCTTTTGCGGACCGCCGCGTGGGAACAGCCGGTGCAGGTAGCGGCTGTTGCCGCGAGCCGTGCCCCAAAGGTCGCGGAAGTGGCGCACCATGTCGCGCACGCTGGCCTGGGTGCCGTGGCGCGCAAAGTGTGCCCGCAGATGACGGATCAGCTCCCAGTGCTCGGCCGTCAGCGCCAGCCCCTCCATCTCCGCCTGGGCCCGGGCGAAGCCCTCGGACCACTCGCTCGGATCGACCATGTAGCCCTCGCTGTCGGTGAGGATCTCGCGGCCTTCCACCAGGGTGCTCTGTACCGTCATGCTGGGATAGGCATTGCTGCCACCCGGCAGCCGGTCCGGTGCACCGGCGGAGGCGTTGCCCGACTGGGTGATCGACCACAGGCCGATCTCGATCTCGCCGGCGAGGCGACCGTGAAAACGTTCCACACCGGAGACCAGCACCTTGCCGCTGCCCGGCGGCAGTTCGAAGCGCGCGACCCCTGAGCGGTCGGTCAGTACTGCGTCCGATGGTCCCTCGGCGGCGTCCAGTGCCAAAACCACCGGGGTCCGTTTGAGCGGCTCTTTGGTCACCTTCATGAACACCTTGACTGCGATCATCGTCGTCTCCTGCTGCGTATCGAGCGCCTGCAGGCCAGTATCTTCGCCACTTTGGAAAACACAAGCGATATTTATCGCGATTTGATATCGAAAAAATCGATATTAATTGGTCAGGAACCTCGTGGCTTCGCCGCCTGCGCCATGAGGTGCGGCGCCCACTATTAGGTGTTGACTATTGATTCAATAAAAGCAAACGATTTTATTAATCGCATTGCCGGCCCCATAGTTGGGGGCATACGGCGGTGGTTCGGGTCGCACCGAATGCGCCGCGAACCGAGTGTGGAGGACGACGATGCCCAACGAGATGTTCATGCCGGTGGTGGTGATGATCCGCCATGCCCAGAGCGAGTGGAACCGCGAAGGGCGCTTCACCGGCTGGGCCGACCCGGGTCTGACCGAGGTCGGAGAGGCCGAGGCGGTTCGCGCGGGCCAGCTGCTCGCGCGCCGGGGGTTGCACTTCGACGTTGCGTACACGTCGCGCCTGGCGCGTGCGCGCCAGACCGCAGAGACGGTGCTGCGCCTGTCGGGCGACGCGGATGTGCCGCTGGTGGCCGACTGGCGGCTCAACGAACGCCACTACGGTGCCCTGCAGGGTGAGGACAAGGCAGCGATGACCGCGCGTGTCGGCGAACACCAGGTGTGGCGCTGGCGGCGCGGCTACCTCGACCGCCCACCCGCAATGACGGCGGATGATCCCCATCATCCGGCGCGGGACGCGCGGATGGCCGACATCGATCCTGCTGAACGGCCGAACGGCGAGAGCCTGGCCGACACCCGGCGGCGCGTCACGGGTTTCTGGGACACCGAGATCGTGCCCCAGATCCGCGCCGGACGGCGGCTGTTGATCGCCAGCCATGGAAATACGCTGCGCGCCTTGATCATGGCGCTCGACGGCATGCAGCAGCACCAGGTCGAGGCCTTCGAGATCCCGACCGGGGTGCCCATCCTGTATGTCTTCTCGGCCAGCGGTGAACCGATCGGCTGGCACTATCTCGACCCGACGGCCGACGGTCTGCGCGCTGCCTAGGTTCTGCCGTGCCGGCGTCCAGCGTCTGCGCCAGCCATGACCGGGGCCGGTATCGCACTGACCCGGGCGTCCGGTCAGCCCCGCCGCCGTGGCGACGCAAGGGGTATGCGATCAGGCGTCCGCGACCCGCGCGGCGGGTGGTGGTTCGACCCGGGCGATCTGGTCGCGGCCCGCGTCCTTGGCCTTGTAGAGTCCCTGGTCCGCCCGCTGGATCACGTCTTCGATGCCGGCATCACCCGGCTGGACGCAGGCGAAGCCGACGCTGATCGTGATCTGGAGTGCCAGTTCGCCGACGTCGATCGGTCGCTCGCGGATAGCGTTCCATACCCGTTCGGCGACTTCGCGGATGTGATCCCGGTCGCTGTTGGGGGCGACGATCAGAAACTCCTCTCCGCCGTAACGCCCGACCAGGTCGTAGCGTCTTACCGACTCCTTGAGGCGAGCGGCGACTTCGCGCAGCACATCGTCACCGACCTGGTGTCCGTAGTTGTCGTTGATGCGCTTGAAGTGGTCGATGTCGATCAGGATACAACCGGCGCTGTCCGGGCGGTCGATACGCTGGCGATCGCGCTGTACACGGAGAAACTCCTCCTCGGCGCGGTCGAGCAGGAAGCGGCGGTTCGCAATCCCGGTCAGTGCATCGGTCACCGCCATCGCGTGCAGTTCGAGCTCGTAGAGACTCAGTTGTCGCGTCCCCTTGCGCATGATCAGGAACAGGATTCCGAACGCGACCAGCAGCACGGCACCTATCACCAGGATCGACGAGCGCAGCACGCCGGCCAGCTTCTCCCGATACTGTGTGACGTCCATATAGATCTCGAACGCGCCGATGATCGCTCCCGAGCGGTTGGTGACCGGGACATAGGTCTCGACGACGTCGATGTCGAAGCGTTCCTCTTCGGTGAGGTCGACAATCCGGTCCTTGGTGCCGAACTCGGCGTCCACGCGACCGGCCAGCGCGTGATTCAGGCGCTCGTTCCGGTTGTCGTCGACGCCGATGATCGACGGGTCCGTGCTGTAGATGATCACGCCTCCGGTGTTGAACACCTTTATCTTGACGATGTTGAACGGCCGCAGATAGTCATGCATGCGGCGGTCGATCTGGCCGAACGATGACTCGACGATCGCCAGCGACCTGGCGTCGTCGGGCGAGCCGCCCGAGAGCAGGTCGAGTTCCTGCACGAACAGCGCGTCGGCAATGTTCACCGATTGCTGTTCGGCGATCTTGATGACGTTGTCGGTGTAGATGGAGCGGATGCCGAGAAAGGTGGCCACGAGAATCAGGGCGACCGAAAACACGGCGGACAACGTAAACAACGTCATCAATCGACTCGATCTGTAGGTCCTCGGGTCTTGCATGTGTCCCCCGCAGGGAGGCTGGTTCGGCGTCGTGCGCCGCTCAAGCGGTCGTCTGGGCCGCGAACCCGCCCGCCCGCCCGGCAGGTCAGCGACAAAAACGGTAGCGGCCATGGCGGGCATTGCTTGACTGGCGTCCATGCTTGACGCGGTGGACTTCGCTGCCGTTTCGGCGCGTTTCCCGGTCGTCTGTTGCGCCCCAGGGCACGGCGGGGATGTCTGGCCGACCGTCATGTCACGCCGTTCGGCGCAGCCCCCAGACCGATGCTCCGACCCAGACCACGTTGATCAGGAACGCCGGATAGGCGTCGAACCAGATGCTGTTGAACGCCACCAGCACCCCGCCGAACAGGTTCAGCAGCAGATAGTGCCTGGAACGCGCGGAAAGCCTGCCGGCGATATTGCCTATGAATGTCACGAGGATCGCCGCTGCGCCGACCAGCCCGATCGCTGTCACGATGAGATCCGCTTGGGTCATTCGAGGGTGCCGAGGACTCTACCGGTCACCCGGCAGCTTACAGGTTTCCGGCAGGCCGGTCCGCAACCGGCAGATCGCTGTCACGCGGCGTTGGATCCGCTGCCTTCGCCGTCACCGGTAGCGGTGCGCAGAGCGGCAATACCCGGAATGATCTCGTCGAGTGCAGATCGCACGTCTGACAGCGCGCTTTCGATCCCCTCATCCGTGCGACACGCGGTTTCCAGCGCGTGCGCATAACGCCGCAGGTCTTCGGCGCCGATGTTGCTGGCGATCCCCTTGATGGTGTGGGCGAGGCGAACCGCCGCTTCCGGGTCGTCGTCGTCCTGGGCGATTCGGAACAGCTTTTCGAAATCCGCGTAGCGTTCCTGGAACATCAGCAGCAGCCGGCGGTACAACTGCACGCTGCCGCGAGCGATTGCGAGTCCGGCACGGGTGTCGATGCCAGGCAGCTCGGGAAACGCCGTCGCCGCTTCGGGCACGGTCGCGTGGTCGACCAGCGTCGGCTTGGCGATCGACCGGCGGTCGTTTTCCGACCGCCCGATCCACTGTGCCAGCGTGACGAACATGTGCTCGACTTTGAGTGGCTTGGCGATGTGGTCATTCATGCCGCAATCGAGCGCGCGTTTACGGTCGGCCGCCATGGCGTTGGCGGTCATCGCGATCACCGGTAGCTCGGCAAGTCGCGGATTTTCGCGAATCTTGCGGGTCGCGGTATAGCCATCCATCACCGGCATCTGGCAGTCCATCAGCACGCCGTCGAAGCTCTGCCGGTTGAGCAGCGCCAGCGCGGCCTTGCCGTTTTCCGCACAGACCACCTCGATGCCGGCGCCCGCGAGCAGTTCTCTGGCCAATTCGCGATTGATCTCGTTGTCGTCGACCAGCAGCACCCGCGTCCCGCGCAGGCGCCTGCGCGCCTCGACCGCCTGCCGTTGATCGCTTGTGTCCTGCTGACTGCGTGCGGACACGCTGCCTTGCTGCAGTTCGAACCGAGCGGTGAAATGAAACGCGCTGCCGATCCCCAGTACGCTCTCGACCCAGATCTCACCATCCATCAGTTCGACCAGCCGTTTGCTGATCGCGAGCCCGAGCCCGCTGCCGCCGTAGCGCCGGCTGATCGACGAATCGGCCTGGCTGAACGAGGCGAACAGCTTGGCCTGTTGATCGCTGTCCAGACCGATGCCGGTATCGCGCACCGTGCAGTGCAGCTGCGCACGCTGATCGTCGCGCTCTGCCGTGGATACGCTGATTCGTACGCGGCCCAGCGGTTCGGTGAACTTGACCGCATTGTTGGCCAGATTGATCAGCACCTGGCCGAGCCGCAGCGGATCGCCGACCAGGGCGGTAGGGGTTGCCGGGTCCACGTCCAACATGAACTGCAGCTGCTTTTCGTCGGCCTTGTGGCCAACGATGTGACGCACATTCTCGAGTACGTCCTCGAGGCGAAAGGCGACCTTCTCCATGTCGATCCTGCCTGACTCGATCTTGGAAAAGTCGAGGATGTCATTGAGCACCCCCAGCAACGCTTCGGCCGATTGCTGGATGTTCTGCAGGTAGCCCCGCTGGCGTGGGTTGAGGTCGGTCTGCAACGCCAGATGCGCCATGCCGATGACCACGTTCATCGGCGTGCGGATCTCGTGGCTCATGTTGGCGAGGAATTCGCCTTTGGCGCGTGTCGCCGCCTCCGCCGCGTCCCGCGCCTGCGCCATGGCCCCCTCGGAACGCCGCGCCGCCCGGTAACCGGTGTAGATCAGCGTTCCGACCAGCACGGCGGCGATCGCCAGTGAAACCAGGTACCAGGGGGATGTCAGGAAGCCGTGCGACACGCCGCGTTCCGGGCGCGCGGCGAGCACGAACGGGCTGTTCGGGATCGCCTTCTTCAGCAGGTGATCGAATACGGGATCGGCCTCCATGCCCAGCGGTTCCGGCCAGATCGGGGCGTCGGCCGTCTCGCCGGTGTGCTGGAAATCGACCGCGAAACCGTCGTCACGCATCAGCAGGAGGTAGTCGTTGAGGCCGCGTGCCGATGAAGGACCGCGCATCGCGAACAGTACCGAAGGGTTCACCTCGGCGATCAGCTGGCCGATCTTCGCGCCCTTGAACAGGTAAGGGGCGAGAACCACCACGTGGCTGTGGTCGCTGCCACGCAGCAGCAGGCAGCGGGTCTCGTCGACTTCGGGCAGATTGCTCTCGGACCAGTTACCCGGGGGTATGTTGGGAGCCGCCGCGTCGAGCAGTACGCTGCCGTCGTGCTCCAGCAGTGCCACTCGCAGGTAGATGGGTTGGCCATCGATCTGGTGGTCGTCGAGCAACGCCTGGAAATGCCGTTCGATGGATCGCAGATTGGCGCGCAGGCCATATTCCATCGACATGCCGAGTGCCCGGTTGGCGAAGAAGGCGGCGATCGTACGGTCTTTGGTGAGGATGTCGACATCGCTGACGCGCTGGTTGACGAAATAGCCGAACGTCGCCACGCGCTTGTCCAGATTGAACTGCACCTCGCGCTGCGATGCCGCCCGCAGGCTGTATTGAGCGTAGTAGGTGGTGCCGAGCAACAACAGCAGGTAGACGACCAGCAGCACGCCGGCGACCGCGGCGATCCTTCTGAAAAGTGGGCTGCCTCCCTGCATGCATTCACCTCGCGGCCCGGTCAGGGGCCCGTGACAGCGCCGCCCGGTGCGTTCCCGGCAGGCGCCCGATGTACCGAACGAGCGTGGTAGCGCGTGACCGGTTCAGGCGAGGCGCACGGCATCGTTGCATGGGCTCCGGAGGACAATCACACGGAAATTAACGGCCACTGGCGCCGATCCTTGATCGGGACCCGGCATCGCCCGGCGTTCCGGCGTATGGGATTCACCGGCCGGATTCGCCGGCCACACAGGACGCCAACCCGGTCTCCAGGTCGGGGTAACGCAATATCACCTCCAGCTCCTCGAGCATCTTGCGGTTGTCGAGGCGGCGCGATTCGCGCAGATAAGACATCAGTCCCTGCGACAGGCGCTGATCGGCGTCAGCCAGTCGGATCGACGGCGCGCGCGGCAGCCGGTACAGCGCTGCCACCCGGTCGAAGTAGTCGCGCATATTGCCGGGCGTACCGTCACTCACGTTGTATACCTCGCCGTCGCGACCACGCTCCATGGCCGCTTCACACGTGGCCACCAGGTCATCGATGTGGATCCGGTTCGTCCAGGGCGCTTCGGCCGCGTCCACCATCGGTAGCCCACGCTGCAGGCGCTCCAAGGGCAGCTTGCCGGGGCCGTAGATCCCCGCCACACGCAGGATGACGACCTCGCCGCGGCCGGCTGCACGCCAGGCCGTCAACTGTTGTTCTGCATCGTGGCGGCGCCGCGCCCGATCCACCTGTGGTCTCGCCGGGCGGCGTTCGTCGACCCAGTCGCCGCCGCAATCGCCATACACGCCGGTGGTGCTGATATACAGGATTCTCCGCCGACCCGTGTCGGGGAGTGCGGCGAGGAAACGCTCCATGCGGGGGTCGGTCTGGCCGCTGGACGGCGGCGGCGCCAGGTAGCAGACCTGCGCCCGGTCCCATTCGCCGGCGAGTGGCGGCAGGGTGTGGTCGAGATCCACGGCCTGTGCGGGGTATCCCTGCGCGTTGAGTTCCGCGGCATGCGCCGGGGTTCGCACCCAACAGTGCACGGCCGCGTCGCGTTGCCGGGTTCTGGCCGCAAGGCGGCGGCCGACCGCACCGCATCCGACAATTAACACGCCCCACCCCCAGGTTTTTTTTGCCTTTCGCATCAAGGACAATTGCGATTCTGTCATCCCTGTAAGCCAATCGCCATGCCGTATACCGTGACCATCCAAAACAGCGGCCACCAGTTCGAGGTGGAAGACCGCGAGACCGTGCTCGACGCCGCGATTCGCCAGAATGTCGGTCTGCCGTACGGATGTCGCAACGGTCGCTGCGGTTCCTGCGCCGCCGACCTCATCGCCGGGGACGTTCACTATGATGCCCGGCCGCCGGCCCTGGACGAGGTCGGCGACGGTAAATGCCTGCCGTGTCAGGCATTCGCGGTCAGTGATCTGACCATCGCGGTACGCGAGGCGGAGACCCCGGCGGACATCGAGGTCAAGCTGCTGCCGGTGCGGGTCAATGCGGTCGAGCACCTCAGCCACGATGTCGTGCGATTGTTCCTCAAGCTGCCCGACAATCAGCGCCTTCAGTTTTGCGCCGGCCAGTATCTCGATTTCCTGCTGGCGGATGGACGGCGACGCGCATTTTCGATCGCCAACGCGCCGCACGACGACGAGTTGATCGAACTGCATATCCGGCATGTCGATGGGGGGCGATTCACCGACTGGGTGTTCAACCAGATGAAGGAACGCACCATCCTGCGTGTCCAGGCACCGCTCGGCAGCTTCGTACTCGACGAGCGCTCGACGCGCCCGATGCTGTTCATGGGCGGCGGCACGGGTTTCGCGCCGCTCAAGGGCCAGATCGAACACCTGTTCAAGGCGCGCGAGCAACGCCCGATGCATCTCTATTGGGGCGTGCGCAGCGAACGTGACCTGTATCTGCGTGAGCTGCCCGAGCGCTGGGTGCGGGAGCACGCGAACTTCCGGTTCGTCCCGGTGCTTTCCGAGCCGGATCCCGATTGGCAGGGCCGCACCGGGTGGGTGCACGAGGCGGTCCTCGCCGATCACCCGAATGTCGCCGATTTCGACCTCTACATGGCCGGCCCACCACCGATGATCGTCGCGGCGCGCGAGGCGTTTCGCGCCGCCGGTATGCCCGACGCGCAGATGTATTTCGATTCGTTCGAATACGCCGAGGAATCGCGCGATCAGGCCGCGCAATAGGCGACGCCGCGGTCCGCCGGGGGGCTAGGACTCCGCGCCTTTGGGTATCGCCCCATGGGGTGCCGGTTGCGCAGGCTGCTCGTCGAGCATCGGCCGGTTCGCCTTGGCCTTGCCGATGTCCTGGGGCAGTGGCACCGGTTCGGGGCCCCCGGTTCCCGACAGGCCACGCCGGTAGACGTCGATGGCCTTGTCCGGTTCGTGCATGCGCTCGAGTAGCTGGCCGAGTTCGCGATACGCCTGGGCGGGTCCGTTGCGGCCTATGCACGCCTCGAGATAGCCGCGCGCCTTGCCCCAGAGCTGGGCCCGCAGGCTGAGCCGACCAAGCGTCAGCAGCAGCGTCGGGTCGTCCGGGTGATCGGCCAGCAGGCGTTCCATGTGCGACAGCTGTTTGCCGGCCTCGCCGGTCTCGAGCAACCCGTAGATCTCGACCAGCGTCGGCTCCCACTGCTTGCGCAGTACCTCCCGCAACAACTGCTCCGCCTTGGCGTCCTGGCCGCTTTCCTGCAGGTAGCCGGCGAAATCTCCCAGTAGTTGGGGGTGTTCGCGCAGGCCGCGCGGGACGTCTGCCCAGGCCATCCCGAGACGGCGCTCGTCGCTGGACAGGAACGCCTGCTCGAGCAGCGCGCGATGGGTCCGCACCTCGAGGCGTGACAGATCGGCTTCGTCCTCGACCTTGCGACGCCGCAGCTCCGGCAGGAGTTCACGCAGGTGTTCCCAGTCGCCGAGCTGTTCGTACAGGCGGCGCAGCAGGCGCAAGACGTAGTTGTGTTTCGGCGCCACGCTGCGCAGGTGCTTCAGCGTAGCCAGGGCCTGTTCGAGCTGCTGGTCGGCCAGTTGCAGTTCCGCCTGCGTCAGGCTGACGGCGACATCGGCCGATGGCATGCATTCGTGTGCCAGTCGGATGTAGCTGTCGCGACGGTCATGCGCGCCCTGCAACTGCGCGGCACGGGCGGCCGCGAGGTAGTTCAGCAACGGCGTCTCGGATCGGTCGGCGAAACGTACCAGGCGTTTCTCGGCACTCCGCCAGCTCCCCTCCGACATCTCCAGCAGGCCACGGGTCATCGCCTGTTGGGCGAGCCGTGAGCCACGCTTCTGTTTCCATTCGCGCACGTCCTGGGGAAGGTGCAGCGTACGCACGACCAGGCGGATACCGAAATACAGCAACGCGAACAGGGCGCCCATCAGTAGCAACAGCAGGGCCAGGCTCATCTCCACCGTGTAGTTGCCGAACGCGAGCAGCACGTAGCCGCTGTCGCGGCTCAGTACCACGCCGATGCCGGCACCCGCCAGCATCACCAACCAGATCTTCAGCAGTGGCCTCACTGGGTGACCTCGGCGTCTCCGGGGACGATGTCCCGCATCAGCTTCTGGCGTACCTCGAGCGTCCGCAGCGACTGGCTGATGTCCGGTAGTTGCGGGTGGATGTCGATCGCCAGCATCTTCGCGACCGCACTGCGGACCGCCGTCGCGGTTGCGTCGTCGGCCGCAAAATGGCTGTCCAGCGATGCGGCCGCGGATTGCAGATTGTCGCGAAACAACGCCTGGTCGCCGCGCGCCAGCGCGAGGCGCGCACCCTGCAGATTCAGGCGCAGGTTCTCGTACAGGAAATACTGGTGTTCGGGGGCGAGCATGGCCTGGACCGGCTGATCGCGCTCGCGGATGCGCACCGAGTCCTTGAACCCGGCCCAGAGATCATCCAGCAGGGTGTCCCAGCTACGTTCGCCGGGTGCACGCGCGGCGTGTTCCGGGAGGGTGCGTTCCGGTCCCACGGTGGCGCGGTCGATCTTCAGCTGCGGTACCTGCTCGATCAGCGCGGCCAGCTGCGCGGACATGCCGGCGATGTCCGGCGCCGCGAATCCGCTCAGCTTGGCGATGTCGCGCGCGATCTGTTCACGTACCCCGGTCCAACCCGGGTCCTGCGTATCGCGCAGGCGCTGGTCGGCCAGCTCGAGCGCGACCCGCGCGGTCTGCGTATCGCGTGCCAGTATCAGGCGGTGGTTGGCGATCCGCAGCAGGTAATCCGTCTCGGCGATCATCCACTGGGTACCGGAGCGTCCGACGCGGCGGTGCACGTCGGCGACCGCGGCGCGCAACTCGGCCTCGCGTTCCTCCAGTTTCAGGTTCTCGTCGGCGAGCTTCTGTTCCTGGGTCTGAAACGCGTTGCGCGCCTCGTCGACCGCGAGGCGTTGCTTCGAGAGCACGTCCTGCTGGGCGTTCAGGGTCGATTCCTGGGCCTGCAGCGCCTGCCGAGTGCCGTCCAGTGATTGCTGCAGTTGCTGCTGTCCGCTCATCGCGGTACGCACCCGGGCGCCCATCGCAGCGAGGTCTTGGGAGAGGGCCTGCCAGTAGCGATAGCCGAACGCGATCCCGCCGACCACCAGCAGTAGCGCCACGCCGGCCAGGATCAGCGTCAGGCGCGTGCTCGACCTGGCGGGCGGCGCGCCGCCGCCGTCGTCATGCGCCGGTGGGGCAGCGGGCTCCTGTTCCGGGGTCACGTCGATCACGACGCCCGGTTTTGGATCTTCGTCATTCATGCTGAGTGCTACCGGACAGCGGCCTGCGGCCTTGAGTGGGTTGTGGCGAAGATAGTAGCAAGACTAGCAAACGCCTCGCTCAGACGACATCTTCGGCGACCGCGCAAAGCGTGGCGACGATATCTGGGTCACCGGCCGATGCGGCGACGTACACCGCTTCGCAGCGTAGCGCGATGGCGTGTTCCGCCATGCGCTGGCTGGCCACGACCAAGGGTGTACGACGCAGGAGAGCGGCGCCTCGCTCGCCCAGCAAGCTGAACAGATTGTCGAGGATCGCGTTGCTGGTCGCGGTGACGATCTGCGCCATGCGGTCCCAGTTGCTGACCAGGTTCGCGATCCCCGGCGGGTTCGCGGGAACCTGGCGGCGGTATACCTCGACCGCGCGGACCTCCGCGCCGCGTTCGCGCAATACCTCGGTGAGCAGTTCGCGACCGCCATTGCCTCGCAGGATGTAGACCCGCTTGCCCTGTACCGCCTGCAGCGCCGGCAAGGCGAGAAGACCCTCGCTGTCCATGCGTTCCGGTACCAGGGTGGCGTCGAGCCCGGCCTCGGCAAGCGCCTGGGCGGTTGCGCGGCCCACGGCACCGATCGCGACATCCAGCGGCAGTTGGTCGGGCAACAGCGGAAATGCATACCGCACGGCGTTGGCGCTGACGAACAACAGCAGGTCTGCGCGGCGCGCGCCCTCCAGTTCACGCCGGGCGGCCAGTTTGTCGGTGGGCCCGCGGATCTCCAATGTCGGGAAACGTATCGGACGGCCGTGCGCGGCGGCGATCAGGTCGCACAGGGGCTCGGACTGGTGTGCCGGGCGAGTGACCAGCACACTCAGACCGGCGAGGTCGCAGGGTGGGTTTTGGCTGTTCAAGCGTGCTCTAGGGCTGGGCGTAGAGTTGGCGGAGGATCTCTGCCGCACCGTGTTCGAGCAGTTCCTCGGCAAGGGCGCGGCCGAGTCGCTCGGCATCGTCCACGGGGCCGCGGATCTCGCCACGCACGATCTCGCTGCCATCGACTGTGCCGACCAGGCCGCGCAGATGCAGCTCGCCGGCGTGCAGTGTCGCGTGCCCGCCGATCGGAACCTGGCAGCCGCCCTCGAGACGCTGATTGAGCGCACGTTCGGCGCGGACGCATGATGCAGTGGATCCGTGGTGCAGCGGTTGCAACAGCGCGTTCACACGTGCATCCGCGGCGCGGCATTCGATGCCGATCGCGCCCTGGCCGATGGCCGGCAGGCTTTCTTCGGGGGCGACGAAGCCGCGGATCCGCTCGGCAAACCCGAGCCTGATCAGACCGGCGGCCGCAAGGATGATCGCGTCATATTCGCCGTCGTCCAGCTTGCGCAACCGGGTATTCACGTTGCCGCGCAACGCCGCAATCCGCAGGTCCGGACGGCGGTCGGCCAGTTGACACTGGCGGCGCAGGCTCGAGGTGCCGACACGCGCACCCTGCGGCAGCTCGCCCAGCGTCGCGTAGGCATTCGAGACAAAGGCATCGCGTGGATCCTCGCGCTCCAGGATCACCGCCAGGTGCAGGCCCTCGGGCAAGTCTACCGGGACGTCTTTCATGGAGTGCACCGCAATATCGGCACCACCGTCGAGCATGCGTTGCTCCAACTCCTTGACGAACAGGCCCTTGCCGCCGATTTTCGCCAATGGTGTATCGAGGATCTTGTCGCCCTGGGTGCTCATGCCAATGATCTCGACCTCGAGCCCCGGATGTGCACGGCGCAGTTCGGCGGCAACATGTTCCGCCTGCCACATGGCGAGCGGTGATTTGCGGGTGGCGATGCGGACAGGTGCTTGCGTCATCTCGGGGTGGCGTCTGTGGTCGTTCGAGGCGCCAATGCTATCGGCTGCGGCGGCTCCTGACAAAGGTGAGCCGCTCCGCTCAACGCGTCGTGGTCCGCGGGTTAGAATCACGCGACAGAATCTAGGGAGATCGAGCGATGAAAAGGTTGTTTTTCGCCTGCTGGCTGGTCCTGTTGGCCGGCGTGGCTGCTGCGACGCCGCCCGGTATCCTGCGGCTGGATGTCCGGGCACCGATGGAGGTGACCTACAAAGCGGTGTATGCCGCGCTCGAAGAGGCGCGTTTCTGGGTGGTGTTCGAGGCGGACCTGGGGGCCAACCTGGCGAGTTTCGCCGAGCGATGGGGCGAGGACCTCAACCGCAACCGCCTGGACGGCATCCGCAGCATCGTGGTCTGTAACGCCTGGTATGCGAACCAGGTGAGCAATGCCGACCCCGACTTGCTGGCCCTGTGTCCGCTGCGTGTCAACCTGGTGGAAAAGGAAGGGGTCACGCGGGTGTTGATCGCCCGGCCGACCACGATCGCCGCCGGCAGCCCGGGGATCGCGGTCGTCCAGGAGATCGAAGACGCGCTGGGCGCTGCGCTGCGTTCGGCGGCGGCCAAAGCGGAGGGCCGTTGAAGTGCCTGGCAACCTGATCTTCAGCGCCGGTCTCGACGACTTCGAAGAGCGGGTGATCGGCGACTCCCGGGCGGCCCCGATCCTGGTCGATTTCTGGGCCGACTGGTGCGCACCCTGCCATGCGATCGCCCCGCACCTCACACGCGTGATCAATGGACTCGCCGGCAAGGTCCGTCTGGCCAAGGTCGAGGTCGATGACGGCGAGAACATGAAGCTGGCCGGCCGTTACCGCCTGCGGGGATTCCCCACCGTGATGCTGTTCGTCGGTGGCGAGGAACTGGGACGTTTTGCCGGTGCGCGGCCGGCGCACTGGATCGAAGACTGGATCGCCGAGCACCTCGGAGCGGCCAGCGGAAGCTAGTTCACGAGATGCTCAGGTTTTGGCGTCGGCGGGCGATAACCAAATCAGCGAAAGCCTGAAGTCGAATTCAGGCGTTCCGTGGTCGATCCTCCTCTGGCGCTGGAATACGCGCTCTTCAGGGTCTGCCCCCTCCCCGGGCAGGCCCTTTTTTATCTCCTCCGGGCGTGCCCGAACAGTCCCCGCTTGTGTACGCGTTTCAGCTGTCGCCGGCCAGCCAGTCGCGCGGTTTCAGAAAGACATCGTACAACTCCGCTTCCGCGCTACCGGGTTCCGGTTTCCAGTCGTAGCGCCAGCTGACGAGCGGGGGCAATGACATCAGGATGGACTCGGTGCGGCCACCGGTCTGCAGGCCGAAGATGGTGCCACGGTCGTAGACCAGGTTGAACTCGACATAACGGCCGCGTCGGTACAGCTGAAACTCGCGTTCCCGCTCGCCGTGGGGATCGGCGCGGCGGCGCTGCACGATCGGCAGGTAGGCCGGCACATAGTGGTCGCCGACGCTGCGGAGGAACGCGAACGATCGCTCGAAGCCCCATTCGTTGAGATCGTCGAAAAACAACCCGCCGATGCCGCGCGGCTCGTCGCGATGTTTGAGAAAAAAGTAGTCGTCGCACCACTGTTTGAAACGCCCGTACACATCTTCGCCGAACGGGTCGCAGGCGGCCTTCGCGGTCGCGTGCCAGTGGCGCGCATCCTCGTGCCGTCCGTAGTACGGGGTCAGGTCGAATCCGCCACCGAACCACCACACCGGGTCGGCATCCGGCTTTTCGGCGATGAAGAACCGCACATTGGCATGTGACGTGGGGATATGCGGGTTGCGGGGGTGAATCACCAGCGACACTCCCATCGCCTGAAAGCGCCGTCCCGCCAGTTCCGGCCGTTGTGCGGTCGCCGACGGCGGCAGGCCGTCACCGAACACATGCGAGAAGTTGACGCCGGCCTTTTCGAACAGCTGACCGCCCTCGAGCACCCGCGAACGACCACCGCCACCCCCGGGCCGCTGCCAGGCGTCTTCACGGAAGGGTGCGCCATCCTCGTCGGCCAGCGCCTCGCAGATGCGATCCTGCAGGTCGAGCAGATAGCCGCGTACGGCTTCGATATCGGGGAGATCGGACATGGGTACACCGGAGCCGGCTGAAAAGGGGTGCCCATTTGACCAGACCCGAGCGTGACGTCTCAACCGTGAGCCGGTGGCGGATCGCCGTCCGGGGAGGCCCGCTCGGGCGGGCTCCCCGGGGTCGGGCATGAATCAGTGGTGCAGTGCCTTGCGGCCGCGGACCCGGCTACAGAAGCCGCCTACCGATTTGCACAGATCGCGCAGCGCGAGCACCGCCACGCCGGATGCCATCAGGGCCCAGAAAACCGGCTCGATCCAGCTGTTCGCCTTAAACGTTTCGGAGCCCCAGTTCACGTTCCCGTACAGCGCGTACATCGCAATCGCGAAGATTGCCGCCAGCACGGGTCCGATCAGACAGAAGAGACAGCGCCCCATATCGATCACCTCCCGGTCAACACGCCTACTGGCCCTCAAAGTGTAGAACTGCCCGGCCGGCCTACACCGCGAGCGGATCGCGGGATTGCGTAGGCCTTCGCCTACGCCGGTTCAGCCGGGTCGCACCGTGGCGCCGCTGGCTGCGTCGAGGATCGTTGTCGGGCGGGTGAGGCCGCCGGTGGCGCCGTGCAGCACGAAATCGACGCCGGGGCAGCGTTGGCGTACCTGCAGCGCCGAGCGTGCCGGAGGGTGGCCACTTGCGTTCGCACTGGTGGACACGATGGGCCCGTCGAATGCGTCACACAACGCGGCCGCCAGCGGGTGATCGGTGACGCGCACCGCGAGCGTGCGGTGCTCGCCGCGCAGCCAGGTGGGAGTCGCCGGGTTGGCCGGTAACAGCCAGGTGACCGGGCCCGGCCAGGTCGCATCGAGTTGTCGCTGCAGTGCAGCATCCGGCGGCAGGACGAAGGGTCGCAACTGTGCGAAGCGACTGGCGATCAGGATCAGGCCCTTCTGCAACGGCCGTCGCTTGATCGCCAGCAGACGCAGGACCGCGTCGCGATTCAGTGGGTCGCAGCCGAGGCCGAATACCGCCTCGGTGGGATAGGCGATGACCGCGCCGTTGCGCAATAGGCGCGCCGCATGGCGCAGGCGAAAACGCGAGGCGTCGGGATTCATTGCAGGGGCGCCGGCCTGTTCAGCCCTCGCCGACGGCCTCGGTCGGTGCCTCGTAGGGCTCGGCGAAACTGCATTCGGGTTGTGGGCAGACCTTCTGCGTACCGCTGCGCTTGGTGGTCTTGATCGTCAGCACCGGCCAACCGCACTGCGGACAGGGTTCGGCGACGGGTTCGTTCCACACCGCGTAGTCGCATTTCGGATAGGTCGAGCAGCTGTAGAACACCTTGCCGCGCCGCGACTTGCGTTGCATCAGCGTTCCCTTGTGACATTTCGGGCAGGCCACTCCGGTGTCTTTCGGTTTCTCGATCGGTTCGATGTAGCGGCACTTCGGGTAGCCGGAACAGCCGATGAAGCGGCCATACTTGCCCTGTTTGAACACCAGCTCCGAGCCACACTCCGGGCAGTCACGGCCGACCTTTTCCGGTTCGGCGGCGACGTTTCCGTCACTGTCGAGGTTGCGCGTGTAGTCGCACTCGGGGTAGTGGGTACAGCCGATGAAGCGACCGTTGCGGCCGAGACGGATCGCCAGCTGGCCGCCGCATTTCGGACATTTCTCGTCGATCTTCTCCTGCGTGACGTCGGAACGCTGGACGTTTTCCTGGGTGTGGTCGATACGGTCCTTGAACGGTTGCCAGAACTTCTCCAGCAACGGCACCCATTCTTCCTCACCGCGCGACACCGCATCCAGCTCGTCTTCGAGACGCGCCGTGAAGTCGTAGTCGACGTACTGGGTGAAGTAGTTGGTCAGGAACTTGTTGACCACGCGCCCTACGTCGGTCGGGATGAAGCGCTTCTTGTCCATCTCGACATACTCGCGATCCTGCAGCGTCGAGATGATCGACGCATAGGTCGACGGCCGGCCGATACCGAATTCCTCCAGTGCCTTGACCAGACTGGCCTCGCTGTAGCGTGGCGGCGGTTCGGTGAAGTGCTGCTCGGTGCGGATCTTGTTCAATGCGATCTGCTCGCCTTCGACGAGTGGCGGCAGCATCTTCTCGTCGTCATCGCCCGGTTTGGCGTCGTCGGTCCCTTCGAGGTAGACCTGGATGAAGCCGGGGCTGGCGATGGTCGATCCGTTTGCGCGAAACACGTTGCCCTCGCCGGCGCCCAGATCAGCGGACACGGTATCGATCGTTGCGTGGATCATCTGGCACGCCACTGTGCGCTTCCAGATCAGGCTGTAAAGCTTGAGCTGGTCCTTGTCGAGGTGCTGCGCGATCTCGTCCGGTGCGTGCAGCACCGAGGTCGGGCGGATCGCTTCGTGGGCCTCCTGGGCGTTCTTTGCCTTGGTCTTGTAGTGGCGCGGTGCCTTCGGGAGCTGGTCCTTGCCGAACTTGTCGGCGATGAAGTCACGCAGTTCGGCGACCGCCTCGTCCGCCAGGTTGACCGAGTCGGTACGCATATAGGTGATCAGACCGACCGCGCCGCTGCCGATGTCGACGCCTTCATACAGCTGTTGAGCGATGCGCATGGTGCGCTGCGCCGTGAAGCCGAGCTTGCGTGCGGCCTCCTGCTGCAGGGTCGAGGTCGTGAACGGCGCTGCAGGGTTGCGTTTGCGCTGCTTCTTCTCGACCTTGAGGACCTCGAGCTGGCCGCCTGCGGCCTTGTCGAGCGCCTTTTCCACCTCGGCCGCACGACCGGCTTCGCTGATCGTGAACTGGCTGAGCTTCTCTCCACCGAAATGGGTCAGCTTGGCACTGAACTTCTGACCGTCCTTGGAGGTGTCGGCCTCGATGGTCCAGTACTCGCGTGCGACGAACGCCTCGATCTCGTCCTCGCGCTCACAGATCAGGCGCAGGGCCGGGCTCTGTACGCGGCCTGCCGAAAGTCCCCGTCGTACTTTCTTCCACAACAGCGGCGACAGATTGAAGCCGACCAGATAGTCGAGCGCGCGACGTGCCTGCTGGGCATTCACGAGGTCCATCGACAGTTCGCGTGGATGCGCGACGGCATCCTGGACGGCCTTCTTGGTGATCTCGTTGAACACGACTCGGTGGACCGGCTTGTCCTTCAGGACCCGCCGGTTCTTGAGCAGCTCGTAGAGATGCCATGAGATGGCCTCGCCCTCGCGGTCCGGGTCGGTCGCAAGGTACAGGGCATCCGCGTCCTTCAGTTTGGTGGTGATCGCCTTGACGTGCTTGTCGTTGCGGTCGATCACCTGATATTTCATCGCGAAACCGGCCGTCGGGTCGACGGCGCCTTCTTTCGGCACCAGGTCGCGCACATGGCCGTACGAGGCCAGCACCTCGAACTCCTTGCCGAGATACTTCTTGATCGTTTTAGCCTTTGCCGGCGATTCGACGATAACCAGGTTCATGCTGCGGAACTGCTCGCTAAACAAAACCCGCGCCGGCCAGGCGCGGGTGGATCGATCAACGGCGCTGCGGTGCAGCCCGTCGGCCTATTTATACGGATAGCCGCGCGGACCGCTGGGTGTCAAGCATGGGATTTGTTGGACCGACGTCCAGGACAGCCAGATGGTTCGACCGCTGACCGGGATTCAGTGCAGATACAGCGGCTCGCCGTTGTAGACCAGTTCTTCCATCAACGCGAAGGCGTTTTCCTGGCCAGGCTGGTTGAGAAGGACCAGCAGCACGATCCATTTCACATCGTCTGCGGTCAACTCTTCGGTCTCGATCGCCATCGCCCGTTCGATCACCAGTTCGCGGCTCATCGGATCGAGAATGCCGATCTGCTCGAGATACAGCAGCATGCCCTGGATCTCGAGATCGATGCGCTGCTGTTCGCGTTCGCTGAAGATCCGCATCGAGCGGTTCGGTTGTGCGTCGGCGTAGGTCAGTGATCCCTGCCGCCAGGCGAGTTCGTCCAGCCAGTTGAACGCTTTCTTGATCTCCGGCTGCGGAAATCCGGCCTGTACCAGTTCCTCTTCGAGCATGATCTGATCCGTGGGCACGGATTCCTCGGTGTCCATGTAGTTTTCGTAGATATAGATCAGGACGTCGATGACGTTTTCGTTCACGGCAGTCTTCCTGAAGGGGAATGGGAGGCCTGAAAGGACAGCGGGGAGCGTCCCGGTGGTTGGCCGATTACGGCGGGATATGGGTTCACTCTCGGCTTAATCCAACTCGTGTGAACAGTCCACCTGGAGCCGATGATACATGACCCTGCAATTCGAGCAACAACAGGATTGACGAGACTTCCGCGGCCGGGAACCCGGTTCGTTCGACCAGTGCGTCGGTGGTTGCCGGGGCATGGCCGAGTGCCTCGAGCAGCGCCCGGTGCTGCGGATCGTCCGTGGAAGATGCCGCTGGCGTCGCAACCGGCGCCGTGTGCAGGTCGAATCCGGTGTGCGCGAGCAGCGGCGCGAGTTCCTCGAGCAGGTCTTCGCCGCGTTCGACCAGACGGGCCCCTTCGCGGATCAGCGCGTGGCACCCCCGAGCCAGGGGATTGTGGATCGACCCGGGGATCGCGAACACCTCGCGCCCGGTCTCGGCCGCGATGCGTGCCGTGATCAGCGACCCGCTGTGCAGGGCGGCTTCGACCACCAGGGTGCCGAGGCTGAGTCCGGCCAGAATGCGGTTGCGGCGCGGGAAATTGCCGGGCAGCGGTGGGGTGCCGGTCGGAAACTCAGACACCAGCAGGCCATTCAGCGCGATGTCGTGGGCCAGCGCGCGGTTGCCGGCCGGGTAGACGCGGTCCAGGCCGGTACCGGTCGCCGCCAGGGTCAGCCCGTCGGCGTCAAGTGCGCCCCTGTGTGCGGCCGCGTCGATCCCGGTTGCCAGGCCGCTCGATACGACCAGCCCGGCAGCGGCCAGAAAGGCCGCAAAGTCGTGCGCGGTCTGCCGGCCGCCGGCACTCGGGTTTCGGCTGCCGACGATTGCGGTCTGTGGGAGCGTCAGCAGTTCCGGGTCGCCGTGCAGAAACAGTGCGCTGGGCGGGTTGCCGAGGCTGCGCAGCGCCACCGGATAGGCGGGGTCGACGATTGTCAGCAGGTGGTTGCGCGGCTGTTCGAGCCACCGCATGTCGGCTTCGGCACCACGCCAGTCCGGTGCGCGCAGGTAGGTGCGCAACGCGTCCGGCAGGTTTGGCGGAGGCCGCTCGACCAGTTCGCGCGCACTGCGGGTCGAGGCGAGCAGTGGGTTCAGGGTTTGACAACCGACGCCGGGCGCGCGCAGCAGTGCGCACCAGGCGGCGGCTTCATCGGTTGGGGTTGAGTCCATTCAACCTCCGGGGTTGTTGCGTCCTGCCGGCGTCTAGGGACTGCGAACGCGGTCCTCGACATGCATGACACGGGTGGCGTGCAGGATCAACCCGAAGCTTACCCGTTCGAAGGTGCGGAACACCATCAGCAGGCCGGCTTCCTCGTCCGGCAGCTTGACGGTATCGCGCGAATCCGGGGTGACCACGTCGCGGATGGTCTCGCCACGCTGGTCGACGCGCAGCACCGTGCCCGGGTCCAGGCCGTCCGCCGACCCGCGATCGACCACCACGACGTTGTACTGGCCAATCTGGCTGACGCCGTTCAGCACCGAGATGATACTGCCCTCAAGCGGTGCCGGTGGCCCGTGAGGAGTGAAGTTTGCGGTCGCCTTTTCCTCGCCGGCCGCGATCACACGGTCGCCGATCACCACCTCGAGTTCGGTCGAGTTGATGAACAGCGTCGCCGGGTCGCCGGTGCGCTGCAGTTCTCCAGTGCCCACATAGATCGCTTCATAGCCGAGGATCTCGCCGGTCTCGGCGTCCTTGTAGGCCCCCCCGGGGCGCACGATCTCGTACTTCGAGGGCTCGTCGTTCGGGATGCTGCGCACATAGGCCTTGATACCGGGGCCGCCGAGAATGTGCTCGTCGGCAAAATCGACCACGTACGGCGCCTTGTCCGCTTCATCCTGACTGAGCACATAGGGCCTTGTCAGGAACGGCGCTATGGCGTCCACCGGGATCGTCGGAATGGCACCGTCCCACGGGGTTGCGCGGACGTTCGGTGACAGTTTCAGCGGGCCGCGACGCAGTCGCAACTGCGGTTTGCCGTCCACATACACCAGGTCCAGCTGGTCGCCGGGATAGATCAGATGTGGGTTCGCGATCTGCGGATTCACGTACCAGATGTCCGGCCAGCGCCACGGGCTGCGCAGGAAACGGCCGGCGATGTCCCACAGCGTATCCCCCTTGACCACTGTGTAGTGCGTCGGATGGTCCGCGCGCAGCAGGTCGTCGGCTAGCGCCAGCGGTACCGCCAGGGCGCAAGACAGCAGCAGAATCAGACTTTTGCAGGCTTTTAACATGGGATTCCCTTGGTGCAATGACGACTTCCAATCGGTCAACTATGGCGGTTTGCGGTATTATTTACGGCCTGAATCGGTCTACTCTTTAGGCCGACCGGTCGGCGCCGTTGAATTTTTGCTGAAATCTTAGACCAAACAGGCGTCTGGCGGTCATTGTTCGACCGCGACTACCAGAACACGAGAGACACCATGGCGATCCTCGACATCCTGCATTTCCCTGACTCCCGGCTGCGCAATATCGCTCAACCGGTCGTGCAGGTCGACGATGCGGTGCGTCGGTTGATCGATGACATGTTCGAGACCATGTACGAGGCACCGGGGATCGGTCTGGCCGCGATCCAGGTCAACGATCCGCGTCGGGTCATCGTGATCGACACGTCCGACGAACGCAACCAGCCGCTGGCGTTGGTCAACCCGGAGATCATCGAGCGCGTCGGCGAGGAGGAGATGGACGAGGGTTGTCTGTCGGTGCCCGGTGTCTATGAGACGGTGCAGCGCGCCGAGCGCGTGCGCGTGCGTGCACTCGACCGTGACGGCAACGCCTTCGAAATGGAGGCCGACGGGCTGCTGGCGGTCTGCATTCAGCACGAAATCGACCACCTCGACGGCAAATTGTTCGTCGATTATCTGTCGAACCTCAAGCGCCAGCGGATCCGCAAGAAGCTCGAAAAAGAAGCGCGTCAGGGGGGCGAAAAGCCGTCCAAGCGCCGCGCCATCTGAGCGTCCGAAGGCGCAGCAGTCGCCGCCGCCCCTGTATTGCCGAACCCGATTCCTCGATCAGAGCCGAAGATGACCGATTCCCATCGCATCCTGTTTGCAGGTACCCCCGATTTTTCGGTCCCGCCGCTGCGGGCATTGCTGGCGTCGGAGCACCGGGTCGTCGGGGTCTATACGCAGCCCGACCGGCCGGCAGGTCGCGGTCGTAAGCTGAGCCCGAGTCCGGTCAAGGAGGTCGCGGCCAATGCCGGCATTGCGGTCTACCAGCCACCCAATTTCAAGGATCCACAGGCGATCGCCGAATTGCGCGGCCTGCAAGCCGACCTGATGGTCGTGGTCGCCTATGGCCTGTTGCTGCCGACGCAGGTGCTCGATGCGCCGCGCCTGGGCTGCGTGAACATCCACGCGTCGATCCTGCCGCGTTGGCGCGGTGCCGCGCCGATACAGCGCGCGGTGCTGGCCGGTGACCGCACCACCGGGGTCACGATCATGCGCATGGAGGCGGGTCTCGACACCGGGCCCATGTACCTGGTCGAGGAGACCGATATCTCGCCGGACGATACGGCAGGCAGCCTGCACGATCGCCTGTCCGATCTGGGCGCCGCGGCCCTGATGAAGGCGCTGCCCGGCATCCTGGATGGAAGCCTGGTGCCGCAACCGCAGGACGATGCGCAGTCGTGCTACGCGAAAAAGCTGGACAAGGCGGAGGCCTGGATCGACTGGCAACGGCCGGCGCCGGACATTGAGCGCCAAGTGCGCGCATTCAATCCCTGGCCGGTGGCGCAGACGGTGTTCGAGGACGCGAACCTGCGCATCTGGCGCGCACGCGCGATCAGCGGTGTGGGCGGTAGCCCGGGTGTCGTCATGAATGCCGGGCGGGCCGGTATCGACGTGGCCACGGGTGACGGACTGCTGCGTATCACCGAGCTGCAACTACCCGGCAAACGCGCGATGAGCGCCAGCGACTTCATCAATGCACACCCCATCCAGGGCGTCGTGCTTGGCTGATCCGCGCACGACCGCGGCACGCAATGTGGTGGCGGTCCTCCAAGGTCGTTCTCTCGACAGTGTGTTGAGCGAGACCGCGGCGGCGCTGGAGCCCCGCGACCGTGCGCTGGCGGCCGAATTGAGTTACGGCGTGTGCCGCTGGTACCGGCGCCTGGATGCGCTGGTCGCGCGCCGCCTGCAGCGGCCGCTGAAGTCCAAGGACCGCGATCTCCAAGCGCTGTTGCTGGTGGGTGCCTATCAGCTGCTGTACAGCCGGGTACCGGCGCACGCGGCGATCTCCAGTACCGTCGAAGCGAGCCGCGCACTGGGCAAGGGGTGGGCGAGCAAGCTCGTCAATGGCGTATTGCGCGGCCTGCAGCGCGACCATCAGGCGCTGGCCGCGGCGGTCGATGTCGATCCCGCGGTGCGTCACGCACAACCGGACTGGTTGTACGAGGCACTCGCTGATGCCTGGCCGGAACAGCTCGGCGCGATCCTGGATGCGCTGCAGGCGCGTCCGCCGATGACGCTGCGTGTGGATCTCGTGCAGTCGGGGCGTGATGAATACGCGCAGGAGCTGGCGGCGACCGGCCTGAGCGGGCGCCCTCATCCACAGGTGCCCAGCGCGCTGGTGCTCGATGAGCCCACGTCGGTCGATCGGCTGCCGGGGTTCGGCGCCGGGCGTGTCTCGGTGCAGGACGCCGGCGCGCAACTGGCGGCGCCGTTTCTGGATCTGCAACCCGGACAAAGCGTACTCGATGCCTGTGCGGCGCCCGGCGGCAAGACCCTACACCTGCTGCAGCACGCTGCGGATCTGCAGTTGACGGCACTGGACATCGACAAACAACGCCTGGACCGGGTCGCCGAGAACCTGCAGCGCGCCGGTCGGCACGCGGAACTTCAGGTCGGCGATGCAGCCCAACCCGACAACACGCCGTGGGGCCGGCGCACCTACGAGCGTATCCTGGTCGATGCGCCCTGCAGTGCAGTCGGCGTGATGCGCCGCCACCCGGATATTCGTCTGCTGCGGCGCGCTGCCGACGTCCCGGCGCTCGTGGCCCGCCAGGCACGCATTCTCGACGCCTTGTGGGAGCTGCTGCGTCCCGGTGGTCGCATGCTGTACGTGACCTGTTCATTGCTGCCGGTCGAGAACGCGGACCAGATCGAGGGGTTCTGCGCACGCCACGGCGATGCACGCGCGGTGGAGTTGCCGCTCGGTCCCGGAAGCCGCAGTGGCAAAGGTGTACAGTTGCTCCCGGGGATCGACGACACGGACGGATTTTATTACGCCGCGCTGATCAAGGCGTCGGGCGCCTGAAGTATGAAACGAGTTGCACGGACCATCGCTGTGTTGCTGCTGTGTTGCCTGCCTGCAGCGCTGTTCGCCGAGGAGGTCGATTTCCGTCGTGTCGCCCTGACCCTCAGCGAGGATGGCCGCATCCTGCTCGATGCGGACATTACCTTCGATCTCAACGATACGGTATCCGAGGCACTGCAGAACGGTGTGCCACTGACGTTCGAGACGCACGTGCAGATGCGGCGTGCGGACGCCTGGGTATGGGAGCCGGATGTGGTCGAGCACCGGCTGCGCACCGTGCTGGTGTACCGCCCGCTGTCGGGGCTCTACGAACTGCGCAACCTGATAGGTGACGAGCGGCTGTCGTTCGCGACCCGCGATGCGGCATTGCGGACCCTGGGCAATATCGTCGCGATGCCGGTCGTCGAGCGTTCACGGCTCGATCTGGACGAGGAGTATTTGGTACGGCTCGAGGTGCGCCTGGACATCGAGGCGCTGCCGCTGCCGATGCGCCCGACCGCTTATCTGCAGCGCGACTGGTGGGTCGCCAGCGAGCCTTGGGAGTGGCGCCTGCGGCCATGAACAGCAGACGCGTCAATGCGTTGGCGGCCGGCTTGCTGGTCCTGCTGCTGTTGGCGTCACTGCATCTGATCAGTGCCTCGCTGCAGCGATCCGACGAACTCGGACGCTGGTTCATCCCGCTTCTGCTGTTCACCGTGGTCGGCCTGACGTTGCTGTTCGCACTCGTCGGCTGGAACCTGTGGCAGTTGCTGCGCGACTACCGTCGGCGGGTGGCCGGCTCGCGGCTCAGCGCGCGGCTGTCGGTGTCGTTCCTGTTGATCGCGCTGATCCCGGTCAGCGTGGTGTATTTCTTCTCGACCCGGTTTCTTTCTCACGGCATCGACAGTTGGTTCGACCTGCAAGTCGATCGCGCAATGGAGGATGCGCTGACGTTGAGCAAGCTCTCGCTCGACCTGCACAAGCGCGAACGGCTGAAAATGACGGAAAATCTGCTGGGTGAAATCGAGGACACCTCGAAGACCGCGACCGCACTGGCGATCAATGCGATGCGTGACTCGTCCGGGGCCTTCGAGCTGACCCTGTTCACGACGCAGGGCAAGGTCCTTGCGATGAGTCATGCCAACCCCGAGATACTTGTCCCGACACCGCCCGACAGCGGGATAGTGCAGCAGGTGATCGGCGGGGAGAACTACGTCGGTGTCGCGAACGGGCAGGACGGTCGACTGCTGGTGCGCTGCCTGGTACTGGACCGACAGCAGCGTGGTTTCGTGTTGCAGGCGCTGTACCCCGTTCCCGAGTCGTTGAGCGAACTGAGCAGGAACGTACAGGACGCGTACGAGGTCTACCGCACGCGTGCCTATATGCGATCGCAGATCAAGTTCACGTTCGCGCTGAGTCTGGCGCTGGTGTTGATGCTCAGCCTGTTCGGCGCCGCCTGGGCCGCGGTGTATACCGCACGCCGACTGGTACAGCCGATCAGCGATATCGCGGAGGGCACCCGCGCGGTCGCGGAGGGCGACTACGACAAGCAGCTGCCGTTGCCGCGCGCCGAGGACGAGATCGGGTTTCTGGTTTCGTCGTTCAACGCGATGACGCGTCGAATTGCACGGGCACGCAATGCGCTCGAGGAGAGTCGGCACAAGCTGCAGGCACAACACAATTACCTGGAGACGGTCCTCGCCGGCCTGTCGACAGGGGTCATGGCGGTCGACTCCGACGGGCGCATACAGACGGCCAACCGCGCCGCCGACCAGATCCTCGGCCTCGCGATGGGTGAGCTCGAGGGCAAGGACCTGCGCGTGCTGGGCATGCGCAGCGAGGCGCTGCGGCCGTTCGTCGAGCGCATCGTCTCCGGGCTGGACACAGGCGTGCGCGAGGGACGGGACGAGATCACGCTGTACCGTGGTGGCGGGCGGCAGACCCTGCTGTGCAGGCACTCGACGCTCGATTCCGATGGCGGCGGCGCGACCGGCCACGTGCTGGTGTTCGACGACATCACGGAGCTCGTCAAGGCGCAACGCGATGCGGCCTGGGGCGAAGTGGCCCGGCGCCTGGCGCATGAGATCAAGAATCCGTTGACCCCGATCCAGCTGTCGGCGGAACGGCTGCGCCACAAGTATCTCGGCAAGATGGCGCCGGAGGACGGCAAGGTCCTGGATCGTGCGACGCACACCATCGTGCAGCAGGTCGAGGCGATGAAGGCCATGGTCAACGATTTTTCCGATTATGCGAAACCGAGCAAACTGCAGCTCGCGCCATTGCCGGTCGACGATTTCCTCAGCGAGGTCATCGCGCTCTACGAAGGCAATCCGCAGCAGGTGGTCATGGATCTCGGTGCGCCCGGGCTGGCGATCGAGGCCGATCCTGTGCGGCTGCGCCAGGTGATGCACAATCTGCTCAAGAATGCGCTCGAGGCCGCCGGCGAAGACGGGCGGATCGTCGTCAGCAGCACCACGGGCAAGAAAGAGGGGAACGATTTTGTGGAGATCGCAGTGAGCGACAATGGGCCGGGATTCGACGTCGGTTTGCTCGACCAGGTGTTTGAGCCCTATGTGACCAACAAGACCAAGGGCACCGGGCTGGGTCTGGCGATCGTCAAGCGCATCATCACCGACCACGGTGGCGTGGTGCAGGCGGAGAATCAGGCCGCCGGCGGCGGTCGGGTAATGCTGCGTCTGCCGGCGATGGCGCAGTCGGGTGACACGTCCGGCGAACCCCCCGTGGATGCAGCCGGCGAGGGAGGGGCCCGATGAGCGCGCCGCACATCCTGGTCGTCGACGATGAGCCGGATATCCGCGAATCGGTGCGCGACATCCTCGAGGACGAGAACTACAGCGTCGCGACCGCCGAACACGCGGCCGCGGCGCGTCAGGCGATGCGTGACCGCCGGCCGGACCTGATCCTGCTCGACATCTGGATGCCGGACCTGGATGGCATCAGCCTGCTCAAGGAATGGGCGGACGGGCGTGGCCTGCCGTGCCCGGTGATCATGATGTCCGGGCACGGCACGGTCGAGACCGCGGTCGAGGCGACCCGGCTCGGCGCCTACGATTTCCTCGAGAAGCCGCTGTCGCTGGCCAAGCTGTTGCTGACTGTCGGGCGCGCCCTGGAGGCGGACCGACTGGCGCAGGAAAACGTCGGCCTCAAACGGCGTGCATCGCCGGTGATCGAGCCGATCGGCCGCAGCGCGGTGATGCAGCGGTTGCGCGAACAGGTCAAGCGGGTCGCGCAACACGACAGCTGGGTGCTGATCGCCGGCGAGCCCGGCAGCGGACGCGAGACGTTCGCACGTTACCTGCATGCGCACAGCCCACGCCGCGACCGACCCTTCATCGATGTCGCGGTATCGGCGATCAGCAAGGGCAACGCGGCCCTGGAGCTGTTCGGCAGCGAGAAGGACGGCAATATCCAGTACGGCCGGCTCGAACAGGCGGCCGGTGGCACGCTGTTTCTCGACGAGGTCGCCGACATGGACCTCGAGGTCCAGGCACAGCTGGTCGGGGCGCTGGACACGGGATCCTTTATGCGTGTCGGTGGTTCGGCGCCGGTCAACATCGACGTCCGGGTGATCGCGGCGACCCAGCGTGATCTGCACCGTGCGGTCGAGGAGGGCAAGTTCCGCGAGGACCTGTTCTATCAACTGAACGTGGTACCGCTGGTCGTGCCGCCGCTGCGAGAGCATCGCGAAGACATCCCCGAGTTGCTGGACAGCGCTGTCGATCGCCTGGTGGAACAGGACAAACTGCCCTATCGGCGTTTCTCGATCGCTGCGCAGAACGTGCTGCGCAATCACACCTGGCCCGGCAATATCCGCGAGCTCAAGAACCTGGTGCAGCGCGTGCTGATCCTGGGGAGCGGGGACGAGATCAGCGCGGGCGAAGTCGAGGCCGGGATAGGCGCCGTGCAGGCGGCCAGCGGGACTGCCGGCATCCCCGGCGTATCGTTCGACCAGCCGCTGCGCGACGCACGCGATGCCTTCGAAAAGGCGTATCTCGAATACCAGTTGGAAAAGCATGGCGGCAACGTCAGCCAGATGGCCGAGGAGGCGGGCATGGAGCGCACCCATCTGTACCGCAAGCTGCGCGACCGCGGCATCGAGATCAAGGACCGGCGATGACCCCGGCGATCCGCGCGGCACAGTCGGCCGGGATCAGGATCGAGGTCCACGAGTACCAGCATGATCCGGCAAACACGCGTTACGGATTGGAGGCGGCCGAGGCGCTCGGTCTCGAACCGCGGCGCGTGTTCAAGACGCTGTTGGTCCGTTTGAACGGCAACGACCGTACGCTCGCGGTCGCCGTTGTCCCTGTCGATGCCCAACTGGATCTCAAGGCGATGGCGGCGGCATGCGGTGTCAAGAAGGTGGAGATGGCCGATCCCGTGCATGCAGAGCGGATTACCGGTTACGTGGTCGGTGGCATCAGTCCACTGGGTCAGAAACGCCGTCTGCCCACCGTGGTCGATCTGGGCGCCAGCGCCTTTGAGACGATCTTCGTCAGCGGCGGGCGGCGCGGACTGGATATCGAGATCGCGCCAGCCGACCTGATCGCGCTGTGTCAGGCAAAGACCTCGGCGATCGCCCGATGACGCGGTTTTTGCGAATCGTTCTTGCGATGTGCCTCGTCTGTTCCGTCGCGCCCGCGGCTGAGCCGCCGCCCCTGTCGCATCAGCTGACACCGGTGGATTCCGGCGAAACGGCACCGGCGCTCGCGCTGCCCGGTTTCCCACCTGGCATCAATGGCCTCGAGGCCTTACGTGGCCGGGTGGTGGTCGTCAATTTCTGGGCGACCTGGTGCCCGCCGTGCCGCCGCGAGATGCCGTCCCTGGAACGGCTCGACCGTGCGACGGCGGATGAAGAAGTGGTCGTGCTGGCGGTAAACGTCGGCGAAGACCGCGACGCGGTAGCGGCATTCGTCGCGACCCTCGACCCGCCACCGGGCTTCCCGATCTTGCTCGACGAGCATCTCGTCACCTCCGGGCCCTGGCGGGTCCAGGGCCTGCCGACGACGGTCGTCGTCGCCCCCGACGGCCGGATTGCCTATCGTGCAATCGGCGGGCGCGAGTTCGATCATCCCGATCTGGTGCGCGTGTTACTCGAACTGCACCGCGCCGCACAAACGCGATAGGTCGGCGGTCCCGCCGCAAGCGGTTATCATGGCGCGTCCTCGTCGCGGTGCGGAAGGATCTTGCTGCGCCAGTGCCGTCCGCCGGGACCACATTCTATTTGGAAGCGCGGGCCGCCGTCCGGCAGTCTGCCGACAACGAATTGAACAGGAGAGATGGGATGGCGAACTTCGGTGACTTGATTGGTGCCTTTCTGCAGAACTCGATGGCGTCGTCGGGCAATCGCCGTATCGGCAGCGCGCTCGAGAACCTGCAACGAGGTGGTCTGAACATTCCGGGCATGGGTGGCAGTCAGGGCGGTGGCGACCTGTTCGGGGGCTTGCGGGACATCCTGCAGGGTGGATTGAGCGGCGCCGCGGCGAGTCCCGCGAAGGCCGGCGGCATCGGCGCGATCCTGGGCGGACTGCTGGGCGGCGGCGGTGATTCTGTGAAGGGCGCGCTCGGTGGCGGTGCCTTGGCCATGCTCGCGAGCGTGGCGATGAAGGCGCTGTTGAGCCGTGGACAGGGCACCCAGGGACTGACCGATGCGCGCTGGTCGGGTGGCGATCTGCCGCTGGGCCTGAAACCGCCGGCCAACCGCGAACAGGAACAGGCCCTCGAAAAGACCGCGGAACTGGTGCTCAAAGGCATGATCAATGCGGCGAAATCGGATGGTGAGATCAGCCGCGAGGAGGCGCAGAAGATCGTCGGCAAGCTGCGTGAATCCGGTCTCGACGATGATGCACAGCAGTGGGTCCTGGCCGAGATGCGGCGCCCCCTGGATCTGCGGGAGTTCGTCGCCGAGATCCCCAACGAGGAGGTGGCGGCACAGGTGTATGCCGCATCGCTGTTGGCGATCGAGGTGGACACCGCGGCGGAACGCCAGTATCTCGAGCAGCTCGCCGAGCGTACCGGTTTGCATCCGGTCGTGGTGCAGCAGATTCACATGACGATGGGCGCGGGTGCCTGAGCGGGGCCGTTCAGGATCGGACGATATCCGGCAGGGCGCCGGCGCAGCTGTGCAGTCTCTATCGACAGAATGCAGCGCGCCCGGCGCGCCATCCGTATGACCTGCCGGTCGCCGGCGACCGGCGGTTCTCCGCTCCTGTCGGTCTGCCAGTCCCGGTGGTGACCGATTCAGCGATAACACCATGCAGATACCCGTCAGCGAACTCATCGTGCGCTTCATGCAACGCCTCGGTATCGAGGTGGTATTCGGCATGCCTGGCGCCCATGTGCTGCCGATCTATGACGGTCTCTACGCGTCGCCGATCAGGACGGTCCTGGTCAAGCACGAGCAGGGGGCTTCGTTCATGGCCGGTGGCTTTGCGCGGGTGTCGCACCAGGTTGCCGCCTGCATCGCCACCGCAGGTCCCGGCGCCACCAACCTGGTCACCGGAATCGCGAACGCGTACGCGGAGCAGCTACCGGTCCTGGTGGTTACCGGCGAGACGTCGACCTACATCTTCGGGCGTGGCGGTTTGCAGGAGAGTTCAGGCGAAGGTGGGGCGATCGACCAGGCAGAGTTGTTCCGCGGTATTACGCGCTACCGCAAGCTGATCGAGCGTACCGATTACCTGGTGCAGGTGCTGAACCAGGCCACCCAGGCGCTGTTCGCGGCCCAACCCGGACCCGTACTGCTCAGCATCCCGTTCAACGTGCAGAAAGAGACAGTCGACGAAGATGTGCTCGACCAGGTGCACTTCCCGGTGGCGATCGATCATCGCGGCGCGCTCGCCGGACCGGTCGCCGCGCTCACCGATCTGATCGAACAGGCCCGCAACCCGGTGATCATCGCCGGCTACGGATGCATCAAGGCGGGTGCGCGCGCGGCGGTCTCGCGGTTGAGTGAGGGCTTGGGTATCCCGGTAGCGACCAGCCTGAAGGGCAAGGGGGTGGTCGCCGAAGATTCCGATCTCGCGCTCGGATGCCTGGGCGTGACCTCGAACGGTACCGCCCGTCAGTACATCGTGGAGCACGCCGACCTGGTGATCTTCCTCGGTGCCGGGTTCAACGAACGCACCAGTTACCTGTGGTCCGACGAGCTACTGGACGGCAAACGTGTGGCGCAGGTCGATCGGGACGCGGCCCAACTCGGCCGGGTGTTCAAACCGGATCTGGCGATCCAGGGCGATATCCACCAGGTGCTGACCGAGTTGCTGGCCCGGTTGCGCGATGAGGGCGCACGGCCGAAATCCCTGGCCGAGCTGGCCGATCACCGCGAGGGTCTGACGACCGATCCGGATGACAGCGTGCCGGGACGAGTCGCCGATGAATCGCGGTTCGCCCTGATCGCCGGGTTCTACCGCGCGCTCGCCCGACGGTTTCCGCACGATGCGATGGTCTTCGACGACAACATCGTGTTTGCGCAGAATTATTTCGACGTGTCCGACAGCAACCACTACTTTCCCAATTCCGGTATCTCGTCGCTCGGGCACGCGATACCCGCGGCGATCGGTGCACGCTTTCACGCCACCGACAGCCCGGTGTTTGCGATCCTGGGCGACGGCGGTTTCCAGATGTGCTGCATGGAGATCATGACGGCAGTCAACTACGGCATTCCGTTGAACATCGTCGTGATCAACAACGCGACCATGGGCCTGATCCGCAAAAATCAGTTTCAACTCTATGGCGAACGTTACATCGATTGTGATTTCGTGAATCCGGATTTCGCCTGGCTCGCGCGTTCGTTCGGCATTCAGCACTATCGCGTCGCCGACGAAGCGGCGATCGAGGCGCTGTTCGCCACCGCCGATCTGCGCGCTGCGATCAATCTGATCGAGATCCCGCTCGACAAGCAGGCGTTTCCACACTACCTGTCTTCGCGTTGACGCTGCCGCCATGCAGACCACCGTCGAGCGGATCACGGCGCAACGGGCGCACATCGAACAGCTGGAGCGTGCGTTGTGGCGCGACGGCGTCGGCGAACAGCCGCTGCTGGCCTACCAGTCGGCGTATCGCGAACTGGAGCGACTGATCGCCGCACGGGGTGACGACCGGCGCCACCACTTCGTGATCCTTATCCCGGTTGCCGACAGCCCGGGGCATCTGCGCGACTGTCTGAGCAGCCTGCTCGAGCAATGCCGCCTGTACGGCTATGGCGGAATGCAGGCAGGACGTTACCGCAAGGTCTCGGTGCTGCTGGCCGATGATTCGGCCAATGCAGAGCACTGTGAACGGCAGCGCGCCACTGCCGGGGAATTCAGCGATGCGGGTCTCGATGTCGAGTATTTCGGTATCGCCGAACAACTGGCGTTGCTGGATCGCCTCGCCGATCTCGATCTCGGTGGAGTCATCGGCCACCATGCGCCGAATGCATTCGGTCACAAGGGACAGGCGATGATGCGCAACATCGCCTACCTGCGATTGGCCGAGATGCATGCCCAGCGTCCTGCTCAACGCCTGTTGTTCTATACGATCGACGCCGATCAGTTGTTCGCGGTACAGCTCGCGACGCCAGACGGTGGTCGTCGGGTCGCAGCGATCAACTACCTGTTCGAGCTCGACCGGATTTTCGCCGACGGGGGGGTGAAGGTACTGACCGGCAAGGTGGTCGGTGACCCGCCCGTGTCGCCGGCGGTGATGGCCGGCAATTTTCTCGACGATGTCACGGCGTTTGTCGAGCAGATGGCGCGGTGTTCCGCCGATGATGGCTACCGGCAACCGCAGCCCGAGGTCCGTGGTTCGGGGGAGGCGGCCTACCACGACATGGCCGAGTTGTTCGGGTTTCGCGGCGAGCAGACGGCGTACCGCTATCACTGCACTTTGTCGGAGAAGCCAAGCAACGCAGAGTGTTTCGCCGAGTTTGCACAACGCCTCGACAGCTTCTTTCACGGCGAACACGCGACGCGTGTCACCTGGTACCAATATCAGGAGGTGTCCCGGTCGGTGGTTCCGGCACGTACCGTGTACACCGGTAACTACGTGTTTTCGGCCGATGCCCTGGATTGGTTCATCCCGTTCGCGCCGTTGCGCCTGCGAATGTCCGGGCCGACCATGGGTCGACTGATGCAGGCCGCGTTGTCCGGTGGGTTCGTCTCGGCAAACCTCCCGATGCTGCATCGGCGCACCCGTTCGCTGACCGGTGCGTCGGAGTTCCGACCGGGCGTGGTCGTCGGCGAGTCCAACACCGATCTCAGCGACGAGTTCGAGCGTCAGTTCTACGGCGATGTGATGCTGTTCTCTATCCAGCGCCTGGTCGAGCAGGGCTTTCCCGGTGCGCGCCCGAGTCGTTCACACGTGGAGAGCACCCTGCAAGAGGTCGATGCAGAGTTGCGCACCCGGTACGCCGACAAGCAGGCGAAGATCGAAGCGCGCCTGGAGGTGTTGTCGCAGTGCCTGGATGATCCCGCGCGCTGGTGGCACAGCGCCCCCGCGAGCGCTGCGGCGGTACCGCTGTTCGGTGCATTTCTCCGGGGTATACGGCGGAATTTCGGTCGCGATGCGGCGGGTCGGTCGCGCATCGAGTCGCCGCAGATCAGGCGCCATTGGCATGCACGTCAGGCCCAGGCCATCATCGGCCTGCCGGATGCGCAGGCGGCCTGGCAGCAGGCGCTGCGTCGCTTGCGTGTGGCGGCCCGCTGAGATGCGGCTGCTGCGTCTTTGGGCACAGCGACGCGACCGTCCCGAACGCTTCCGCCTTCTGCGCCAGTTGCTCGCCCAGCAGCGCCTCGATCGCGAGCGGCTGTCGCGGCGTCAGCAGGAGGATTTCTCTGCGATCGTCCGGTTTGCCGCCACGCACACCGATTACTACGCCCGGCGCTTTGCAGGCCGCGTGGGTGCTGGTACGCACCCCATCGATCCAGAAACGCTGCCGCTGCTGACGCGTGCCGATGTCGTCCGCGATCGGCAAGCGATGTTGGCGAGAGAGGTGGATCGGGACCAGGTGAAGGTCGGTCATACCGGGGGGTCGACGGGGACGCCGATGACCTTCTACTACGACGACGCAAAGCACGAGCTGATGCTCGCCGGCATGATGCGCGGCTTCATGATGTCGGGATGGAGGCCGGGTCAGAAGGTTCTGTACCTCTGGGGTGCGGAACGCGACGCCGCAAGTGGCGGTGTGTTCGCGCACCGCGGAAACCGGTTGTTGGATGCCGAGAAGACCCTCGCGGCATTCGAGTTGAGCCCTGACCGTCTGCGCACCTGGGCACAGACGGTCAGCGACTGGCGGCCGGTGCTGCTGTACGGCTATGCCTCGGTGCTCGCCGAGCTCGCCCGCTTCGTGGTCGACAACCGACTGGCCGTACCGCGATCGCTGATTGGCGTCTATTCGACGGCCGAACCGCTGCAGGCCTGGCAGCGTGAACTGATGCAGCAGGCGTTCGGCTGCCAGGTATTCGACCAATACGGCTGCCGCGAAGTCCCGAATATCGCCTGGGAATGCCGAGCCGGCAACATGCATGTGTTCAGCGACATGGTGCGGCTGGAATCGGTCGTGATCGACGGCCAGGATCGTCTCGTGGTGACGTCGTTGACCAACCGGCTGATGCCCTTCATCCGTTACGACGTGGGTGATACCGGGCGTTTGCTGGATACGGAATGCGACTGCGGGCTGCCCTTTCCACTGATGCGGACCGAGGTGTGCCGGCACAATGACCTGATCGTCACGCCGGACGGTCGGCGTCTTCATCCGGCGTATTTCAATCGTCTCTTGTACGGGAGCAGCGAGATACGGCGCTACCAATGGGTGCAGACCGCCGTGGATTGCATCGCGCTGAACCTGGAGGGCGAGAGGCGCCTGCCCGATAGCCGGGTGGGGGCGATCCGCGCGGCACTGCAGCGAGACGTTGACCCCCGGGTGAACTTCGCGGTGAACTACCTGGACCGGATCCCCCGTACCGCGAGCGGCAAGCATCGCTTCGTGATTGGTCTGGGTGGACACGCGGCCGACACCGGATGATGTCGCGCGGTGTGGACGCAGCCGCTTTCCGGGCCCCGTTGCCGATGTGCGTGTGTTGCCGACGCCGGTTCACAGAGTCTGGGTGCGGTGGCACTGTCGCGTGGAGGGTCTGATCGTTGCGCAACGATGTTCGCGGGTTCTCGCTGATGATCCATGGAGGCGCCGGTTCGCTGGACGAACTGGAGGATGCGCACACGGCGGCACCCTATCGTCTGGCGATCACGCAGGTGCTGGTGCACGGTCGTACCTTGCTCGACGCCGGCGCCTCGGCCCTGGACGTGGTCGAGGAGTGCGCCGCACAGTTGGAAGACGATCCGCTGTTCAACGCCGGCCGTGGTTCGGTGCTCAATGCATCGGGCTACGCCGAACTGGACGCGGCGATCATGGATGGACGCGATCTCGCTGCGGGGGCGGTTGCCGCAGTCCGCCACATCGGCAACCCGATACGACTTGCGCGCCTGGTGATGCAGCACAGCGGGCACGTGCTGCTGGCTGGCGAGGGCGCCTTGCGCTTCGCCGCCGAGCGTGGTGTGCCACGGATCGACGATCGCTATTTTCAGCTGCCGGCGCGCGTCGCACAGCTCGAGCGCGTGCGCCGGCAGGCGGCTGAGCAGAACCCCGATCTGGTGGCGGGCGAACCCCCGCACGGCACCATCGGTGCGATAGCGCGCGACCTGCGAGGCGACTTGGCCGCGGCGACGTCGACCGGCGGCATGGTCAACAAACACGTCGGTCGGGTGGGTGATTCGCCGTTGATCGGCGCGGGCGTCTATGCCGACAACAGCAGTTGTGCGGTTTCGTCGACCGGCCGGGGAGAGGACTTCATGCGCAGCGTGCTGGCCAAGAACATCGCCGACCGCATCGAGCTGGCGGGTCAGGACGTGCGTGTGGCGGTGGCAGCGGCCATCGAGTCGCTGGGCGCGCGTCTGCAGGGTCAGGGTGGGGTGATCGCGATCGGTCGCGACGGGAGATGTGCAGCGGCGCATAACACGCGACACATGATCCACGGTTGGATCGAACACGCCGGCGAGGCGGTGATCCGTTTCTGAGGTCAAGGGCATGCGAAGCGCGTCGATCAATCTGGAGTCCGCCGATGCCCGGGGCGACCGGCCGACGGCCCGGTCTTTTTCCCGGGCGTCCAGCGCTGGTGCCGGGCTGTCGATGCGCTCGCGGCAAAAGCGTCGCGTGTGTGCCCGAACGGCGGACGTCCGTCCTGGTGCGGCATGGACCCTGGCGCGATGGTCGCTGTTCGTCGGGGACAGGCACGGATGAGCCGCCGCCGGGCCACGCCGACCGGGCGGCGCACCTCGGCGGTGCGCGACCGTCGAACACCGCTGCGTCGCCTGAGGCGGTGGCTGTTTGGCGCGGTGTTGGTCGGCGTGCTCGGTTCGCTCGCGCTGGTCGCCGCGTTTCGCTGGGTCGACCCGCCCCTCTCGGCCGTGATGCTGTCGCGCCTGGCGAGCGAGGGTCAGCCCCAGCATCAATCCTGGGTTGCGCTGTCCGGGATCAGCCCACAGATGGCGTTGGCGGTGGTCGCGGCCGAAGATCAGCGGTTTCCGGACCATTGGGGGTTCGATACCCGCGAAATCGCCGCGGCGTTGCAGCGTCACCTGGACGGGGGCCAGTTGCGGGGTGCGAGTACCATCAGTCAGCAGGTCGCGCGCAATCTGTTCCTGTGGCAAGGCCGGAGTTTCGTGCGCAAGGGTCTCGAGGCGTGGTTTACCGCATTGCTCGAGGGCCTGTGGCCAAAGCGCAGGATCCTCGAGATGTATCTCAACTTCGCCCAGACCGGAGAGCGGACCTTCGGTGTCGCGGCCGCCAGTCGACGCTATTTCGGCGTTGAGCCGGACCGTCTGAGCGCGGGCCAGGCGGCCTTGCTCGCTGCGGCGCTGCCGAATCCGGTGAGGTACCGTGTCGCTGCGCCGTCGGACTACCTGCTTTCCCGCAGGGAATGGGTGTTGCAGCAGATGCGCAATCTGGGTGGAACCGCCTACCTCGATGCGCTATTCGTCGACGACTGAGCGGCGGCGGGAGCCCGCACGTGGGTCGGGGGCGTCAGTCGGCGGGGGCCTTGTCGCACCAGCAGGCGAGGCCGGCCACGACGAGTGGCCGGATCTTGGCTCGGAGACCCGCACTGAGACGGCTGTTCGGCAGGCAAACGCAGACTCGCTTGCCGAGTCTTAGCATCACCGACGCCCTGCCGAGGTTCTTCAACATCACACGTCTCCCGATTAGCCACAATTATATTAGCAAAAAATAATGTTCTGATATAGCGTTTTTAAACGATGCGGGGGATGCACGCACCGAAACTCAGGCGGCACGCGGTGCGCACTGCACCTGGTTGCGGCCTGCCTGTTTGGCTTCGTAGACCGCCAGATCGGCCGCGCCGAGCAGGGCCTCGCCGGCCGCCGCCGCGGGGCGGCGATCCTGGGTTGCGAGTTCCGCGACGCCAATCGATACCGTGACCGTCAGGCTGTCGCCATTGTCGAGGGCGACCGGCTCGCTACCGATACCGCGACAGATCTCCCAGGCGAGCCGCAACGCGTTGGGTGCGTCGGTCTGTGGAAGCAATACGGCGAATTCCTCGCCACCGTAACGTGTCGGGAGGTCGCTGGTGCGCAGCCGTGCCCGCAGGCGCTGGGCCAGTGCGGTGAGCACCTGGTCGCCCACCGCATGGCCGTGGCGGTCATTGATCTGTTTGAAGTGGTCGGCATCGACGAACAGGCAGGACAGGGTCTGCCCATAGCGCTGTGCGCGAGTGACTTCCTGTTCCAATCGGTGTTGCAGGTGCCGGCGGTTGTACAGCCCGGTCAGGCTGTCGGTCAGGCCGGCCAGGCGCAGGCGTTCGCGGTTGACGGCATTTTCCAGGCAAACCGCCGCGACACATGCGAGGTGACCGAGAAAATCCGTCGCCTGTCCGGGTTGGAAGCGCTGCGGGTCACGGCTGCCCAGGCACAGGAAGCCGGCGAGGCCATCGGCCTGGCGCAGCGGCAACAGGGCCACGCTGCCACCCAGCCGGCGCCCGAACAGCGGTTTGTCACGCTGTTCGAGCCATGCGCCCAGCCAGGGCGCGTGCAGGTCGTCGAAGCGTGCCAGGGTCGCGCGCACGTCGGTGCACAGCTCGATGTCGCGCAGCAACCGGTGGTCGCAGGCAGCGTCGCCGGAAAGCAGATCGCGCAGCACCAGGAAGGGGTCCAATAGAACCAGTTTGACGCTGTCGAGGCGAAAAGACTGGCGCATCCCCTCGGTGAGGCGTTCGAGCAGGCGGGTCAGGTTGCCGGCGGTCAGCAGTGCCAGTTCGCGTTCCTGAAAGCGCGCCATGACCTGCTGGTTGTGCGCCGCATCGCGACCGAGGGTCTGCAACAGGCCGCGCAGCATGCAGTTTTCCTGCTGCACGTCATAGTCGCAATCGGCCGGGGGCTGGCGTTTCATTCCCACTCCATCGGCTCGTCGTGCACGGGCTTTAGATTCCACCCAATGCAGCGGTTGCCGGGCAACAGGCGTGCCGTTCCTCAGTATGGTCCGTGCGGCCCCGTTTGGCGAACTCATCCGGTATATTTGCGGCTCCACTTCACGCTTGTTCCAGGGAGGGAATATGCGCGCATTGCTGGTTGTTGCCTTGTTGTTCCATGCGTCCGGCGACCTGCGGGCCGCCGAGATCTACCGATGCGAGGGTGAGTCAGGCGAGGTGCTGTTCAGCGGCCGACCCTGCGGCAGCCCGATCGCCCTGTCGACCGAGCGGCCTGAGGGGGTCGCTCAGGGACTGCGTGCCAGTGAGCGCGAATGGCTTGCGGCCCGCGATGAGCGACGGGCGCCTGCACCGCGCCGCGCGCGCGAGACGCGCAGCGGTCGGGGTAACGGACGGAGCGACAAGGCCTACCAGTGTCGACGGAAGCGCAGTCAGCTGGAGGCACTGAACGCTCAGATGCGCCGCGGCTATAAGCCCGGCAGGGGCGAGAAGCTGCGCCGGCGGCGTAGCGCCTACGAAGACTATTTGGCGGCGTTCTGTTCCTGAGGTGAGGCGTCGGAATCGTCGAGCAGTCGACGGGTGTGCGCGCTCCAGCGCAGGAAGTTCGGTTCCGTGATGTAGCCGCGGCTGAGCACGTAGTTGAGTACGTTGCGCAGGCGGAAGAAGTGGACCACGGAATCCACCCGTATGATCTCGTTCCCACGCTCGTCGAAGAACACAATCGACGGGGCGTAGAAGATTCCCAGTTCCTCGGCCCACTTGCGCGCCGTGGACGGCTTGCCGTCGGGTTTGATCAGCGGCGTATCGGACCACATGTCGAGTTGTACGCTGTCGAGACGGTTGAACAAGGCACGTACCGTCTTGCGATGCAGCGGTTGGGTATGCAGGACGTCGCAGGCGTGGCAGTTGCCCTGCTCGAAGAACACCACCAGCGGTAACTCGGCCGCGAATCGCGAGCGGTCGAAGTTGTACGGTGGTGGCGTGAAGAACGGTTCCTCGACCAGGTCACCTGGTTCGAAGCGCAGCGTCTGATCTCCGCGTGCCATGTAGACCGGGAACGCCTCGCGCTGGTAGTGCCCGCCCGCCACGTATTCGAGCGCCGCGCGGAACTGGTAGGGCGGATAATAGCCGCGCAGACGCAAGGCGATCTTGCCGTCGGCATCGTAAAAGATCAGCGAGGGCGTGAAATTCGTGCCCATGCGCTGGGCGTACTCGCGTTCGGTGAGGGTCTCGCCGGAAGGTGTCGTGACCGACTCCGGGCTCCAGATGTCTATCGGTATCAGGTCGAAATGTTCGCGGGTGTAGTTGACGATGTCCGGGGTCTTGAAATTCACCTCCATGAGCATCCGGCAGTAGGCGCAACGCTTTTGCCCGAAGTACACGATGATCCCGGTCTTGCCCGCATCGGTCGCCTCGCGCAGGTCATCGTCAAGATCGAGGAAACTCCGTTTGAACCAGTCGGGGTACTGCAACACCTCCTCCAGCGGCGTGTCGTCGAAGGACAGTGGGTCGGCCTCGTCGACGTTGCCCGATGCGCCGTGGGCGAGCACCAGCGTCGATATCGCGATGACCGCCCGCGCCCGGGCGGTCAGACGTTGCAGGTCGAGCATTCTCATAGGTAGCGCCCCCAATCTTCGCTGCGGTCCCCGAACACCAGAAAATGCGGGTTCAGGAGTGACTCCTTGGTGTTATAGCGCAGCGGTTGTAGCTGCGTGTCGGTCACCAGCCCGCCCGCCGCCTCGACCACGGCCTGGGCGGCCGCGGTGTCCCACTCCGAGGTCGGGCCCAGGCGCGGATAGATGTCCGCCGTTCCCTCGGCGACCAGGCACAATTTGAGCGAACTGCCCATGCTGACGATCTCGTGTTCGCCAACCCGTTGCAGAAACCGCAGCAGACTGTCGCCGGCATGCGAGCGGCTGCCGGCCACGCGCAAAGGTGTCTGCCGATTCTCGGTAACCCGGATCGACCGCGTGACACCGTCGCCATCGATCTTCCATGCGCCCTGTCCGACCTGGCCGAGGTAGCTGATGCCGGTGACGGGTACGTGCACGACGCCCACGGTGGGCCTGCCGTCTTCGATCAGCGCGATGTTGACCGTGAACTCACCGTTGCGTTTGACGAACTCGCGGGTCCCGTCGAGCGGGTCGATCAGCCAGTAGCGTGTCCAGGAACTGCGGGTCGCAAACGGGATATCGGCGCCTTCCTCCGACAGCACCGGCGTGTCGGGTTCCATCTCGGCCAGCCGTCGCACGATGGTCCGGTGGGAAGCCAGGTCCGCGGCCGTCAGCGGCGACTTGTCGTCCTTCTCTTCGACCGCAAAGTCCTGGTGATAGACTTTCAAGATGGCCTGCCCGGCCGAGCGGGCGATGTCGAGCAGCTGCTGCGCCTGTTGGTCCATAGGGTTACCCTGTACGAGCCGGCCTGGAAGTTGTGGTCGGGTGCCGACTGCCAATCATACAAAAAACCCTACCGGGGAACCCCTGTGCTCGACTGGAATCGTATCGATACCGTGCTGCTCGATATGGACGGCACATTGCTGGATCTGCATTTCGACAACTATTTCTGGTTGGAACACGTCCCCGTGCGCTATGCCGAGGCGCGTGGCCTGTCGGTCGATGCCGCGAAGGCGGAGTTGATGCGCCGGTACGCCGACATCCAGGGTACGCTGCAGTGGTACTGCGTGGATCATTGGTCGCGAGAGCTCGGCCTGGATATCGCGCTTTTGAAGCAAGAGGTGGATCACCTGATCGCCGTTCACCCGCATGTCGTCGATTTCCTGGGCCTGCTGTCGCGCGCGGGCAAGCGGCGTGTTCTGGTGACCAATGCGCACCAGAAATCGCTCGAACTCAAAATGCGCCGCACGCAGCTGCGCGACCTGCTCGACCATGTCGTGTGTGCGCATGATCTGGGCGTTCCGAAAGAAGACGCCGCGTTCTGGCCGCATCTGCAGCGGGAGGAGCCATTCGATCCGGGGCGCGTGTTGTTCGTGGACGATAGTGTTGCGGTGCTGCGTTCCGCACGCCGTTTCGGCATCGCCCGGTTGCTCGCAATCGCGTTGCCGGACACCCGCCAGGGCGAACGCCCGGTTGACGAGTTTCCGGCGGTGCGCGGTTTTTCCGCGTTGCTGCCGGGGCTGCGCGAGCACCTCGCGCAGCGCGGCTGAACAGGCTTCATCCGCTGGCGCTGGGGCGACCGATCAGGTAGCCCTGAACGTAGTCGCAGCCCTCGCGATCGAGAAACGCACGTTGTGCCTCTGTCTCCACGCCCTCGGCGACGACCTCGATACCGAGCGCGTGCGCCAGTCGGATGATCGCCTGGATCAGCTTCTCGTCATTGGGGGCGATGCTGATGCCTGCGACGAACGACTGGTCGATCTTCAGATAGTCGAACGGGAACCTGCGCAGATGGCCGAGTGACGCCTGGCCGGTCCCGAAGTCGTCCAGCGCAATGCGTACCCCACGACGCTTGAGCTCGTGCAACACGCGGGCCGCGGCGCGCAGATCGGTCTCCAGCGTGTCCTCTGTGATCTCGAGGATCAGTCGCTCGGGCACCAGGCGACCCACGTCGATGCGCTCGAACAGGCGGTCGGCGAATGCCTCGTCGTGAAGCAGTCGTGCGCTCAGGTTGATCGAGACGGCGGCGTCGCCACTCGGCCGCTTCGACTGGATCTCATCCAGCGCCCAGTCGCTGATCGTGCTGCACAGGCCGGCATCGGCCAATGCGTCCATGAACGCCGCCGGCTGCAGCATGCCCTGTTCCTGGTGCGGCCAGCGCAGCAAGGCCTCGTAGCAATGCAGGTGCCCGTCGCCGGTCGCCAGCACCGGCTGGTAGTGCAATTCGAGCTGTTGCCGCCGGATTGCTTCGCGCAGCTCGTTTTCCAATGCGTGTTGGGCCGCGGCGTCCGCGGTCAGCTGCGCACTGACGAAGCGATAGCTGGATCCTTCATCCTGTTTGGCGGCGTACATCGCAGCGTCCGCTTGCTGGATCAGCAGGTCCGGATCGGTGCCGTCGTCAGGGGCGACCGCTATGCCGATGGATGCGCCGCTGTAGAACATGCGTCCCGCAAATTCGTATGGGCGCTGAATGATACTCAGCGCCTTTTCTGCCAGGTTGGTCATTTCGTCGCGTTGATGCAGATTCTCCAGCAGGATCGCAAACTCATCCCCGCCCAGGCGCGCGATGACGTCTTCCTGGCGAAATACCTTGCGCAAACGCTTTGCGATCTCGACGAGAATGGCGTCCCCGGCCGCGTGACCATAGCTGTCGTTGACCTGCTTGAAGCGGTCGAGGTCCATGAACAGCACGCCTACCGGCATCTGGTGGCGCTGCGAGACCGTGATCGCCTCGGCCAGCCGGCGGCGGAACAGCGATCTATTCGGCAGTCCGGTCAGTGCGTCGTGATGTGCCAGGTGGTCCAGTTCGCGTTCCCGCTCCTCGACCTTGGCCTGCATGTCGGCAAAGGCATTCAGCAGATCCCGGGTCTCGCTGACCATGGGTGGCGGCGGTGACGAGGAATGCCCGGTGGTGCTGTGAGCCTTCAAGCTTTTCGCCAATGTGCGGATCGGGCGCAATATGAGGCGGTCCAGACTGAAGTAGCCGGACATCCCGATCAGCAGCATCAATCCAAGTGCCGCGAACAGCACGTTGCCGAGACGCGTGCTGATACCGGTGAGCGTCTCCACCTGCCGGATACTCTGCGCCTGCAGCTCCAGCCTGAGGATCTCGAGGCGACGCTGCATCACCCGCAACTGCGGGTCGACACGGTTCCGCAGGAATTCGAGGTCGTGGCGCCAACCGGGGCCGCTGAGCTCCGCGATCAGCGCCGCGTAATCCTTTCGATACTCCGCAAAGTGTGCGGCAAGCACGTCGATCTCGGCCGCAAACACGGGATCACCGTCCGGATTGAGCACCCCCGATCTGAGTTCGGTGAGCAGTGCCTCCACCTCGATCATGTAGGTCTCGACATTGTGGGACCTCGCCTGCATCCCGGCGATTGGATCCACTGAATGTGCACCGAAACGGTTTGCGATGATCAGGCGCAACTCGTCGACCATGCGCAGCCATGCTTTTTGCAGTCGGTACAGGATGATCATGCGTTGCACCGACAGGGGGTCGGACGGACTACCCAGCGCGGCGAGCAGAGCGTCCAGATCTCCGGTAAACATGGTGTTTGCGGTCTGCAGTTGATCCTCGATGATGCTGGAGGCCGGCAGCCACAGCGCCGGATCGCGACGGATCTCGATCAATTCGCGGATCCGGTCACCGAGCGTCCGGCCGTCTTCGCGCAGTGATCGGCTGATTGCCGCGACGTCGCCCGTCGGACTGTTTGCGGCGTGTTCGAGCAGGCGGGCGAGGGCACTGTTCAGCAGCTGAAGAGCGGCATCCAGCTTCGCACGTACGCTCGGCTCAGTGGGTGAGAGAAGGTAGTCGTGAAGATCCTGTCGTGAGCGATAGAGCTGTGCGAATGCATCGTTCAGCAACACGATTCCCTGCTCGCGAAACTCGGCTTCGGCGGCGTGTGAGCGGCTGATCGTTGCGACATAGCGCTGAGCGAGGATCGCGACCACGGCAAATGCGATGGCGAGCGCCAGCACGATCTGGAAATAACGGGTACGGTAGCTCGGCAGTCTGCCGTCGTAGGAGGTGTTTTTCCGGTCAGCCTCCGCCATGACGACTGCCACCCGGTTCAGTAGTTCTCGCCGAGGACCGACCGCGTGACGTCGCGTACCGCGTCGTACTCGCGATCCGTGGCCGGGCGTATCCCGGTCATGTCCATGCCGTTGAGGATCGCGCGACCGGAAGCCGAGTCATTCAGACTGAGCAGCGCATCGTGGATCGCGGTGCGCTGTTCGGCATCGACCCGGTCGCTGACCGCCCATGGCAGGTGGGGCACGGCGATGCTCTGTGCGAGGCTGCGCACCTTGTCGGCGTCGATCGATTTGCGCACCAACGGCAGCATGGGCACGACGTTGCCCGCGGCTGCGGCGTCACCCTGCCGATAGTACAGCGCGATAATCGCCTTCGGCGGATTTTGTGCGAATTGCTCGATGTAGTCGCCTGGCTTGAGACCCGACTGCCGCAGGATCTCGGTCGGCAGGATGTAGCTGATGAACGCGGACTCATCCCCACCGAACAGGATCTTCCGTCCGCGCAGGTCGGTCAAAGTGCGGTAGGAGCTGTCGCGACGCACGAAGATTACCGCTTTGAGCTGCGACTCACCGAGTTCCTCGTTTTTCGCGACGATGCGGTGGCCAAACAGGTGCCTGGCCCGGATGTACTGGTATTGGTTGTAATGCACCAGGTCGTATCGGTTCTGTTCGATCGCGGTCCAGAACGACGCGTAATCCGTCGGCAACTCGAGGGTGACCGGGACGCCCAGTCGACCCGCCAGGTATTGGCGCAACGGTTCGAACATCGCGCGCGCGCTGGCCGCCGGGCGGCGTGGAAAGATGCCGATGCGCAGTGTGTCGTCCGCCCGCGTCGCGCCCGTCGCGGTACCGAACGGGCCCGCCAATGCGAGCAAGACTGCCGCGATCCAGCACAGGTGCAGAAAGCTCGACGACGGAACTCGATGGAGTGCGAAACGCGGCCGCCGCTTCACCGTCAGCCGTCCCAACGTTTGAATCGACGCCGGCAGTATGCGAGCAGCTCGGCATAGTTGCGAAAGTGATGGCGGAAATGTGTCTCCGCGGGTTCGTCGTACTCGCACCAGTCGTTGCTGTAGTCACGACACACCTGGGGCCGGTTTGCGTAGATCGCACACAATCCGCCGGTCTGCAGGTGTTCGCATCGGCCGCGAATCAGCAGGTACCAGCCGTCCGCGTCGTGGTAGACCTCGACATTTTCATGGGATACCTGCCACAGGACGTGTTCGAAATCGGCCTTGGACCGCAGCGTACCGAGTGCCTCGGTCGTGTAGGTGCAGCAGGTAGAGCCGTGGCAGCGGCTGCACTTGTTTTCGACCGGGAGCGCGCGGCCGCTCATGCCGGGGCGGCACCGCCACTGTTGGGTTTGCGCCGGCGCCGGCGCCGCGGCCGCTCGCCACTGGGTTGTTCGGCGGCCGGCTTGTCGGACGCCCCCCTGGGTGCGCCACCGCGTCCCGGCGGCCCACGGCGTTTGCCGCGGCCGTCGCCTTCGCGTCGCTGCACGCGGTCCGCCTTGTCTATCCTGACCCGGCTGCGCGGATCGACCTCGGCGAGCAGTTCCTTGGAAACCGGCGCGACAGGCACCTTGTGACCAATGTATTGCTCGATGTCCGGCAATGAAAACGCATAGGTCTCGCAGACGAACGAGATCGCATCGCCCTCGGCGCCTGCACGCGCAGTTCGGCCAATGCGGTGCACGTAGTCTTCGGCGTCCTCCGGCAGGTCGTAGTTGATCACGTGCGTGACACCCTCGATGTGCAGACCTCGGGCCGCGACATCGGTTGCCACCAGCACGGACACTTCGCCGCTGGAGAAGCGTTTTAGCAGGCTGAGGCGCTTTTTCTGTGGCACATCGCCGGACAGGATCGCCGCCTGATAGCCGTTGCCCTCCAGGAAGCCCCAGACCCGGTCGGCCTCGCGCTTCGTGTTGATGAACACGATCACGCGCGCTTCGGGGAGTTGGCGCATCAGGCCGATCAGCAGCGGGACCTTCTCGTCGTTGGCCACCATGTAAGCGGTTTCACGGACCCGGTCAGCCGTGATCTGTTCGGCTTCGACCACGATCTTTTCCGGGTTGTTCATGTGCTCGTAGGCGAGTTCGGTGACCCGGTAGGACAGGGTTGCCGAGAACAGCATGCCCTGGCGGTTTTCCGGTGTGGGGCATCGGCGCAGCAGGAAACGGATGTCCTTGATGAAACCGAGGTCGAACATCCGGTCGGCCTCGTCGAGCACCAGGGTCTGCACGGCACGCAGGTCGAAAACGTGCTGCTTGAAGTAGTCGATGATCCGCCCGGGGGTGCCGATCAGGATGTCGACACCTTCCTCGATCGCCTTGCGCTGGGTGTCGTAGCCGGTCCCGCCGTAGACGACACGGACCTTCAGGCCCGTGTGCGCGGCCAGTACGCAGGCATCGTTGTAGATCTGCACGGCGAGCTCCCTGGTCGGGGCCAGCACCAGCGCGCGTGGCTGGTTGGGCCGTCTCGACAGCTCTGCCGGTTCCTGGTCGAGGGTGTGCAGTATCGTCAGCAGGAACGCCGCGGTCTTGCCGGTTCCGGTCTGCGCCTGTCCGGCGACGTCGCGGCCATCGAGGGCAATCGGCAGCGTCTGCGCCTGGATCGGTGTGCAATACTCGAAGCCGGCATCGCGGATGCCCGCCATGATCGCCGCCGAGAAAGGGAAACTGTCGAATCGGGTTTTGCTAAGGTGTTTGTCGCTCATGGCGGGCAAGCATACCCGAAATCTGGTCGGTGGATCGCTAAGGGCTTGAATTAAGTAGACTGATCGGCTCAAATGCCGGTATCTGCGCGACGGTTTCCGGCCTGTTGTCGCATGAGGCGGATTCCTCTCCGCCCAACGGGCTGCCCCCCAGGGCGCCTGTTTCTGAATTCCGAAACTATCTGGAGACAGTCAGTGAGTGACAAGATCGTTCATGTATCGGACGACTCTTTCGAGAGCGAAGTGCTGCAGTCGGCGGAGCCGGTGCTGGTCGACTACTGGGCAGAATGGTGCGGACCGTGCAAGATGATTGCGCCGGTGCTGGACGAGATCGCCGCCGAATACGAAGGGCGGGTCAAAATCGCCAAGCTGAACATAGACGACAATCCGAACACCCCGCCGCGTTACGGCATCCGCGGGATTCCGACCTTGATGCTGTTCAAGGACGGCGAGGTCGAGGCAACCAAGGTCGGTGCGGTGTCCAAATCCCAGCTGACGGCCTTCATCGACAGCAACCTCTGAAGGTGACCGCGCGGCGCGCGGCGCCGCGTTCGATGGTGCTGGACGCACGAAAATCGCGTGCTAAAATTCTCGCTGACCCCTTTCGGGGTCGTTCTTCCCATTGAATTCCCAGAATAAAGCGGGCGTTCCCGCGCCCTTCCCCCAATCGAATCCGACTGAAACAACGTCTTCCCCAAGGCTGGAAATGAATCTTACCGAATTGAAGAAAATGCCTGTGCCCGAGCTGAACGAGCTCGCGCAGTCCATGAATATCGAGGGTGTCGCCCGTTCGCGCAAACAAGACCTGATCTTCGCGATCCTCAAGGCGCACGCAAAAAAGGGCGAGGACATCTACGGTGACGGCGTGCTGGAGATCCTCTCCGACGGCTTCGGTTTTCTGCGCTCGGACGATTCCTCCTACCTGGCGGGTCCGGACGATATCTACGTTTCGCCAAGCCAGATCCGGCGTTTCAGCCTGCGCACCGGGGACACCATCTCCGGCAAGATCCGGCCGCCGAAAGACAATGAGCGTTATTTCGCGATGCTCAAGGTCGATGAGATCAACTTCGACAAGCCCGAGAACGCGAAGAACAAGATTCTCTTCGAGAATTTCACGCCGCTGTTTGCCAACAAGAAATTCCATCTGGAGATAGGCAACGGCAGTACCGAGGACATCACGGCGCGTACGATCGAGCTGGTCGCGCCGATCGGCAAGGGCCAGCGCGGTCTGATCGTCTCGCCACCGAAGGCCGGCAAGACGATGCTGATGCAGAATATCGCGCAGTCGATTGCGACCAATCATCCCGAGTGCTACCTGATCGTGCTGCTGATCGACGAGCGCCCCGAGGAGGTCACCGAGATGAAGCGCTCGGTGCGCGCCGAGGTGATCTCGTCGACCTTCGACGAGCCGGCCGCACGCCACGTGCAGGTCGCCGAGATGGTGATCGAAAAGGCAAAGCGCCTGGTCGAACACAAGAAGGACGTCGTGATCCTGCTCGACTCCATCACCCGCCTGGCGCGTGCGTACAACACCGTGATCCCGTCTTCGGGCAAAGTGTTGACCGGCGGTGTCGACGCCAATGCGCTTCAGAAGCCGAAACGTTTCTTCGGCGCGGCACGCAATGTCGAGGAAGGCGGTTCGCTGACCATCATCGCCACCGCGCTGGTCGAGACGGGCTCGCGGATGGACGATGTGATCTACGAGGAATTCAAGGGCACCGGTAACATGGAGGTGCATCTGGACCGCCGCATAGCCGAGAAGCGCATCTTCCCGGCGATCAACATCAATCGCTCGGGCACACGGCGCGAAGAGCTGCTGATGCCGGAGAATGAACTGCAGAAGATGTGGATCCTGCGAAAGATCCTGCATCCAATGGATGAGCTCGCGGCGATGGAGTTCCTGTACGACAAGCTCAAGGCGACCAAGACCAATCAGGAATTCTTCGACGCGATGAAGTCGAAGGCCTGACCGGGTCCGCGCCTGTTGATTGCCGGCTGCGCGCGTGTTCAGCAGTGCTGTCGGCATAGGCCGCCTGATTTCTTCACAGGCCCGGCTTTCGCAGGACCTGCCCCGCCGACGTAAGCTTCCGGGTTGCTCCCCGGTCGTGCCTGAGCAATGACAGCGAACGTCGATCCATCCGTGGACTGCGCGATGATCCTCGCCGCCGGGCGCGGCGAGCGCATGCGCCCGCTCACCGACCGGATACCCAAGCCACTCCTGCCTCTCGCGGGGAAGCCCCTGATCGTCTGGCTGATCGAGCGCCTGGCGCGTGCCGGCATCCGCAACCTGGTGATCAATCATGCACACCTCGGTGAGCAGATCGAGGCGGTGCTCGGCGACGGTGACGCATGGGGGGTGCAGATTCGTTACTCGGCCGAGGGCCGCGCCCTCGAGACCGGCGGAGGCATTCTGCATGCCCTGCCGCTGATCGATGCGGAATCCTTTCTCGTGGTCAACGGCGACGTCTGGAGCGATATCGAGCCCCGCGAGGTGCGCCTGTCGCGCGGTGACCTGGCACAGCTGGTACTGGTGGACAACCCGCCCCACCATCCTGAGGGCGACTTCCGGCTCGCCGGAGGCAGGGTGGTCGCCGAGGGTGAGCCACGGCTGACGTTCAGTGGTGTCGGGGTCTATCACCGCGACCTGTTTGCGGGCCACGCGGCCGGTGCCTTTCCGTTGGCCCCGTTGCTGCGCGAGGCCATGCGCATCGGGCGGGTCGGCGGTGTGCATCACCGCGGCGAGTGGGTTGACGTTGGAACGCCAGAGCGCCTGGCCGAGATCGAGCAGACGTTGTTGCGCCAATCCGAGTAACCTAACCGGATGGGCCAGGAGATCTCCGACAGCAGGTTCGACGAGGCGGCGTTTGCCGAGTTTCGGCACCGCCTCGGGGAAGAGACCCGGCTGCTCGGCGAATGGCTGGCGGGCGGCGGGTTGCGCTCGACCGGAAGGCGCTTCGGGTTCGAGGTCGAGGGTTGGCTCATCGACGGCCACTCCAATCCGGCGCCACGCAACCAGGAATTCCTCGCCGCCCTGGACGATCCCTACGTCGTGTCCGAACTGGCTCGGTTCAATTTCGAGATCAACTCCGATCCGAGTGATCTGGTACCGGGGGCCCTGGATGGCATGCACGCTGCTTTGCTCGATCGTTGGCGGCGTTGCCAGGGCGCTGCGCATGACCTCGCGCTGCGGCCAGTGCTGATCGGGATACTGCCAACGGTTCGCAGCCGGGACCTGTCGCTCGACAACATGTCGCCGCTACAACGCTACCGGGCGATCAATGACCAGATCTTCCGGCTACGTCGCGGGACGCCGATCCTGCTCGATATCGACGGTGAAGAGCGGCTCGAGCATCGCCACGAAGACGTCATGCTGGAGGCCGCCACGACCTCGCTGCAGATCCACGTACAGGTCGACGCCGCCGAGGCGGCGCATGCCTTCAACGTCTGCAAGATGCTGTCGGCGATCAGCGTCGGTATGGGAGCCAATTCACCTTTTCTGTTCGGTCGCCGGCTGTGGCATGAAACCCGCATTCCATTGTTCGAACAGGCGGTGTCGGTCGGTGCCAGCGACTACAGCAAACGCGTTACCTTCGGCGTGCGCTATGCCCACGACAGCATCATGGAATGCTTCGAGGCGAATCGGGACCGATATCCGGTAATCCTTCCGGATCTGATCGACGCGCCGGTGGAACAACTGGCGCACCTGCGTCTGCATAATGGCACCGTGTGGCGCTGGAATCGGCCGCTGGTCGGCTTCGATGAAGAAGGCCGGGCGCACATCAGGATCGAGCACCGGGTGATCGCAGCGGGTCCGACGCCGCGCGACGTGATCGCCAACACCGCCGCGTTTCTCGGGTTGTTCGAGATGTTGATGCGTTCCGGCGAGCCACTGGAAGCGCTGCTGCCCTTTGCGCAGGCTAAGGAAAATTTCTATGCGGCTGCCCGGTATGGCCTGGCGGCGCAGATACGCTGGCTGGATGGGGCGCCGCGCCGTCTTTCCGATCTGCTGACAGACACGCTGCTGGACGGCGCGCAGCGTGGGTTGCAGGAAGCGGGGCTGTCGAGCGAGGAGAGTACGCGTTGGTTGGATGTCGTAAGACAGCGTGTCGCACGTCGCGCCACGGGCGCGGATTGGCAGGATGCCTGGGTGGTACGACATGGGCGTGATTTCGAGGCGCTGGTGGATGCCTATTCACAGATGCAGTCCGGCGATATGCCGGTTCACGAGTGGAGTCTGAATTGAACGAGTTGTTGCGCGAACGGGACGATCTGCCACTGTCGTTGCTCGAGACCGGAGCCCGCGATCTGCACGCGGTCCTGGGTGGTCCCACACTGTTTCATCTGCAGGGGAGGCGTGAGCCCCCGTTGTTCGTATCGGTGTTGATGCATGGCAACGAGACGGCGGGTTGGGATGCCATTCGGCAGGTATTGCGCGGCTGCCTGGTCGGCGACCGATATGATCTGCCGCGTTCGCTCAGCCTGTTCGTAGGCAATACCGCCGCCGCCGAGCAGTGCCTGCGGCACCTTCCGGGTCAGCCGGACTACAACCGCGTCTGGCCGGGTTGCGATACGCATGGAACACCGGAACACGTGCTGATGCGCCAGGTGATGGACCGCATGGCGGACCGCGAGATCTTCGCTGCAGTGGACGTACACAACAACACGGGATTGAATCCGCACTACGCCTGCGTGAACGTGCTTGAGCACCAGTCGCTACACCTCGCGGCATTGTTCGGAAGGACCGTCGTTTACTTCGTGCGCCCGCGAGGAGTCGCTTCGATGGCGATGGCGGCACTGGCACCCTCGGTTACGCTGGAGTGCGGTAAGGTGGGGCAGGAACACGGGGTCGAGCACGCCGCGGATTACATTCGTGCCTGTCTCCAGCTTGCGGAGATTCCGCGCCACGCGGTACCCAGCCACGACATCGACCTGTACCACACAGTGGCGGTGGTCCGGGTGCCGCCGGAGCGGGATTTCACGTTCGAAAGCGAAGACGCGACGATCCGGTTTTCACGCAATCTGGACGCGATGAATTTTCGCGAACTGCCTGTCGGTACGCCCTTCGCAGATTGCGACAGCTCGCTGCTTCAGCCATTGGACGTGCGCGATGAGCAGGATCGGCCGGTCTCGGAACGCTATTTCGCCGTGGAGGACGGACGCCTGGTCACGCAAGTGCCGGTGATGCCCTCGATGCTGACCTGTGATTCGGCCGTCATTCGGCAAGACTGTCTTTGTTATCTGATGGAACGGTATAACGACCACCTCACGGATGCGGGCTGACGATCAAGGTTGCGCGTGCCCTGCCGAGACATTCGGACCAGCTGGGCGCACGTGCAACGGGGTATCCGATGAATCCGATCATCATAGACATAGAGGCTTCCGGATTCGGCAAGGGTAGTTACCCGATCGAAGTCGGGCTGGCGCTGGCCGATGGTACGCGCCATTGCTATCTGATCTATCCGGCGCGCAGTTGGAAACACTGGGACGCTGCCGCCGAAGAGGTTCACGGCATCAGTCGTGAAACGCTGCTGACATACGGCCGACCCATCCAGGACGTCGCGTGGCGACTGAACGAGCTGTTGCACAATAAGACGGCGTACTCCGATGCGTGGTCGTTCGACATGTCGTGGCTGGGAAAACTGTATGACGTCGCGAACCTGCGCCAATCGTTCCGCATCGCGGACCTAGCCGAGTTGATGGACGAGGAGCAACAGCGGCAATGGGGCGCGACAAAACGGGACGTGGCGGGCGAACTCGGCATGATGCGCCATCGCGCGAGTGGAGACGCCCGGATACTGCAGGAGACCTGGCGCCGCCTACGCTCACGTGCCGCCTGACGATTTCTCCATTGGATCGCCGGTCTTTCGTTGTTTCTCTGGAATTGGAATAAGGCCGTGCTCGATCAGATAGCCCTGTTTGCCGGAAAGCCGAGTGGAAGTGACTGCATCGACAAACAATTCGAGGCCCTCGATGAAGGCCTGGTGCTGCTGCTTGACGTATAAAAAGAGTGGTCGGCTCAACGGATAGGTACCGGACTCGATCGACTCGAATGTGGGATCGATCCCGTTGATCGAGGCGCCTTGCAGGCGATCGTGGTTGCGATCGAGGAAGTTGAATCCGAAGATGCCCAGTGCGCCGGGATCAACGAGCAGTTTGCGTACCAGGCGCGCATCGTTTTCACCGGCGTTGATGAAGGCGCCATCTTCGCGCAGCGCGTAACAACGCTGTTTGAACGCGTCTGGATCAGATGCCTGGAGCTCGCGCAGAGAGGCCTGGTCGAGGCAGGCCCGCTGCATCAGCCGCTCTACGAGGATGTCCCGGGTACCCGATGTTGGTGGTGGACCGAGCACGCGAATCGGCAGGTCTGGCAATGACGGGTCTATGTCATTCCAATTCTGGTAAGGATTCTCGATCGGCTGTTGTGCATCACCGGGGGAAGGCACCTCGCGGGCCAGCGCCAGGTACAAGGCATGTGACGTCAGCACGAACTTCGGCGCACCTTTCATATTCGCTACCACGATACCGTCGTAGCCAATCTTGATCTCGCGGATGTCGTCGATGCCGTTCTTGCTGCAGGCTGCGCGCTCTTCGCCCTTCATCGGCCGTGACGCCATCTCGAGGTCCGGGTAGCTGGGGCCGATGCCGCCGCAGAAGAACTTGAAGCCTCCGCCGGTCCCGGTCGATTCGACGACCGGTGTCGTGAGTTTGTCGCGTCGGCCGACGAACTCCGCGGCTGCCGCGATGATCGGGTAAGCGGTGGAAGAACCGACGATCAGAATATGTCGGCGCGGATTGAGGTCGATGGCGGTTGCCGAGCCAAGGCAGGCCAGCAGAGTGAGCAAAACAACCGTTGTGACAAGCCGCTGTGGCACCGTAAAGCCCGTCACGCAAGCGTGTTTTCGCAGAATGTGGGATACCGCATGGCGGCGACGCCGATGCGAAACGCTGCCAGCCAGGCAAAGCGGCTGGCGTTTTCAGTCTGCGAGATAATCTGGAGTTCCATAAGCGTCTTACGGGATTTGCCCCGGTTACCCGGACCGATTGATATTGGAAAGAACCAAAATTGTCACATCAATGCCGGTTTGGCGCCCTTCGTCCGCTTGATAGGGGTCAAGCGGCGTGCCTGAATTTCCCGGAACCCTGAGACGGCTAGGGATCGAAGTCGGCACGCATCCGGGCCTTGAAACGATCGTATCCTTTCAAGTGCCATATTCGCATCTGCCTGTAGGGGTGGTAGGCATTGCTCCACAGCGCGTCGTCTTTGAGGATCGCGCATGCGGTCTCTGCGTGCGCGCGGTTGATGGCCGGATCGGTGATGTAGTCGCTGCCGCCGAAGCAGCAGGCTTCGTACAGGGAGGTCACGTCCGGGTAGATCGCACTGTGTTCGTGGCCGAGCCAATGCACGGTTTCATGGAACAACAACGACGCGCGGTCTTCGTAGCGGTGCAGGTTCGCGGGACGCAATGGCTGCCCATATCGGTGTTCGATGATCTGGGCCTCGGCGAGATGGAAGAAGTCGCGGTAGGTCTGATCATCGTATTGCCTGCTCAGGATGCCGGCCACCCGGTAGGTGTCGATCACTATGCCGGGGTGCCCGACCTGGCGCAGAACACGGTACAGGGGGTCGTCGGTCGCCACGCCTTTGGGGCTGGTCGCGACCGCAGTCGCGAACATCGCGTCTTTGACGCATCGCAATGTCTTCGGTTCTCGATCCTCGAACAGCCGCATCAGGCGATGTGCCTGGTATTCATGATAGGGATGGAGTCGACCCATCGGCCCCAGGCCGCTCAGGCACTGCAGGCCGGTATCGAGCCCTGCGCGCAAGTCGGTCAGCAGCCATTGGCTACCGGCTTCCGGTTTTGTGTTGCCATGGTCCGGATACTGGTCGCAACCGACGATCTGCAGGCCGTTCGGGGCCGCCACGTATTCGCCCTCCCCGCTGCGAACCAGGTTCGCCGGGTCGAGTTCGTGCAACAGCCTTTCGATCCGGAGCTCGACGGGGAAGGGCGTCGTCGAACCTGCAGGAAGCGCTTGACCTGACAGTGCGCAGCAAATTCCGATTCCGATCCAGTGCGCCAACCGGTACGACAATCCCGCCCCCGTGCATCGCCATCCGCGGTGTCCCGCCGGATGACAGATGCGTGACACTTTTTGGCGAGTCTAGCCGAGATTACGGTTTTGTATACACAATGTGATTCGACGGCAGGGCACTGCGTCGTCCGTCGAATCGGCGAAATGCCGCATTGCCGGGTTCGGCCGCGATCGCCTATCGCAGTCGCATGCGGTACCAGAATACCCCGGCCAGTTCGTGAAGCATCAGGTAACTGTTGCGAAGGTACCCGGGATGCGGCAGCCAGGTCTGAAGCCAGGATTCCAGGTCCGAATCCTTTTCCGTGTGCGTCGGCGTGTGCTCGTAGGCGAATGGCGCAGGGATCGCATCGATTCCCGCTGCCTGAGCACTCAACAGCGCACGCGGCATGTGATAGGCGTGGGTAACCAATAGCACGCGCCGAACGCCTTTTGCGTGCAACAGTTCGGTACTGTTGCGCAGATTCTCCCAGGTGTCGCGACTGCTGGTTTCCAGTACGAGTGCATCGATACCGGCGCGATCCTTGAGCCAGTCAGCGCCGAGCACTGCCAGCGGCGGTGTCGCTTCAATGACACTGCCCCCGCTCAGGGCGATCGGTAGCCCGGTCATGCGGTGCAAGGCGAGCGCGTGGTCTATGCGTGCGAGGCTGAGGTTGGACAGTGCGGCGGCACCCCCGAGCTCCGGATTGTTGGAGCGCGCGTCGGCCAGCAAAACCAGGATCGCGTCGGCGTTACTGGCGCGAATCTGCTCGGCGGTGGGCGGTGGAACCGTCTCGGCGAGTGTCGCGAGGTAGTACAGCCCAGTCGAAGTCGACAACGCATACAGGCACAGCGTTGCCAGCAGGATCAGCAGGCGGCCGATGAAATGGCGCGCGAACAACCAGCCGATCAACAGCACCAGAATGATACTGCCGGGCGGCAACAGCACCAGTTTCAACAGACTGCGGGTAGTGACGTCGAGGTCCACTAATCGTCCAGTACCGGGTTCGCCTGCAGGTCGGCGTGGTATGAGGAGCGCACCATCGGCCCGCTCGCGACATTCGCGAAACCCAGATCTTCACCCATCCTGCGGAGCGCCTCGAATTCGTCCGGCTCGACGAAGCGCTGCACCGGGATGTGCGCACGGCTGGGTTGGAGATATTGGCCGAGGGTCAACATTTCGCAACCGTGATCGCGCAGGTCGCGCATGACCTGGTGCACTTCGGTGATCGCTTCGCCGAGCCCCAGCATGATGCCGGACTTGGTCGGGACCTGCGGGTGCCGGTCCTTGAAGCGTTGCAGCAGCGTGAGTGACCCCTGGTAATCCGAACCGGGGCGGGCCTCGCGATACAGGCGCGGTACCGTTTCGAGGTTGTGATTGAACACGTCCGGTGGGTGCGCCTGTAACGCCTCGAGCGCGACGTCCATCCGTCCGCGGAAATCCGGTACCAATACCTCGACCAGCGTGTTCGGGTTCTGGTTGCGGACCGCATCGATACAGGCCGCGAAATGCGCGGCTCCGCCGTCGCGCAGGTCGTCACGGTCGACCGAAGTGATCACCACGTAACGCAAGCCCATCTCGGCGATGGCCTCGGCGAGTTGGCGTGGCTCGCCGGCGTCCAGCGGCTGCGGACGGCCATGCGCGACATCGCAAAACGGGCATCGGCGGGTGCAGATGTCACCCATGATCATGAACGTGGCCGTACCGTGGCTGAAGCATTCGCCGAGGTTTGGACAGTTCGCCTCTTCGCACACCGAGCTCAGTTGTCGGTCGCGCAGAATACGTTTGATTCGTGTGACACCCGGGCCGGAGGGCGCCCTGGCCCGAATCCAGGTCGGCTTGCGCGGCAACTCTACACTCGGTTCGATCTTGACCGGAATACGGCTGACCTTGTCGAGGCCGCGCTGGTGGGTCTCCGGTCGGTTGCGCGAGGGCGCATTGTCGTTCTTGCGATGCATGGTGATGGGTCGCGTGGGTGGCGCTCGGCGAGATTGTAACGTGTTTCGCTCAATGCGGCGGCCGGCCTGGCGCCGGACAGGACCGGGGTCTTCGGTCGGCGTGACTGCCAGCGTCGCGGCAAATGTATACTCCGGTCAATCCAGTGGCCTTGCGGGTTGGTGCAAATGAGCGAATTCGGTGTCTTTACCCTGTTTCTGTTCGGCCTCGCGGCCGTCATCCTGTTCCTGGGTGTCAAATCGGTCCCGCAAGGCAACGAGTGGACCGTGGAGCGTTTTGGCCGGTTCACCCGGAGCCTGCGTCCCGGCCTCAACCTGATCGTCCCGGTGGTCGATCAGATCGGCCACAAGCTGAACATGATGGAACAGGTGTTGGACGTCCCGACCCAGGAGATCATCACCAAGGACAATGCAATGGTCTCGGTCGATGGTGTGGTGTTCTACCAGGTGCTCGATGCGGCGAAGGCGGCGTACGAGGTCAGCAACCTGGAATACGCGATCCTGAACCTGACGATGACCAATATCCGAACCGTAATGGGTTCGATGGACCTGGACGAGCTCCTGTCCAAACGCGACGAGATCAACGCCCGTCTGCTCGCCGTGGTCGACGAAGCGACCACCCCTTGGGGCGTCAAGGTCACCCGCATCGAGATCAAGGACATCAGCCCGCCGAACGATCTGGTGGATTCGATGGCGCGCCAGATGAAAGCGGAACGTGACAAGCGTGCGGCGATCCTCGAGGCCGAGGGCAAGCGCCAGGCCGAGATACTGAAGGCCGACGGTGAGAAACAGGCGGCGATCCTGCAGGCCGAGGGGCAGAAGGAGGCGGCGTTCCGCGAGGCCGAGGCACGCGAACGCCTGGCCGAGGCCGAGGCCAAGGCGACCCGGATGGTGTCCGAGGCCATTGCCCAGGGTGACGTGCAGGCGGTGAACTATTTCGTCGCGCAGAAGTACGTCGAGGCCCTGCAGACGATCGGCACGGCACCGAACCAGAAACTGATCTTCATGCCGATCGAGGCCAGTGGCGTGATCGGGGCTATCGGCGGCGTCGCCGAGCTGGCGAAGAGCGCGATGGGGAAAGACGGGGCATGATCGCAGGCTATCAACCTGATTTCTGGCACTGGTGGATACTCGCGCTGGTGCTGATCATCGCGGAGACGCTGCTGCCGGGCACCTTCTTCCTGTGGATGGGGATCTCCGCACTGCTGCTCGGCGTACTCGCCTGGCTGGTCCCGGTGATGGGCTGGGAGCTTCAGCTGATGTTGTTCGCGATCCTGTCGCTGGTGAGCATCGTCGGTTGGCGATTCTGGCAGCGGCGCCATCCGGACGAGAGCGAACAGCCGAATCTCAACCGGCGCGGCGAGCAGTACCTCGGTCGGGTACTGGTACTCGAGAAGCCGATCGAGAACGGATTCGGCAAGGTGCGGGTGGACGACACCCTGTGGCGCGTGCGTGGCGCCGATGCGGCGGCCGGCAGCCGGGTGCGGGTGACCGGCGTCGAGGGTGTGGTGCTGACCGTGGAGGTGGAGTGACCGCGGTGGGCCGGGCGTGTGACCCGGTCAGTCGTCGGCGTTTCCGTGCGACGTGAGAATCCGGTACATCGCGTCGACCATCTCCAGCGTTGACGCATCCAGTGCCGCGGCGCCGACCTCGGGAGGCAACTCGGCGATGCGCCATACCGGCGGGCGGATACGCTGCACGACCTCTTCGATCAGCAGGTCGGAGTCGATGCCGTGGCTGAATTGCACCGCAATGTGCAACACCGCGACCTCGCGGGCCAGCTGTCCGGTCAGCTCCTCGGGGCGCATCAGGCACTTGAAGGTTTCGACGAACGATTTCGGCAACTGCCAGACGTGACTGAGTTCGGCGGCGAACTGCATGGCATCGACGCCGATCAACTGCTGTTCCTCGTACAGGCGCGCGTCCAGACCCTCGTCGGCGTGCGCGATCGCCTGGCGGCATTCGTCGGGGTAACGGCTGAACAGCACCAGGTGGCCGATGTCGTGCAACAGTCCACGGACGAACAGGCTTTCCGCCCCGCGCATGCCGGCCCCTTCGGCGATCGACTGCGCGAGGAAGCCGCAGTGCACGCTGCGGTACCAGAAGGTGTCGATGTCGACCAGGTCGTTGCGCGAGCCCTCGAATGCTTTGGTTACGCCCGCGGCGAGCGCCAGATCGTGCAGTTTCTGCATGCCGAGAATGTTGGCGGCGCGGCTGACTGTCTCGACCTGGGCCCGGTAGCCGTAAAACACGCTGTTGGCCATGCGCAGCACGCGGGCCGCAAGTGCCGGGTCGAGTGAAAGCACTTCGGCGGCGTCGGCCATCGAGGCATTGTCCGACTCCATTATTTCGCGCAGGCGGATGTAGACATCCGGAAGCGAGAGTGACTCCAGCGAGTCGTACAGGAGTTCGTCGAGTTGCAGTGCGGCTGACATCAGGCTGGCTGTCCCGGGCGAAAATCTGATCAAGGGGGTTATCGGCTGCGTGACGACAGCCTTGAACAGACACCCGCGCACACAGCCCGGTTCACAGCAGCACCCGCTCTATGCCCCCTGATTTGGCCTTGGCGATGAAGGTATCCTGCCACTGCTCCCCGAGCAGGTGGCGGGCGAGTTCGACGACGATGTAGTCGGTGTCGAGGCCCGTCTCGTCGGCATAGCGCGCGAGGCCCTGCTGGCACGCCGGGCAACTGGTCAGTAACTTGACCTGGCCGTTTGCAGTGTCATGTCCGGTCAGCGCCTGGATGCCCTTGTGAAGTTCCTCGGCCTTGCGAAAGCGCAGCTGATTGGCGATGTCCGGACGTGCGGTACCCAGGGTGCCCGCCTCGCCGCAACAGCGATCGGAGAGCATGACCGGCTGCCCCACCAGGGTGCCGGCAACCTTGATCGGGTCGTATTGCTTGATCGGCGTGTGGCAGGGGTCGTGGTACAGGAACTGGACGCCCTCGACACCATCGAGCTTCACCCCACGCTCCATCAGGTACTCGTGGATATCCAGAAGCCGGCAACCAGGGAAGATCTTGCCGAACTCATAGGTCATCAGCTGATCCATGCAGGTGCCGCAAGAGACGATCACCGTCTTGATGTCCATGTAGTTCAGGGTGTTCGCGACACGGTGGAACAGCACGCGGTTGTCGGTGGTGATCTTCTGGCCCTTGGCGTGCAGGCCGGCGGAGGTCTGGGGGTAGCCGCAGCACAGATAACCGGGTGGCAGCACCGTCTGTACGCCGGTCTCGAAAAGCATTGCCAGCGTCGCCAGGCCGACATCGGAAAACAGGCGTTCGGAACCGCATCCGGGGAAATAGAACACGGCCTCGGATTCATCGCCGACCTTGGCCGGATCCCGGATGATCGGCACCATGGTGCGGTCCTCCAGGCCGAGTTCGGTGCGGTACGAGCGTTTCGGCAATTCGACGCGAATCGGTCGACGGACCAGTTCGAGCGCGACCTCGGTGACCTTGGGTTTGCCACTGGTTGCACCGGGCGTGCGTTCGCCGGCGCCGATCAGTTTGCTTCGGCGCGCCAGGTCGTGGGCAAGGGTCAATCCCTTGAAACCCCATTCGAGCATCCCCTTGCGCAGGATCTTGATCGTCCTCGGGTCGGTCGCGTTGAGGAACTTCATCGCCGCCCAGGTTCCTGGATTGAAGCGCTTCTTGCCGCGCTCGGTGAGAATCTTGCGCATGCGGATCGTCACATCGCCGAAGTCGATGTCTACCGGACAGGGTGCCTCACACTTGTGGCAGACGGTGCAATGGTCCGCGATATCGTTCATCTCGTCGAAGTGTTCGACCGAGATGCCGCGGCGTGTCTGCTCCTCGTACAGGAAGGCCTCGATCACCAGCCCGGTTCCGAGGATCTTGTTGCGCGGCGAGTACAACAGGTTCGCACGTGGTATGTGCGTCATGCACTTCGGCTTGCACTTGCCGCAACGCAGGCAGTGTTTGACGTCGTCGTTGAGGGCCCCGAGTTCACTCTCTTCGAGCAGGATGGCCTCCTGCTGGACCAGGCGTAGCGAGGGCGTGTAGGCGCCCGCCAGCCCGGATCCCGGCATCAGCTTGCCGCGGTTGAAATACTGCTCGGGATCGACCTCATGCTTGTACTCCACGAACCGGTCGAGTTTCGCCTGTTCCAGATACTGCACCTTGGTGAGCCCGATGCCGTGCTCGCCGGAGATGACGCCGTCCAGTGACTGCGCCAGTTGCATGATCCGATCGACGATCCGGTCGGCCTCGTGAAGCATGCGGTAGTTGTGTGAGTGCACCGGGATATTCGTGTGCACATTGCCGTCGCCCGCATGCATATGCAGCGCCACGAAAAGGCGGTCGTTCCGCACCTCGGCGTGCAGATCGTGCAGCGTGTTGCGCAGCTCCTCGAGGGTCGATCCCTGGAAGATCTCGCGCAGCGGTTGTTTGACCTCAATGCGATACGAGACCACCACGTCGCGGCGCAGTAACAGGTCGAGCAGGCTGTCGCCTTCCCTGATCTGCGCGATTTCGGGTTCCAGCAGCACTCCGTCGTGCATCGGGTCGGCAAAATCGCGCGCCGGGCGATCGAGATTCTCGAACAGCGTTCGCCAACGACGTTGCACCTGGGCCAGGTGTTCTCGCGCCAGCAGAAACTTGTTGCGTTCGATGTCGCTGGACGCCTCGTCGCCTCCCGGCGTCGGCGTGCGCCCGGTCAGCAGCCGGTCGAACGCGGAAAGCACCTCGAGTTTGTTGCTGATCGATTGTTCGATGTTGATGCGTTCGATGCCGCGACTGTAGTCGGCCAGCCGTTGCAACGGGATCACCACGTCTTCGTTGATCTTGAATGCGTTGGTGTGGGCCGAGATCGCCGCAGTACGCGCACGGTCCTGCCAGAATCGTCTGCGTGCCTCGGCACCGACCGCGATAAAGCCTTCGGCCTGGCGGGCGTTTGCCAGGCGGACCACCTCCGCAGCCGCCGCGCCGACGGCCGATTCGTCGTCGGCGACCAGGTCGGCGATCAATACCATCTTCGGACGATCGCGGCGCGCCGCCTTGGTCGCGTAGTTGACGGCCTTGACGTACCGTTCGTCGAGGTGCTCGAGGCCGGCAATCTGCACGTCCGGGAGACCTTTCACGTAGTCCACCAGCTCGACGATCGCCGGCACCGCCGTGCCGAGGTCGTTGCCGAAGAACTCGAGGCACACCGTACGCGCGTGGCCGGGCATGCGATGCAGCACGAAGCGGGCCGACGTGATCAGACCGTCGCAACCCTCTTTCTGTACGCCGGGCAGGCCGGAAAGAAACTTGTCGGTGACGTCCTTGCCCAGCCCTGCGCGGCGGAAGGCGCTGCCGGGCATCTCGAGGTCCCTGGCCTGGCCTCGCGGCGTCCGGCCATCCGGTTCGTAGCGCTGTATCCGGAAACGAACCGTCGCCTGTTCGTGGATCTTGCCCAGGTTGTGATCCAGCCGCTCGACCTCAAGCCAGTCGGCCTGCGGTGTGACCATGCGCCAGCTGACCAGATTGTCGAGCGTGGTGCCCCACAATACCGCCTTTTTGCCGCCGGCATTCATCGCGATGTTGCCACCGATGGTCGAGGCATCCTGCGAGGTCGGATCGACCGCGAACGCCAGGCCGTGCGCGGTCGCCAGTTCGGAGACCCGCTTGGTGACCACGCCCGCGCCGGTGTGCACCGTGGGCACACTGCCAGCCACCCCCGGCAGCTCGAGCATCTGCACCGGGCTCAACGACTCGAGTTTTTCGGTGTTGATCACGGCGCAATGCGCGTCCAGCGGTACCGCCGAACCGGTATACCCGGTGCCGCCACCTCGCGGTATCAGCGTGAGGCCGCAGTCGATACAGGCCCGCACGATCGCGGCGACCTCGTCCTCGCGGTCCGGTGAGATCACGACGAACGGCATCTCGACACGCCAGTCGGTTGCATCGGTCGCGTGTGAGACGCGTGCCAGGCCGCTGAAGTCGATGTTGTCGCTGCGTGTGACCCGGTTGAGCGCGCGGCGCACGCGCTGCCGCAGCGCCTGGCGCTCGCCGAAGCAGTTGGCGAACCGGTCCACCGCCTGGCGTGCGGCTTCCAGCAGGCGCGCGGCATCGGCGTTGTCGTTGAGTCGCTGTTCAAACTGGGTCAGTCGGTGATTCAGCGCCTGGACCAGCGCATCCCGTCTGTCCACGTTGTTGATCAGGTCGTCCTGCAGATAGGGGTTACGCTCCACCACCCACATGTCGCCCAGCACCTCGAACAACATGCGGGCCGAACGTCCGGTGCGACGGGTCCCGCGCAGGTCCTCGATCAGCCGCCAGTGGTCCTCGCCGAGATAACGGATGACGATCTCACGGTCGGAAAACGAGGTGTAGTTGTAGGGAATCTCGCGAATGCGCTCCATCGGACTTCCGGAAGCTGTTGGGGGTGAACGACTGACTGCCTTGGCCGAGCCCGCAACGGGTCGGCAGGTGTTGACTCGCTTGTACGCAGGGCGGGCCGGCGTACATCTGCAAGTCTATCCGAAATCCGCGGTGGCGCGGTCCGCGTGCCACGCTTCCCGCGCGCTTGAAAACAAGACCTTTGCGCGCTGATCATTGAAAATGACCGCGGCACGCTATTGGTTGCCCGCTGTTACCCCGGCCTGCAATGAACCGTTCGGCCGGACGGTCTATCGATCGTGCATCGGCCTCAAAGGCCGCGTCGGAGAAGTCGCGCATGAATACCCTATGGTTCGTCAGGATACCCTTTGCGATCACCTTCGCCGGCCATGGCGCAGGGAAGTTGTTGATGCCCCAGGCGACTGCCGAATTGCTGGAACTGCCGCTGGCGCTGTCGTTGTTCGTCGGCGTCGTCGAGGTGTTGGTCGGCATCGGTGCAGTCGCAGGCGGCATCGCCGGTGTGCCGCTGCGTGCATGGGTCAATCGTTTGACTGCGGTGGCGGCGGTCCCGGTGCTGCTCGGTGCCATCGCGCTGGCCCATTGGCCACGTTGGTCATTCGTGGCCAGCGAAGGCCATCCGCTGGGCGGCATGGAATTTCAGGTGCTGCTGCTCGGCGTGGCCCTGTTGTTGGCATTCGACGGCCGCGCATCCCGCTGATCGCCGCCGGGCGCTGTGTTTCCCGGCGTGGGTCGTGCTAGTTTCTCCGCTCCGTCGCAATTCCCCAGGGGGTCGCCGATGCGCGCCGTTTTCCTCGATCTCGCCAGCCTCGCCGAACAGGATCTGGATCTGTCGGCCTTCGAACCGCTCGTCGACGAATGGCAGACATATCGCGCCACGGCGCCGGAACAGCGGGCCGAACGCGTCGCGGGTGCCGAGATCGTGATCACCAACAAAGTGGTGCTGGATGATGCGATTCTGCGCTCTGCGCCGCAGCTGAAGCTGATCTGCGTGACCGCGACCGGGTACAACAATGTCGCGGTGGATACGGCGCGCGAACTCGGGGTCGTGGTCAGCAACGTCGTCGGTTATGCGACCGACAGCGTGGTCCAGCACGTGTTCGCATTGATGCTCGCGCACCACACGCGTCTTTTCGACTATACCGCCGCGGTCAAGCGGGGCGATTGGAGTCACAGCCCGCAGTTCTGTCTGCTGGATTATCCGGTTCGCGAACTCAGAGGCATGACGCTGGGGATCGTCGGCTATGGCGAACTCGGCCAGGGAGTCGCACGCATCGCCGAGGCGTTCGGAATGCAGGTGATGGTGGCGCAGCGCCCGGGCGGTGACCCGACGCCCGGTCGGCACCCCCTGGACGAGGTCCTGCGTGCGGCGGACGTGCTGACCCTGCACGTACCGCTACTGAAGAACACGCATCACCTGATCGACGCCCGCGCACTCGCAACGATGAAACCGACGGCACTGCTGATCAATACCGCGCGGGGAGCGGTGATCGACAATCGCGCGCTGGCTGACGCGCTCCGCCAGGGGGTCATCGGCGGTGCGGCGCTGGACGTGCTCGACGTCGAGCCGCCGCCGCTGGACCACCCGCTACTTGCGGACGATATCCCCAATCTGATCGTGACGCCGCACAGTGCCTGGGCCGGACGGCGCGCCCGACAGAATGTGGTCGATGAAACGGTGGCCAATATCAAGGCTTTTCTGGCCAACAGCCCGCGCAACCGCATTGTCTGAGCCGGTTTGCACAGATGCCGCGGTCCGCGTGGCCATGATGCCCGAGGTCGGGGTGCTCAGCTGAGGCCTGTCTCGTTGCTCATCAACGGGCGCATCGCGCTCAGCAGGTTCGCGAACAGCCGGGGATGGGCGCGTTCCTCGCGTGCGAGAAGCGATTTCATATGGCCGCGCTGGGTGGGTGCGCTGAAACAGGCCGGACAGGAGTCGGCCACGATCGGCACGCGTGCCGCCGCCGCGAACGCGGCGGTCTGGGTCTCGCGTACATACACCAGTGGGCGGATCACGCGCAGGTCGCCGGCGTCGATGCGATAGTGGGCCTTCATGGTGCCGAGTCTGCCTTGATGAAAGGCCGACATCAGGAAACTCTCGGCCAGGTCGTCGAGATGTTGCGCGAGTGCGAGTACATTGAAGCCATGCTCCCGACAGGTCGAGTACATGATGCCGCGTTTCATGCGTGCGCAATAGGCGCAGAAGGAATCGCCGTCCAGACGGCTCTTGGCCTCTTCCATGATCGGCTGGGTGCAGTAGTACCACGGCACGCCGAGCTGCGCGTAATACCGGGTCAGCGGTGATGGATCGAAACCCTCGATCTGCGGGTCTACGGTGATGACGCCGAGTTCGAACCGCACCGGGGCATAGGTCTGCAGGTGGCGCAGGACCAACAACAGGCTCAGCGAATCCTTGCCGCCCGAGACGCCGAGCAGTATGCGGTCGCCGTCGCGGATCATCGAAAAGTCGGCGATCGCGCGTCCGACCTTGCGCAGCAGGGATTTTGGTGGCTTTTCAGTGTGCTGTTCAGTCATGCAGGAATGGTACAGCGTCTCGTCGGAGGGCATCGGACGCGCGGCGCGGTCGAGCCCGGTTGCGTGGCCGCCAGCGGCAGCGCAGGCTGTTTTCAAGACGCGCCGCGACGGGCCGCTGTCTTTATACTAACGTGGTCGCTGCTCGCAGCCGAGAGGGAAGTCAGGGTCTACATCTCATGTCGCTAGTGCTCATCGCATCCGGGCGCTTGGCAGCTGGAAGTCGGCGGTATTCGCATGGATAGTCACCTGTATCAAGTGGTAATGACCGGGCGGCTGGTCCCGGGTTTCGCCCGAGAGGCGGCACTCGCCGGTCTGGCGCGGATATTCGAGACTTCAGCGGCGCGCTTCAAACCGACGCTCGACGGCCGGGAGTGCCGCATCGATGACCGGTTGCCCGCCGAACAGGCGGCTGCACTGCAGCGGCGCCTGGAGTCGATCGGCGTCGAGGCGCGCATCGACCCGGCGAATTCGACGCAGACACAGTCGCCAAGCGGGGTGACGTTGCCCAACCGCCTGGATTCGTCGGATCCGGGTCTGATGCGGTGCCCGGCATGCGGCCATCAGCAGTTGGTCGCCAAGCGATGTGACGAGTGTGGGATCGTGTTCGCCGACTACAACCGGACACGTGCCGCCAGTACGATCGGGGCTCCGCCACGTGCGCCGGCGTCGGCACCGAAACGGCGGAGTCCGCGACGCGCGTCGGGGATCCACGATTCGGCCCAGGCGAAATGGGCCGAGGAATGGCTCGATGACGGCCTGCCGACCGAGCAGGTGCACATGAAGCTGTTCATCGGCCCGCACGCGCCGCAGCTCTTCGATGTCTGTCAGCGCATGATGCTCGGGCGGCGCACGCGCATGATGTTGACCTGGGCAGGTGGCGCGGTCATCAGCCCGTTCCTCTGGGCGATGTACCGCAAGATGTGGGGCTGGGGGGCGGTGATCTTCCTGGTCGAGATCCTGTTGCCGGTGGTGTTGATCACGTTGGGCAGCAAGCAGGGTATGCCGGGACGCCTGGTCGACGTCGGGCTGATTCTGCTCGTGGTCAATCGTTTGATATGGCCTGCGATCCTGAAGAGCCTCTACTGCAGGCACGTGCGACGCACGATCATGCAGATGAACCGGATGTCGCCGACGTTCGCGTCGGACGTTCAGGTCGCGAATCGGGGTGGTACAAGCCGTACCTCGTTGTTGGTCGGCGTCGTCCTGGCGATGGTGGTCTCGCTGCTCGCGTGGAGCGTCATCGACACCCTGCATGCGCAATGGTTGGCGGCAGCGCGTGCTGCGGCACCGGCCCCGATCGTCGTTCCACCACCATCGGTTCCGTCCCCGGGCGAGCCCCCGGTCGAATCACCGGCCGCGCTGCAAAACCAGGCGCTGGTCGAAGAAAACAAATGGGTCGCGACCCGCAACAGGCTGCGCCAGCTGGGACAGCGGTTGAGCGTCTGGTTTGCAGAGGGGGGGAGTGGCCGGGACCCGTCAGGGCTGGACCTGCAGGCCATCGCCGCCGCGGTTCCACTCGCAGAGGGTGAGACGGTCGACGGCTGGGGGGTGCCGTTGCTGTACCAATCGGACGGCCGCGGCTTCCAGTTGCTGTCCGCAGGACCCGACGGCCAGTTCGGAAGCCCGGACGACGTCGAATACCGCCGCATCCTGGAGCCCTGAGCGTGCGTGTGATCGGGCTGCGTCACGGGCAGTCCAGCTACAACGTTCGGCGCCTGTGCAACGATGATCCACGGCGTCGCGTCGATCTGACCGCGCTGGGCATGCGGCAGGCGCAGCGCGCAGCAGCACGACTCGCCGCAGAGCCGATCGAGCAGGTTTTCAGTTCGCCGCTGTTGCGCGCCGAACATACCGCACGCATCGTTGCAGCGCCTCTCGGCCTGCCGGTGAAGATCGATGAGCGGCTGGCGGATATCCGTTCGGGCTGCGACGGTCGCCCGGTGGACGAGTTCCTGGGCGCCATCGCGGGAGACCCGGTCGACGGGCGTGTGGGCGACGGGGAGTCGCTGCGCGAATATCAGCAGCGCCTGGGTGGATTTCTTGTCTGGCTCGAGGCGCAGCCCTGGCAGTGCGTGTTGCTGGTCGCACACGAGGAGTCGCTGCGCATCCTGGATGCGCACTATTCAAAGCGCGATCTGCTTGCCGTGGTCGGCCGGCCGTTCGCGAACTGCATACCTTATTTCTTCCAATCGCCGAGCGAAAACTGAAACGCCTGCAGGTGCCAGGCCGAACGGCTGGCATTGAGCAGCAGGCAACCGGATCCGCCGAAGGTTCGACTGCGGCCGGCCGCGCCGGGATTGGCGACCCAGGGGGTGGCGCTGTCGTCGATCACCTGGCGATGACTGTGGCCGTAGATCACCAGGCGTGCATGCGGATAACGCGCACGCAGCACCGCATGGCGCCGTGTCGCGGGATTCGCCCGGTGACCGTGTTCGGCGCACAACACCCCGCCGGGCAGTGCGATCTCGGCGATTGCCTCGGGAAAAGCCAATGCATCATGCCCTTGCGCAGACCAGGCGCGAGGGGTGTCATTGTTGCCGTGCACGGCAACGAGCTGTCGCCGGTGCCCACGCAGCCGGTGAAGGATCTCCGGGGTGCCGATATCGCCGGCATGCACGACCCAATCCGCGCGCTCGGCGAGCGCCAGGATTTCTGGATGCAGTTGCCCGTGGGTATCGGCCAGCAGCAACACTTGTACGCGGCCGGTCGTATCTGGCATCGACGAGCCTCCCGGTATCGGGGTCAGCGCGATCCGTCTGCCGACTTCCCCCCTACGACTTGGCGTGTCAGTCTGTGAGCGTGGCATCGCGACTGCAAGCCCTGATCGATCACCAGACCGCACTGCGCGCCTGTCGGCGCTGTCCGCAGATGCACGGTCCCGTGGTGGTCGGTGCGCCAGTGATATCGCCAGTCATCCAGATCGGCCAGGCGCCCGGGGAACACGAGGGTCGCTTGGGGCGACCATTCGCCTGGACTGCCGGTAAGTTGCTGTTCGAGTGGTACAGGCAGATCGGTGCCGACGAGGCGATGATCCGGGACCGCGTCTACATGGCCGCCGTGTGCCGTTGCTTCCCCGGTCGGCGGGCCAGCGGCGGCCACCGGGTTCCGGATGCCGGAGAGGTCGAGCGCTGTGCGACCTGGCTGCGCAGGGAGATCGAGATGCTTCAGCCTAAGCTATTGATCCCGGTGGGGAAGCTGGCGATAACCCAGTTGCTTCCGGTGGCTCGCCTGGTCGACGTGATCGGTCGTCAACAGCGTGTCACGGTCTATGGTCGATCGGTCGATGTGATTCCATTGCCGCATCCCTCCGGGCTCTCGAGCTGGCACAAGAGTGAGCCAGGCAGGACGTTGTTACAGCAAGCGCTGCATGCGATCCGCGCCCATCCCTCATGGCGGGCGATCATGACTGTCGACTGACGCCGACACCCGGCATAATGCGGCAGATCCATTCGCCGCGCCGCGCGGGCGGCTTCAACCGCAGGAGTATGCAGTCATGAAATCGATCGCCGCTGGTCTGTTGTTGTTGGCGCTGAGCCTTGGCGCACAAGCCGCCGTGCAGAACAAATCCGTCACGTATCAAGACGGCGACACGATGTTGAACGGTTTCCTGTACTGGGACGATGCGATCGAGGGTCCGCGCCCCGGCGTGCTCGTGATCCACGAATGGTGGGGGCTCAACGACTACGCGAAAAAGCGCGCGCACATGTTGGCCGAGCTCGGCTTCGTTGCGTTTGCCGCGGATATTTACGGCGATGGCCACGTGACCGACAAGCCTGACCAGGCACGCACCTGGATGCAGGAGGTGACCGCAGACGTCGATGGGTGGCGGGCCCGGGCGCTGCTCGGCCTGGAACAATTGAAGGCCAGTGGGCTGGTCGCCGATGACAATGTCGCCGCGATCGGTTACTGCTTCGGCGGAGCGACCGTGTTGCAGATGGCTTACGCGGGATATCCGCTCAAAGGCGTGGTGACCTTCCACGGCTCCCTCCCGGCGGCGCCTGAAGAATCGAAAGGCGGCATTGCGCCGCGACTGCTCGTGTTGCACGGTGCAGCGGACGCCTGGGTTGCTCCCGAGGTGATCGCGAATTTCCAGGCCAAGCTCGCCGAAGCCGGCGCGAACTGGGAGATGGACATCTACGGCGGGGCGCGTCACGGATTCACCAATCCCGATGCCGGCCGGTTCGGCATAGACAATCTGGTGTACAACAAGCAGGCGGATGAGCGCTCCTGGGCGCGCGCCCAGGAATTCTTCTCTGAGATCTTCGATTGACGCGAACCGAGGTAGCGCCGTCGCTCGGCGCCTTTATACGACGGCATGAAGAACAACGTCATCATACTGACCAGCGGGTTGTCAGGCAGTTCGGTACTCGCCGGCCTGCTGGCCCGCGCAGGGTGGTGGCAGGGCGATGAAACGTTCAAGAAAAGGGACTACGACACCCACGAAAACAGCCAACTGATCGCACTCAATCGACGCCTGTTCGACGAGGCGGGCTACCGCGGTCACTACGAGATGGTGTTCGATCCCGCCGATATCGATTGTTTCGCAGATCTCTCGGCGCGCATCGATCTATCGGATTATCGCGACTTCATCGCCCAATGTGATCGGCACACGCCCTGGTTGTGGAAGGATCCCAGGCTTTGGTTGACCATCCATCTCTGGAAAGACGTCTTCGACCTCGGCGAGGTCAAGTTCATCCATTTGACGCGTAACCCGCTCCAGGCGTGGATCGCGATGACCATCAGGCGGCAGATCCAGGAGTTCGGCTACCTGAAGCGCTACCTGGACGGCATTGGCGATTCGAACCGTCGGTTTCTGCAGCAACAGGGACTGGACTTTCTCGAGATGCAATACGAAGACCTGGTCGTCGACCCCGATGCAGCGCTGCGACGGCTGAACGATTTCCTCGGGTCGGCGCTGGAAACGGCTGACCTGCAGGCGGTATATCGCGGCAGGCTGTACGAGAAGCCGAAAGGGATCCGCGATCTTGCGACCGCGGCGTTGATCTACGTACGCAACTATCGCGAGCGCTACCGCTGAACCGGGCAGGCGTGCGGCACGGCACCGGCCCACGGCGCCCGGTACTATGAAGCACATTCGAACAGCATGCAGGGATTCGAAGTGAATATCGCAGAGATGACGGGAGGGCGCCGGATGGGTGCTGGTGCAAAATCGATCTGCCCGGCAGTCGAACAAGCCGCTGGACACTGACGGCCGCGATGACCCATCCGCGTCACGAATATGCGCCCATCAGCCTGCTGCAGGTCAGCGATGACCGGTTGTTGGTTGGTGGAAGATCACTCGACGATCTTGCCGCCCTCGCGGGTCAGACACCTTACTATGCCTATGACCGCGATGCGATGCGTCGGCGCGCCGAGGCATTGCGGATTGCCCTGCCTCCGGCGATGCGCGTGCACTACGCGATGAAGGCCAACCCGATGCCGGCAGTCGTCAGCCATATGATCGATCTGGTCGACGGTATCGATGTGGCCTCTGCGGGAGAGATGCGGCTGGCGTTGGACGCCGGTGCTTCGGCAGCGACGATGAGCTTCGCCGGTCCCGGCAAACGCGATGTCGAACTCGCGGCGGCGGTGGAAGCAGGGGTCACGATCAACATCGAGTCGATGGGCGAACTCGCCCGTGTTGCGCATGCCGGTGACCGGGTGGGGGAGCGGCCTCGGGTTGCGGTGCGGGTCAACCCGGATTTCCTGTTGAAGGCGTCGCGTCTGAAGATGGGAGGTGGCCCGAAGCAGTTCGGGATCGATGCAGAGATCGTCCCGGAAGCGCTCGAGAGCATCGCCGACCTCGATCTGCATTTTAGGGGGTTCCACATCTTCTCCGGTACCCAGAATCTCCTGCCGGACAGTCTGATCGAGGCACAGGCAGCGACGTTCGATCTTGCCGATCGGCTGGCGCAGTCGGCCCCCTCGCCGATTGAGACCCTCAACATCGGCGGTGGATTCGGAATTCCCTATTTTCCGGGCGACACCGCGCTCGATCTTGCACCCGTTGCCGAACATCTCGCGGAACAGTTGGCGGTGCATCGGGAAGCGCTGGGCAATCCAGAGGTCATCGTCGAACTGGGGCGTTACCTGGTCGGTGAGGCGGGCGTCTACGTGTGCTCCGTCATAGACCGCAAGGTCTCTCGTGGCCAGACATTCCTGGTGACAGACGGCGGCCTGCACCACCATCTCGCAGCGAGTGGCAATTTCGGCCAGGTCATTCGCCGGAATTTTCCAGTCGTCGTGGCCGACCGGGTGTACGGTGGTGTACGCGAGACCGCCACTGTCGTCGGTCCGCTGTGCACGCCGCTGGACGTGCTGGCCAACCAGACCGAACTCGGTGTCGCACATCCTGGCGACCTCATCGCCGTGCTGCAATCCGGGGCCTATGGCTACAGCGCCAGTCCGCACGCCTTTTTGAGCCATCCGCCGCCGGTTGAATTGCTGGTCTGAGGGTCGCCTTCGCCGCCAGGTGGGACACGCGACGGGTGTTGGTCCGCGCCGGGTGCTGCCTGCGTTATCGCGTGGAATCCGCCGGGTCTCGTCGAGGTAGGCCGTGTGAACGACGTCGCACCACCTGCGAAGCTAATTTTTGCTCCCGGTCGATCGGCCGTGCTGTGCGATCTTGCGCGCGAGGCCGCTGAGCGGATAGCCAAGTTCACGGGCCAGCGCCTCCTGGTGCCTGGCCTTCTCTATATCGCCGGCGTAAAAATAGGCGAGGCCGAGAAAGTAATTGAGTTCGCTGGATTTCTTCCCGGTGGCTTCATTGCCTTTCTCGAGCACCCCGATCGCTGTGGCGTAGTCTTTCTCGTCAAAGCTCAACAGGGCTAGCGCCGAGTATGTCGGTGCATATCTCGGGTGGTTGTCTTGCGCCAGTTTGAGAAACTCGCGCGCTCGCTTGGTGTCGCCCAACAAGCGGTAACCGCGGGCGGCCGCGACCGCCATTTCCGCGTACCACAGTTCGCGCTTGGGCATGCGTTCGAACGAAAAATCGATGTCCAACAAGGCGTCCTTGACGAGCGCTTCGAAGCCCGAGATGTTCCTCGGCATCAGCTCCGCTCGGCGCAACTTCACGACCCCGGTGCAATAGTGCCAGCCGCCAACATCCCAAATGAGCTGCTTTTCCTGTTTGGTGTGCGGCCAGCGTTGGCGCTCGCGCGGGATCGGCAAGTGAGCGGCACTCTTGCAAAGTCTCGGCAGCGCATCGAACTCCAGCGGCGACAGGGTGATCTTGTTCCATGCCAGCGCGGGACCTGCCAGAACAAGCAACGCAGTGAAGAGTGCAAATGAAATGCGATTAATCACCTGACGGGGGCCTGGATTGCGGATATGGGTCATGATCGGAAATGATACCCCAAGATCTGCAGACTACTAAGTCGGCTAATTCCGGGGAAACGAGGCGGGTTCGTGCGTTCTACTTGGGAACGGCTGTCTTATGGGTTCTGCAGTCCGGTACCGGCCGCCGCACACCGCGCCGTTTTCGGCACATTTGGTGTGCGCCGTTGACGGATGCTGCCGGCGAACACGCAGTTTCTTGTACCTTCGTCGCGCCGGGATTCCCTCGGCGTCAGAAATCTCTATCATGCAGCACGGGATGAGTGTTCTCGCTGGACCTTTCCACGAGAAGCCGATATTCAGCGCCAGGTTCACTTTTCTGAGGCAGGGGCAGGGTTGTCGCTCTGCGCCGTCGATGGGCGGGGTGGGGTGCCGCGGCGAAAGTGTTGACTGGGGCGATTGCACCTCTACTGAAAGGAATACCTCGAATACCCTGGGTTCCCTGTCCGTCGCGGGTAGTGGTGGAGCAACCGCCGGCGTGTCGAGCAGGGGCCTGATGGGTCGTTGAGAATCGAGCGATGTTTAGAAAGTTCAAGAAGCTTCCAAAGTATCTGCTGACGTTTGGGCTACTGGCCGGTACCCGGTTGTTTTTTCAAGTGGAGTGGCACACCAAGAGCGGTCGTGGCGACAGGATGCGGTCGTTGACGGTGCCCGGGTATGCCAATCCCATCAGGCTACGGGACACTGTCGCGGACCACGCGACGTTCTGGCAGTGCATCGTCATGCAGCAATATGATTTCTCCATATTTCCTCAGGCAGAGAACATCGCGCTGCAATACAAGGCGACCTTGGCTGCCGGGCAAAAGCCGCTGATTATCGATTGCGGGGCCAATATCGGCTTGTCGACGATATGGCTTGCCAATCGCTATCCGCTGGCGACGATCTGTTCCGTGGAACCTGACGAGGCCAATTTTTCGCTGTTGCAGTCGAATAGCAGCCATCTCAAAGAAAGATCGATCTGCCTGAGGGGAGGCATCTGGCCCAGGCCAAGTAAGTTGACGATCATCAATCCGGAAGCGGGCGCCGCTGCTTTTCGTGTCGAAGAGCTACCCGTCGAGAGTGACGGCGGGATCCGTGGATACACGATCGACGAGATCTGTACGCTGGCAGGAAACGAGAATCCGCTTTACGTGAAGATCGACATCGAAGGGGCCCAAGCCGCGTTGTTCGCAAGTAATACCGAATGGGTGGCCCGGACCTGGTTGATTTCTCTGGAGTTGGACGATTGGCAGTTTCCGTGGGCGGGTACGAGTCGGACCTTTCTGCAGACAATCAGCCGCTATCCCTTCGACATGCTTGTGCGGGACGAAAGTGTCTTCTGTTTCCGAAATCCCAATGACTAGCTGTGCTGACGGCGACCGCTCCCGACGGAGCAACAGCTCTTTTTCAAACAGCGCCTTTGTTTGATCGGGCGCGACAAACCAGCGGTACCCGTCGTCCTTGAGTTCTCACTCCGTCGGACCGGTTTAGACGACGGGCGGCGTGGCCAGTTTGTTCCGGGTTCCGCCAACAGCACCTTGCGCAGTGACTTTCTGCTGGTCACGTACGATGTCCCTGAGCAGGACGCTGATGGCTATCAGATGCCACGGCAGATCGAAGTAGGAGAGGCTCAGGAAGGCACCGCCGGAACAATACGCAACCAGAGACACCTGGACCATTCTCGCAAGGTTGTTGGCCCATTCCATCTCGGTGTTTTTCTTGGTTACAGCTATGACCTGACTGCAGTACCGCCAGGCCAGGAACAGGACCAACAGATACGCGAACAATCCAGGCCATCCGTGATTGGCCAGCACCTCGAAGTAGATGCTGTGTGCCACATAGGCCTTTTCAATTTCGACGCCCGGCAGGTAAATCGAGTAGTTGTACAGTGTCCAGGAGCCGAATCCCCCGCCAAGAACACGATGCGAAGCCAGATTGATGCTGTATTCCCAGGCGCGTATCCGGCCCATCGCGGAGGGGTCCGTCTCATAGTCTTGGATGGTCTCCATGCGCTCAACCCAGGAATCGGGCATGCTCAGGAGCGCGATCGGCATTAGCATCACCAAGAGGATCAGCACCAGCATCTTGTTTTTGCTCTTCAAGAAGAAGAACCCTGTCACAGCGATTATCGCGAGGAATGCACCACGCGACTGCGAGCCCAATACGGAGATAAAGCTCAGGCCCATGGCGGCCAACAACCCCCGTTTTACCCAGATGTTCGTGGCGGTTATCCGAAGGTAGTTGAACAGCGGAATGATCATCAGGATGGCGACGGCGAGCGCATTGTTTTCCGCGATCATGCTGCTCGCGGGGCCGTAGACGCGGTGTCCTCCGCCGGTGAGAATCGTGAAGACCCCCCCCTTGATTGAGTAGTATCCAATGGAGAGGGCGATCACCCAGATCAACAGATCGAGATTCTTGCGATCGCGCATTACGAGGATTGTGATCAGCGTGGTGAGCTGGATCTTCAACACGCTTTCCAGCTGGTAATAGGCGTTATAGGGATTGAGCGAATAGAACGTGCTCAGTACCACCAGGAGAATGAACAGTAGCCAGGTCGCGGTCAGTCCGTTCCAGCTGAAGCGCTTGGGCTGTTTGCTGATGAAGAGAGACATCAGTAGTGCACCAGCGGCCAGCATGGCAAACGGGAAGTTGTAAGCGATACCCCAGGTGAGCCGATGCGGGTTCATATAGCTGACCCACGACCATAGCGCCACGCCAATGGGCGGTCGCGTCAGTGCGAACGGCAATACTCCGAAGAAAACTACGAACAGTATTATGTCTCGAAGTGACATGGGTTCCTCGCGAATGGAATCCAGGTGTCAGCCAAGGATCCCCGTTCGGATATTTGTATGGACTCCCTCTGTTTGCAAGTCTGCACGGGAATAGCAAAGCCTGGGCCAAGGTGGGCTGACCCCCCGATCTGTCGGAATGGATCGCGGCCTACGAACCTCTCTTCCACCCGCATCCCGGGAGCCGGGCTGCCATTGCAAGATTCAATTCGTGCGAGCGACGCGGCCATCAGGTCCTCCGGTAACTCGCCGGTTTGTCAGTCATCGCGGCGTCGATTCTGCAATCTTTAGTGAGCGGAGATCTGAACCGACGGGTCCGGTGCGACCTGTAAGCCGTGTCTGCAGCGCGAGGCGCTGCGGATCGAGGGCGATGAGGGGGGCGAACCGCGCCCCGCCCGCCGGGGGTCTGGATTTCTGGCTGTCCGGCCAGGCTGGAGACTGCCTGTTTTGACTGCGTAGAGCGGGAATCGTCGGTCATACCGGTCGATCTGCAGCAGTGACCAGCTAGGTCTCTGCGCCTTGCGTGGATTGAGAGGCCCCATTTGCGCGGGATCTGCTGAACAGTACCTCAAATGTCGAGGCGAAGGTGTCACGAAACGCGAGCTTCATGACCGCCAGATACAGCGATGCGCCGATCAGGATCTCCAGGACCAACAGTGCCACCGCGTTCACATTCACGACGCTCTTCATCAACAAGACTCCCAAACCCATCGCTGTGGCCGATGCGAACGCCGGGAGTATGCCGCGAATCACAGCCGCCAGATGCAATCCGATTTCTTTGCTTGCCATGCGCAAGACGGTGACGGCAACGATGGGTTCCACGATCAGCCAAATCGCGGCGAGCGCGACCAGTCCGTGTTGCTGAGCGATCAGCACCAGGGGGATCAGGACGACAAGCCTTGTCGCGCTCCCGGCGACCGGGATGTCCGCCCGTCCGAGGCCGCTGACCATGGGTCTGACGAGCTGGGAGATCAACCGGAATGGCATCGCGATGCAGATGAGGGCCAATGGCAGGGGCAGACTCGCCCACGCTTCGCCGAAAACCAACGGTACCGTTTCCTCGGCGGTGATGGCGAGACCGACGACGATGGGCAGAAACAGCACGTAAGTGATGCTGACGATCTTGACGAAGTAGCGTGCCGTCATATCGCGGTCGTCTTGTATGCGCGCGAACGTCGGAAACAGAATCGGGCCGATGATCGGCATGGTCTTGGAAATTGGAATCAGCGATATGTGTATGGCAACTGCATACACGCCAAGCAGGTCAGGACCTATGGTTGGGCCCGCGATGATACTGACGAGCCTGTCGGCGATCAGCGTGAGGATGCTGGCAAGGGTCAATAGCCCTCCGAACTTCAGCATTTCGCCGATGGGCACGCCGAACTTGGGCCATACCAGCCAGGGGTGCACCACCATCAGGCCCACCGCGGAAAGCACCTTGTTCGTGAGGTAACCGATGACCAGTGCCCATACGCCGGTGCCTTGCACTGCGAGTGTTAATGTCACAATCGCGGCAATGACTGCCGCAATCAATTCCACCAGCGCCTTGCTTTTGAACTTGAGTTCCCGGTCCAGTAGGGCGTTCGGGATCGCCCGGAGGGGCACCAGAAAGAACAAAAACGAAAGCGTGCGTGCGATCGGCTCGAGGCGCGCCTCGTCGAAGTAATCCGCTATCAGAGGGGCACCGAAAAAGTAGGTCGTGAACAGCACACCGTTGACGATGATCAGCCAGCCAAAAGCCGCCTGAATGTCCTCATGGCGATCGGCCGGGCGACGAACCAGCGCCGCATCGATGCCAAGTGTGCAGACCAGCATCATGATCTCGAGCGGGGCCTCGAGCATGGCGTTCAGGCCGTAGTCGTCCGGTGTCAGGAAACGTACGACAATCAGCGTGCTGAGCCAGGTGAACAGCTGGGCCACCGAGCGCAGCGCGAGCACCCAGCGGACACTCGACAGCATTTGCCTGCCGAAATCCTGGGGCACCTGATCTTTCATCTTCCGGTGCCGCTCTGGTGCCTGGGCCAGGGAGCCGGCGGCGCCACTGCGGACCACGGACATGGTCTCTCAAAACGCATCATTACCATCACCTTTGACGACAACTGCCTGACGTGGCCTGTGCGGCCAATGGCCTGCATCCGAGGGCTCGTTCGCCTCAGCCAGAGGAAAGCTGGCGGGTTGGCGAGAGTCCGTCATTCAGGGCATCGATGACCTGTTTCGCAGACTTGATGTAGCGGCCTTCTTCAAAACGATGCGTACCGAAGAAATGCACCAATGCGGCTGACGATATGTCTTTGCCGGCCTTCCAGAAAGGATAACGGTCGATTGGCAATACCGCGGCGCCCGGATCGTTCGCAACGAGAAAATTCGACGTAACCTGCTCGCTGCCCCATTCCGACCATTTGGCCGTGCCGAGCAGTTTACTCATTTCACCCGAAAACTCGTCGATCTTGATTCTGGGCAGGCTGCCTGGGCGGAAGCCCGTGAAGCCCGCACAGCCGTGTACGTACCGGTCGCCCAGGTGTCGAGGGAGATCCACCATCGCCCGTTCGCTCAGCACCTGGACGTGGGAGCTCGTCCAGGTGCTCGCAATCCGGCTGGTTTCCTCGGTCGACACAATGGACTCGCCCCCCGGTGTCCCGAGCGTAAAGGATCTACCCGCGTCGATGTGCTCTATCACTTCCGTGGGTTCGTTCAGGGTCACTGTGTCGGCGTCCAGTTGTACGACGTAGTCCGACCCGTTGATATCGCTGATGCTGAGGAGTCTCTCCCAGCAGCCGCCTCGCGGGCAGACGCCGGCATCGACCGATCGGCTGCTGAGAAACCTGATGCGTTCGAAGTGCCGTTGGAGAAGGTCGCGATCGCGGTCCAGCAGGCCGTCGTCGACGATCACGAACTCGCGGGGTTGGATGAAGCGTGCAAACGACTTCGCGGCAACCAGGTACATCAGCACGTCGGGATGGTGGAGTTGACTCAAGAAAACAAGGTTTCTGCCACCGTCGCACTTGATTGGCGCGGTGTGGAGAATCGGGCGGGCGTTCAGATCAAACCATTTTTTCGGCAGTCTGATTCTCAGAGAAGTAAACATCGCGGCCTCGCAACGTGGATAACCGGCGCGGCACCCGCCACGCGTCGATGACCACCTGCTCGGAACGGAGTGGCCAGACAAGCAAGCAGGTTTTCGGCCCAGCGCAAGGATACTTGATCGCAGGCCGGGTTGCCTTGGGTCCGTCCTTGGGGCTTCGAATGCGGGGACGGCGAATCCAATTGGTCACCCGTTCCCGCCAGCCGGGTCGGGCGTCACATGGTCGCCGGGTGGCTGTGGCATGGGATCGGCGATTCTGACAGACTGGCGCCACAGGGGCGACTGGCCACGCAGTTCGGGCGATCCGACATCACATCGTGGCCTGCGCGGGATTCTCCGCCCGGGCGGAATCGTCGATAATGACGGTTCTGACCTCGGTCCGGGGTGGCAGCAGAGCCGCGTTCGCAGCGGTAGCAAGATGATTCCGATGCAACTGTCGATTTTGCGTGCGACGCCTTTGCGGACCGTTGAGACCACGCGAGGCTGAGAGGCGTGTCTAAAGATGTCGCTGGGCGTGGTGACGCCGTTCTGGTGTTGGACGGCGATATGGTGCCGGCGCTTACCATCGCTCGTTCGCTCGGCAGGCTGGGCCTCAGGATTGTGGTGGCCGCCCACGAAGCCAAGCCGCTGGCCGGCTATTCCCGTCACGTCGAACGCACGCTGACCTATCCCGATCCATTGACGGAGGAACAGGCGTTCCTGGGTTGGTGCAAGCAGGTCATAGCAGAGCAAGACTACGATCTGATTGTCCCGGTGACCGAGCGCACGGTGGTACCGATGGCGGCACTCGCCTCGCTACCGGGTGGTGACCGGATCGCGGTGGCGGCCGCGGAGTCGTTGAATATCGCGCTGGATAAGAACAAAACGATTCAGCTGGCGAAGCAGCTCGGCATACCCACGCCGAAGACCGTCTATGTCGAAGGGCACGAGCAGCTGCGTGCCGGAATCGGTCCGCTGCAGTTTCCGGTTGTCATCAAGCCGTCACACTCGATCGGCGAAAACGATTCGCACCGCATGCAGTTGCGGGTCGAATATGCGTTCGACGAGACCGATCTGGAAAACAAGCTGCAGCATTACTTTCGCTACGGGCCGGTGTTGCTTCAGGAGTATGTCCTTGGCGAAGGGGTCGGCATTGAATTGATCGCAGCTCACGGCAATACCGTGTTCTCGTTCCAGCACCGTCGGTTGCACGAGATGCCATTGACAGGTGGTGGCAGCAGCCTGCGCGTCAGCGAGGCCGTGGCCCCGGAACTGCTGCGTGCCTCGAAGAGCCTGATGAAGGCGATGTCATGGCACGGTGTGGCGATGGTCGAGTTCAAGTGGAACCCGATCAATCGCCGCTTCGCCCTGATGGAGATCAACGGTCGTTTTTGGGGATCATTGCCGCTGGCGGTGGCAGCCGGCGCGGATTTTCCGGCGATGCTGTACGAGTTGTACCGCCACGGGCGTGTGGCGCCACGCTTGGAGGCGAAGCCCGGTGTCTACTGCCGCAAGCTGTCGAGCGACCTGTACTGGCATGAATTGGTGTTTCGGCGCGAGGCACCGGCGCAGCTCGTGCGCTTTCCAACGGGGCGCGAGATGTTCCGTGACTGGCTGCGGATTTTTTCCTGGAATCACTACTTTGACGTCCAGCAGTGGCGGGATATCCGGCCAGGCCTAGTCGATCTACAGCGCATCGTATCGCGCCAGTTCTCCCGGGCAGTCAACCTGGTGAACGATCGTCGCGCCGCTGCCCGCGAGCGGCAGGCCTGGCGCAAAGGGACCGTGGACGAGCTGCTGCGCGACGCCGGCCAGGTGTTGTTCGTGTGCTACGGCAACATCAATCGAAGCGCTCTGGCCGAGTCATACTTCAGAAAACGGGTGCCGGCGGAGAGGGTCGAGGCCGTTTCCGCCGGTTTCCATCAAGTCGAGGGCCGTCCTGCCGATCCGGTGATGGTAGATGTGGCGGCGAGCAGGGGGCTCGATTTGGGTGCCTCGCTTTCTCGGACGCTCAACGACCAGATGGTCCACGGCAGCGACGTGATCTTTGTGATGGAACTGAAACACAAGCAGCAGTTGTGTGAGCGTTACCCGGAGGCGTGCGGCAAGACGTTTTTGCTCAACGCCGGGGCGTCGCAACAGGATTCGGCGGTCGAGATCGCCGACCCCTACGGCCAGCCGCGCGAGGTGTACGAAGCATGTGCCGAGTTGGTCGTGGCCAGTGTCGATCGCCTGGCCGCGTCGCTGTAGGGAGGTTGTCCCCGAAATGCCGATGTTCTCGATCATACTGGCTACCCGCGATCGGCCCGAGTTGTTCGGTGTCGCGCTCGACTCGGTAGTCGCCCAGACGACGTCTGACGTCGAAGTGATCGTCGTCAATGACGGTTCCGGTGAGACGTACCTGCCGGCGTACGAACTTGCACTGGGCCGCGCACGAGCGGTCCTCGGTGACCGTCTCAAGCACCACTACCTGGTACATCGACCAAACGGACATGGCCAGAGTTACTCCCTGAACTTCGGCGTCGCGCATGCCACCGGAGAATATGTCGGTTTCCTCGACGATGACGACGAGTGGGTGGACGAGGGCCACCTGGCACGCGCCGCCCTGGTCATCGCAAAGGCCGGTGAAACCGGTGCAGGTGCCGATCTCTACATGGCCAATCAACACGCCTATCGGGTCGGTGTCAAACTGGACGGACCGGTCTGGCTCGAAGGCCTGGAGGCCGAACTCCTTGCGCGGGGCAGGCAGCCGGCCGCCGATGGCAGTTTCCAGGTCGGTATCACGGATCTGATGCAGACGAACGGGTTTTGTCATCTCAATTGCTTCATCGTGCGGCGATCGTTGTACGATCGAATCGGCGGCATGGACGAGGGTATCCGCTGGGAGTGTGATCGCGACGTGTACCTGCGACTGATCGACGACAGCGCACTTACGCTGCATCATCCTGCGGTCGTCTCACGACACAATGTCCCCGACCCGGCCAAGGCAACCAGCATGACCACATCGCTCAATCAGATTCAGCGACGTTTGTACCAGCTGCGCGTGCTCGATAAGGCGGCGTTGTTCGCGAAAGACCCGCTGATCCGCGCGCATGGCAGGCTGCACAAGGCACATGCGCTGAAGAAGATCGCCAGCGATCTGGCGGAGTCCGGCAGCTGGCGAAACGCGCTCTACTATGCGGCCCAGGCGCTGGGTGCGGGGCCGACTCTCAAATGGTTCGGGTTCACCTCCCTATGCGCCGTGAAGAGTCTGTTTTCAGAAAAATGATCCATCACTTTCCCTCTGCGCGGGCGGGCCGGGTAGCGGTGAATCGCTCGCGTCTCATTCCGTTTTCACCCTGCGGTCGGTGAGGTGGACGTGTCTGTTCATCGCTTTCTGACGGCGCTTCTGCGTAATCCGAAACACCTGGTCGGGCATCGCAACATCTTTCTGTTCAGCCATATGCGCGCCTATACCAGTCTGTTCGGGCACATTCTCGGCAGTCACCCGCAGATCGAGGGTTACTATGAGATGCAGATCGGCTACTACAGCTGGAAAAGCCTGTGGCGGCAGAAGCTCCTTTACCTCGGTACACACGACGTCAAGCCGGCATCCGGTTTCATGTTCGACAAGATCCTGCACAACGAACTGACGGTTGCGCCGGAGATACTCTCCAGGGACTCGGTGCGGGCGCTGTTCGCATTGCGCAAACCGGCCAGTACGATCAGCAGCATCGTTCAGCTGTACAGGAAGGTCGACCCCGAGCACCCCTACACCCATCCTGACCGGGCGCAGGCCTACTATGTGGAACGGTTGTCCGGACTTTGTCGCTTGGCGGAGCGTCTGGCGGGTAGGTTCTACTATCTCGATGCCGAGGCGCTGGTCGATGAGCCGGAGCAGGTGCTCGGAGATCTGAGTGCCTGGCTACACCTGGCTTCTCCGTTAACTACCGAGTATCAGCTGTTCGAGAACACCGGCAAGCCGCGCGCCGGAGACAGCTCCGACAAGATCAAATCGGGAAAAATCGCCCAGGCGACGCGCCCCCCTTCGATCGAGGGCTTCAGTCCGGCACTTCTCGAACAGGCCGAAGCGGTTTACGACGAATGTCGGGCGTGCCTGCTGCGTTTGAGCGACACCGCGTTTCGTCTCGGTTCCGAATAGGCCTGGGAAACAGGGCAAGCGCGATTCGACGCTGGCGGTGTCGCCACCACCGTCGAGCGTGCGATCACTGCCGCGTGGCGCCCAATTGTCCAAACCAATCGGCGAGTGCCTTGAACAGCTCTACCCTGGACTGGGTCTCGGAAAATGTATGGTCGGCGTTCGGCAGCACATGTCGGGTGACTTTGTCGCTGCGCACCACGGCCTGCCATTCCTTGGAAGCCGCCACACATTCGTCGAATTCCTTGGCTACCAGACTGCGCCCGCCGATCAGCACAAGGACCCGGCCGTCGAAACGCTTCCATCCCTCCAGCATGCGCTGGGTGAAGGGCCGCGAAGGCGCGAATGGATCGGCATCGCCCGTGTTCCGCTCACCAGCTGCGCCGCGCGCCTTGCGCAGATTCTGTGTCAGCCCGGACAGTGATTTTGCGAAGTCGAATTCGAGACGGAGTATCTTGCGCCACAGTTGCTTGGAAAACAGCCTGCTTCGATAGTAGTGCTTGATCATGACTTTGGCCCGGACCTCTTCGACCTGGGTGTACGGGTTGTTCAGGACCCAGGCCGCAACCGCCGGATGTCGCCAGCCGCCGATTGCAATCGCCGATGCACCGTCGCAACCACCGTAAAGTACCACCCGTTCTACCTGCGGGGCCCGCTGCAGAAATGCATCGATCGCCGCATTGATATCCTCGGATCGGTCCAGGCCGGGGTCCGTGCCGCTCGCGTCGCCCGAGCCACGAAAGTCGAAGCGCATCACGGCGACACCCCTGCTGGCAAGTTCGCGCCCCAACTGCACCTGTTGTCGGCAGCAGCCGATGCGGTATTGGGGGCCGCCCGCGATGATACAGAGCAGGCCCAGTGGGCCCGGTCTTTCGGGGAGGTGTACGATGCCGACCAGTGTCTCGCCGGCACAGGGGAAGGTCGTTGCAATCTCGTCAGCGTTCATCGCCTGCTCTTTCCGAAAACAGCGCCGAGGTGGCGTGCAGCAAGCCGTCGGCCTTTGCCTGCTTGTGCAGTGTCCATAGTTGGGGGGCCACGACTGCGTGGGCCTGCACTTCGACGCCGCTGGCGGTCAATTGCTCGAGTGTTTTGCTGGCGCCGCCCGGTAACGGACGCTCGGCGTCCGCCACGCATTCGAGCCAGTCGACGCGCTGTCCCGCGAGGCGCTTCAGATCGACCAGTCGCGTGCGATCCAATGCCTCTGTCAGCGCCCCCGGAAGGACATAGCCCGAGACTTCGAGCAGTGCTCCCCCAGCCAGCCGTTCACGCATCTCTGCGGTCGTTTCAGGCGGTTCGTTGCGGTCGACGAGCGCGGATACGCGCAATCGCAACGTCTGCGTCAGGTAGGTCTTGCCGTCCGCAACCGGTTGCCAGAACAGCAGCCGTTCGAACATGTCGGGGTGCATCGCGGCGACTTCGGCGGCCAGCAGGCAGCCCAGTCGGATGCCCCACAACGATATCGGACCTTCTGAATGATCAGCCAGCCACCGCGCTGCGTTTTCGACATCGCTGCGCCAGATCTCCCAGGTCGCGTCGGGCAGATCGCCGCCGCTGTCTCCGGTACCAAACAGATCAAGCAACAGGCAGCCGTAACCCATCCCGGCGAATGCACGTGCCTGTGCGGCCATCAGCGCCCGCGTACGGTTCATCTCCTCGCCAAACGGAGGCACGCAGAGGATCGCGCCTCTGTCGGGCGCATCCGGCTTGAAATGCAGGGTGAACAGGCGACCTGCGTTTCCTTGCAGAAAGGCCGGATATGGCACCGCGGTCGGAGTGCCCGCGGTCATCAAGACTTGGATTCGATGAATGCCGCCAGCGAACCGACCGTCTCGAACAGTTCTGCCGAGATCTCTTCGTCGTCAACCGTCGACCCGGTCTCGTCTTCGATCGAGGCGATGATGCCGGCGATCGTCAGCGAGTTGAACTGCGGGAAATCACCGGCAATGCGTGTGTCCGGCGTCAACTCGACGTTGGTCAGCTGAAGGTTCGAGATCAGGATCTGTTTGGCCAGGGTTAAGGAATCCATGTCTTCACTCAAGGGTTGGAGCTGTCGGAGGGGGATTTTGTCAGACCTTGGGCCCGTGCGGGGACCACAATTCGCGCGCACCGCCGTCGTGACGCCCGATGCGCCTATGAGCACTGTTGCGAGACGGGTGGCCGTTCGACATCGGTCTCGGTCGGGCCTGCGTGGCCATGCCTGTGCGACCTCGCTGGCAGGGCGCCTCAGGCACTGAAGTACTCGTGAAACATGCGCGTCAGTTCGGCGCGATCGATCTTGCCGTTGGGGCTGCGCGGCAGGTCGTCGGTGACCTGGATGTGGGCCGGAATCATATAGGTCGGCAGTTCCTGCTGGCAGAACTTTCTGACTGTCGCGTCGTCCACGTCGTGTCCGTCGGCCGGATGCACCAGCAGGATGATCGCCTGGCCCAGATCCGGGTGGGGTACGCCCAGCGCAACCGCTTCCGCAGCAAACCCCGAGGCGAAAACGACCTCTTCGACCTCGGTCGGGCTCACCCGGTAGCCCGAGGTCTTGATCATCTCGTCCTTGCGGCTGACGAAATACAGGTAGCCGTCGGCATCCATGCGCATCTGATCGCCCGACCATACCGCGATCTCGGGGATGGGGATGCCCGGCGGCTGGCCCGGGGCGGGGCGAAAACGTTCACTGGTGCGTTGCGGGTCGTTCCAGTAACCCATTGCGACCAGGGTGCCGCGGTGCACCAGTTCGCCCGGTTCGTCGGGTGCGCAGCGCGAGCCGTCTTCACGCACCACCATCAACTCGACATTGGGCAGCGCCTTGCCGACCGATCCCGGGCGTTCGTCGATCTCTTCCGGCGAAAGGTACGATGAACGAAACGCCTCGGTCAGGCCGTACATCTGGAAGATGCGCGTGTTGGGAAGCAGTTCCCTGAGCCGCTTGAGCGTCGTGCTGCGCGCCGCCCCACCGGACGTCGTAATGTATCTGAGCGACTGCCTTGCCTCGTCCGGCCAGTCGGCCACTGCGAGCTGGTTCCAGATCGGTGGCACGGCCGATACCCCGGTCACTGCGAACTTGGCGATCGCCTTGGGCACCTCGCGCGGGAAGAGGTAGTCCATCAGGACCACAGATCCGCCGGCCGAATAGGCCGTGGTCAACTGGCTGAGGCCGTAATCGAAGCTCAACGGCAATACCGCCAGCAGCCTGTCGTCGGCGGTCAACCCGAGGAACTCCGCAGAGCTCTTCGCGGCTTCAACCATGTTGCGGTGCGACAGCACGACACCCTTTGGCAGACCGGTGCTGCCCGACGTATACAGGATCGCCGCCATGTCCGTATCGATCCTCGGGTGGACCGGGCGCGGCGGGGTATCCATCAACGCCTGCCATGATGTGAACCGGGTCGAGACCGTCTCTGGCAGATCGTCGGCCGCTGAGGTCAGTACCACGGTCACGAGGTCGCGGCACTCATCCAGTACCGGTGCCAGCTGTTTGGCGCGTGCACCCGAGGTGACGAGCACCCGCACATTACAGTTCTGCAGGATGTAGGCAACCTGCTGCGGCTTGAGCAGCGGATTGACCGGCACCGTGACACCGCCGGCCGCTGCGGTTCCGAACAGGCTGATGACGACCTCGAACTGCTTGGGCAGGTAGATCGCGACCCGCTCGTCGGCCGCCAGTCCGGCTGCGCAGATCGCCCGCGCGAATCGGTCAATCTGATCGCGTAGTTCGGAAAAATTCAGGGTGTCCGACTTCTGCAGGAGCGCCGGTCGCGTAGGGTGGCGGTCTGCCGAATCAGCTACCAGGTCTTGCAGCAGGCGAACATCGCGCACTTGGTTAGCCTCCGGGGCGGGTGATGGACATGGCTGCCGCGGACCTTGCCGGCCGCCGTCGAGCGTCTATCCGGGTGGAGTCGGCGCCGCCTTGGCGGTCGGCCGGGATGGGCATAAAACTGGCTTCCATGGACGTGGTGAATCGAATCGCTGGCGGCACCTTCGCCCGGGATTGCAGGGTCGACATGTTCGCATTGTTGGGACACATCGCCAAGAACCCGGGCCGACGAGCGGCCGGTTCCGGTAGGGCGCCGATTGCGTGTCGTCGTGGGAACCCGATGCCCAGGCGGTGTCGCCGGTTGCCGCACGATGGCTGTTGACTGTGCTTTCGCATACGAGCCGGGTGACAGCGGCAGAGGTGGACCGATAGGTGGATTGTCGCGCACACTCGGCGTCGCATCGGTCGGTTCGGTCGGTGGCCGGGTGAAACCGGACGGACCTGTTTGAAAGGAAGGACAACTGCGTGGTACAGACGGGTAAAGGCGCATCGGCAGCGGGTTGCGCGTTCGATCGGTTCGCCGCGTTCTCGGTGATCTTTGTCGTCTCCCTGTATGGCCTGTGGACCCTGTATGTCTGGCTGGCACTGGCGCTGGCCTGGGACCTGAACCAATTCGGCCACTATTCGTTTGTGCTGCTGGCGGCCCCGCCGACAGCCTGGTGGCTGGCCCGCAAGGCGGTGCCGGTGGCGTTGGAAGCAGACCTCCAGCGGTTTTCCACGGGACACATCCGATGGCCAGGCAACCGGCTGCTGGGTGCGGTGTCACTGTTGCTTGCCGGGGGGGGGCTGCTGGGTGCGCTGGCCCTGGTCGTTGCGCGTACCCAGGGCGACTTCGGCCTTCCGTGGTCGTTACTGTTCGTCTCGGTGCTGGCCGCGGCGTATTTCGCGGCCGCGCATGCTGCTGGTCCGGGCGGGGGCCAGGCGGCGCCTGGGCGCGCCGACTACCTCAGTTTCGTCGTGTACGCGGTTGTCGCTTTGAGCTGCGCCCTGCTGTATCTGTTTTCGAATGCGACCAATGCCGACGACACGCATTTCCTCGGTGCCGCCCGCGCGGTGTTGTCGTATCCGGACCTGCCGCTGTTTTCACAGGACGGGATCTTCGATATTCCGGGCACCGACAACTACATCTTCCGCCTGAACAAGGGTCAGTCCTGGGAACTGCTGGCGGCCTACCTCGCCTGGATCGGGGCAGCGGACCTGCTGTCTGCCTACTATCTCTGGCTGCCGCTGTCGTTCGTGGTCCTGATTCCGCTGGCAATGTATCTGGTGGGCTACCGGTATTTCGGGCTTTCCACCTGGGTAGGCATCGCCCTGGCGATTGTGTTTCTGGTGTCCTGGGGGGTCTACAACCACTCCAACGGGATGTTCTTCCTGCCACGCTTCTTCCAGGGCAAGGGCGTCTTCGTCACGGTCATGGTGCCGGTGCTGTATTGGTTGGTCCGCGGGTACCTGCATTCCCTGCGGCCGCTGTTGGCAGGCCTGGTGTGTCTCGCGCTGATTGCGTCCGGCGGTCTGACGTCGACGGCGCTGTATCTGGCGCTGGCGGTGGTGGGTGTCGCTTACCTGAGCTTCGTCCCGGTGCGTTGGCGGAATATTCTGCAGGGAGGGATCGGCCTCGCGTTCGCCTCGGTGCCGAGCCTGGCGATGACCGCATGGTCGCTGGTCGGCATCGTCGCGATGCGCGAGCTGCCCCGCGCGTCCCTCGGCAACAGCCAGGCGAACGACAACACCTCGATCTACTGGTTCTTCGGCGATGGCACCCATCTGGCCATCGTCCTGGTGCTGACCTGGCTGGGTTTCGCGGTGTTCGCACTGATGCGGGAACAGCGCGCGGGGGCCCTGGAGTTGACCCGCTGGTGGCTGGTGCTGGTCGCGTTGGCGTTGAACGATCCGCTCTCGGAATGGCTCGCATCACTGACCGGCATATCCAACGTTCGCTGGCGCTGGCATTGGGTGATGCCGGTAGGACTGGTGGTGATGCTGGTCGGTGCAGGTGCCTTTCGTCTGCTCGTGCAACGTCCGAGCCGTGGCGAAGGCGTTTGGTTGCGCCTGGCCCGCCGTTCGCTGGTCGTGGTGCCGTTTTTCATCTTGGCCTTTGCGTTGCAGAGCCTTGGATCGACCGCGAAACGCCTTGCATCGGAGCCGGTGGTCCACAAGCTGAATCCGGACGCCCTGGCAATGGCATCGGCGCTACGCGATCGGTTTCCGACGGCTTTGGCATTGGTGGACCTCAGGGTCGCGGAGATCCTGCCCATGCTCGACTGGGGGGGCAGGCTCATCGCCTCCAGGGAGTTGTATTGGGCGCATCCTTATTTCGCCGGCGACGAGGCGCACGATCGCGCCCGCTTGCAGGATCTGGTCGATCGCGCAGAGGCCTGGTCAGCGGATGACAAGGCATTCCTGAGCGCGGAGATCGATCAGCGGGGGATCGACGTGATAGTGCTGGATGCCGGGTCGGCGCACGCCGACGGCGCCGTACACGATCTGGCCTCGCTGTCCTGGACCTGCGCACCCGAGGGGGTCTGGGCCGTGTGCACCCACTGAGGACCCGCCTCGTGCGACGCGACGAACCGTGTCCATCCGGGCGGCAGCCCTTCCCGGCAGTGCCCGCGGTTTACGCGTCGGGCAGACATACCCCTGTTCCGCCGAGCCCGCAGTAGCCGCCGGGGTTCTTCGCCAGGTACTGCTGATGGTAGGACTCGGCATAGTAGAACGTCGGTGCGTCCAGAATCTCGGTTGAGATGCGCGACAGGCCGCGCTGCTCCAGAGCGGACTGATAGCGCTCAAGGCTGTGCTCTGCAAGTGCCCGCTGGTCGGCGGAAAAGACATAGATGCCGGAACGATACTGGGTCCCGACATCGTTGCCCTGGCGCATCCCCTGGGTTGGGTCGTGTGCCTCCCAGAACGTCTTCAGCAACCGTGCGTAGTCGATGTGTTCCGGATCGAACACCACCAGCACGACCTCGTTGTGTCCGGTCAGGCCGGTGCAGACTTCGTCATAGGTCGGATTCGGTGTGTATCCGCCGGCGTAGCCGACTGCGGTCGTGAAAACGCCACCGAGCTTCCAGAAGGTGCGTTCGGCGCCCCAGAAACAGCCCAGCCCGAATATGGCTTGCTGCATCCCTTCAGGAAACGGCGGTTTGATCGGATGTCCGTTGACGAAATGCCGGTCGTCGACCGGCAGCGGATCCGCACGTCCCGGCAGTGCGTCCTTCGGGCCCGGCATTTCGGTCGATTTCTTGTGCATCCACAACATCGTCACCCCCGTCTGTCGCGTATCCAGGGCCCGTTCAATGCGGGCCAGGTTGGGGAATTCTGCGCGCCAAGGGGCGGTCCAAGGCACTACATCGCCTGGGGTTTAGCGGATACCCCGGCGCCTCAGCAACGGCAGCAGAAACAGGCCGTAGAGCAACAGGCCCAGGGCGTTGGCGACCAGGTCCGCGGTGCTGAACATCCGCGTGGCGATCTGGGTCTGCAGCAGCTCGATGGACAGGCCATACCCCAACAGCGCGCCCCATTTGGTTGCATCGAAGCCACGTGCGGGCCAGCTCGCGTCGGCGAGAAACGCGAGTAGCAGGTAACTGGCCAGATGGGCCCATTTGTCGGCCTGCGGGATCGGGGGCAGGGCCACCGGCCGGGGATTCAGGGCCAGCCAGGTCGCGGTCAGCAGTGCGAGTCCGAGCAGGATGCGAAAACCCGCCGAGTCGCAACGCGATATCGCCATCAGCCGGTGCGTTCACGGGCGATCGCCCGGAAACCGATGTCGTGCCGATAGAACATGCCGTGCCAATCGATCTGGCGCGCCAGGGTATAGGCCGCGGCCTGGGCGTCGGCGACATGATCACCGAGTGCGGTGGCACACAACACGCGTCCTCCGGCAGTTACCACCTCGCCGTCACGCTCGGCCGTCCCCGCGTGGAACACCTTGCGGTCCGGCATCTCGGCCGTGGGCAGGCCGATGATGCGGTCGCCTTTTGCGTAGCTGCCGGGATAGCCGCCGGCCGCCAACACCACGCCAACGGCACTCCGCGGGTCCCAGTCGGCCTTCTCGGTATCCAGGGTTCCGTCGATCGCGGCGAGGCAGTGCGCCACCAGGTCGGAACGCAGGCGCAACATGATCGGCTGGGTTTCGGGATCGCCGAACCGGCAGTTGTACTCGATTACCTTTGGTACGCCGTCCGGGGTGATCATCAGGCCGGCATACAGAAAGCCGGTATAAGGCAGTCCCTCGTCCGCCATGCCGCGCACGGTCGGCATGATCACCTGGTCCATGATGCGTTCGTAGACCGTGTCGGTCACCACCGGTGCCGGCGAGTAGGCGCCCATGCCGCCGGTATTGGGCCCGGTGTCCCCATCGCCCACCCGCTTGTGATCCTGGCTGGTGGCCATAGGCAATACATGTCGGCCGTCGGCCATCACGATGAAACTCGCCTCTTCGCCCTCGAGGTACTCCTCGATCACCACGCGGTGCCCGGCCTCGCCGAACGCGTTGCCGGCGAGCATGTCTCGTACCGCGGACTCCGCTGTCGCCATGTCCATTGCGACGATCACCCCCTTGCCGGCGGCGAGTCCGTCAGCCTTGACGACGATCGGTGCACCCTGTTCCCGCAGATAGGCGAGTGCGGCATCCAGGTCGGTGAAGGTGCGATACGCAGCCGTCGGGATACCGTGCCGGGCGAGGAAGTCTTTGGTGAACGACTTCGAGCCCTCGAGCTGTGCGGCGCCCTGGCCGGGGCCGAAGCACTTGAGGCCGGCCGCGGTGAAGGCGTCCACTACACCAAGCACCAGGGGTGCCTCCGGGCCAACGATCGTGAGCCCGACGGCTTGCTCGCGTGCGAACGCGACCAGTTGATCGATGTCTTCGGCGTCGATTGCGACGTTGCGCAACTTGGCTTCACGTGCTGTCCCGGCGTTTCCGGGGGCGACAAAGACCTGGTCTGCCAAGGGTGACTGCGCGGCCTTCCAGGCGAGCGCGTGTTCGCGGCCGCCGCCGCCGATAATCAGGATATTCATCAGATGGGTCGTTCGGTAGTCAGTACGGTGCAGCGCGACATTCTACCCGGCATCGCCCGGTTCCGGGGTACGCATGAGGTCGGCCTTCTCGAGCACCCGCGCGATCTTCCGACTGGTACGCAGCAACTGCGACAGTTCCGCCAGGCCGGGCCGTTCTCCGGCGGTGATCCGCTGTTCCCAGGTCTCGATTTCGGTCGCCAGAAACTCAAGCAGCTTCAGGGAGCAGCCCTCGCACGGTCCCGCGCAGACCTGCGCCTGAGGCCGGTCGAACGGAAAGGTTGCGCGGATCTGTGCGATCAGCTGCTGCATCGCGGTGGCGCTGTCGGGTTTCATGCCGTGCTCGGTTCAGGGTTGACGGCCAAGGTCCGTCCCATGCTGCCGCTGGCCGTCCGGGGATTCAAGCGCCGGCGTTGGACTCGCGCTGCTTGCGTACCCATTGCACATGGCGCCGTATCGCCGGGTCGGCACGCAGTGCCGTCAGCGAGCACAGGCGCCTGGCGAGCGTCATTTCATCGTACAGCCGGTGCAGTCCTGTGTGGCAGAGGCGGCATACCTCGATTCCGGCGGACAGCGCCTGCCGATCGAAATGCTTGCGAAAATAGGTACGTCGGTGGACCTTGCGCGGCACCAGGTGGTGGAATGTGAGTTCAGTGCGGCGGCCGCAGAGACTGCAGCAGCCGTTGTCGCCAGACCTGCTCATGCCCGGATACTGGGCCGGGCGGGGGACAGGATCAAGCACGTGAGCGATGTGCACCTTCAACTGTACGCCTGGCTCGCCCGGGTTCCGCCGGCGACGGTGGTCACCTACGGCCAGTTGGCGAAGCTCATCGGTCGCCCGAACGGCGCACGCTGGGTGGGGCGGCAGCTGGGCAGCCTGCCGGCGGGTTCGGTGCTGCCTTGGCACCGCGTGGTCAATGCGCGGGGCTGTTCGAGTCTGCCGCTCGATGCACGCGGTTGGAACCGCCAGCTACGCCTGCTGCAACGCGAGGGTGTGCAGGTGGTCAATGGTCGGATCCCGCTCAACCGCTATCGGTGGGATCCGTTTGCCGGTTGAGCGGCGCCTTCGCCTGTGGATGCTCAGTGACGGAAATGCCGCATGCCCGTGAACACCATCGCCATGCCGTGTTCGTTGGCTGCGGCGATCACCTCTTCGTCACGCATCGAGCCACCGGGCTGGATGACCGCGGCGATGCCAGCGGCGGCGGCATTGTCGATGCCGTCGCGGAACGGGAAGAAGGCGTCCGAGGCCATCACCGAGCCGCGCACCTCCAAGCCGGCCTGCTCCGCCTTGATCGCGGCGATGCGTGCGGAGTTCACACGGCTCATCTGTCCGGCGCCGACACCGATCGTCATGCCGCCGCGGGTATACACGATCGCGTTGGACTTCACGAACTTTGCAACGCGCCAGCCGAACAGCAGGTCACGCATCTCGTTTTCGGTGGGAGCCCGCTCGCTGACCACACGTGTCTCCGTCAGCAGCTGCAGATCGGCATCCTGCACCAAGAGGCCACCATTCACACGTTTGAAATCCAGTCGGTGGATGACCTCGGCGGCCCAGTCGCCACAGGCCAGCAGGCGGACGTTCTTCTTCGCCTTCACCGCCTCTATGGCTTCCGCCGACACCGTGGGCGCGATGATGACCTCGACAAACTGACGATCGACGATGGTCTTGGCGGTCTCGCCGTCGAGTTCTCCATTGAATGCGATGATGCCCCCGAACGCGGACTCCGGGTCCGTTGCGTAGGCGCGGTCATAGGCCGCGAGCAGGTTGTCCGCAATTGCGACACCGCACGGATTCGCGTGCTTCACGATCACGCAGGCCGGACCTTCGTCAAACTGTTTGACACATTCGAGAGCCGCGTCGGTATCCGCGATGTTGTTGTACGACAGTTCTTTGCCTTGCAACTGGTGTGCCGTTGCAACGCATGACTCCTGCAGGTTGTGCTCGACGTAGAACGCCGCCTTTTGATGCGGATTCTCGCCATAGCGCATGGTCTGCGTCTGACGGAACTGCAGATTGATGGTATGCGGAAAGTCGCTCTGACCCTCGGCAGTGATCGTCCCGAGGTAGTTGGCGATCGCCCCGTCGTAGCGCGCAGTGTGCTCGTAGGTCTTTACCGCCAGCTGAAAGCAGGTCTCGTCGCTGACCTGTCCTGCGTTGCGGCGCATCTCCTGGATGATCCGACCATAGTCATGGGGATCGACCACGACCGCGACATCGCGATGGTTCTTGGCGGCAGCACGGATCATCGTCGGCCCACCGATGTCGATGTTCTCGATTGCATCGGCAAGGGTGCATTCGGGGTCGGCCACGGTCTTTTCGAACGGATACAGGTTGACGGCCACCAGATCGATGCGGCCGATGCCGTGACGCTCCATCACCTCGTCGTCCAGGTCCCGGCGGCCGAGAATCCCACCGTGAATCTTCGGATGCAGTGTCTTGAGGCGCCCGTCCATCATCTCGGGGAACCCGGTGTAGTCACTGACCTCCATGACCGCGACGCCGTTGTCGCGCAACAGTTTTGCGGTACCGCCGGTGGAGAGGATCTCGACGCCGGATTCGACCAGGTCGCGGGCAAATGCGACCACGCCGGTCTTGTCGGAGACGCTGATCAGGGCTCGGGTTATGGATGGCATGCTGTGAATTCCTGCGCGGACTAAGCGGACGGCTTGCCCGGGGTATCAGAGTCAATACCGCGGGCGCACACCGCATCTCGATGGATTACTCGCCCCCGGCGCACCCGGTCCGGAAGTGGGGCCGGGCGACATGGGGTTGTCGGTGGCCCGCAACGACTGCCGCCGCGGGCAGCAAGATTTTACTCTATTTCGTACTGGGCAAGTTTTTTGCGCAATGTGCTTCGACTGATGCCGAGAATCTGTGCGGCCCGACTTTGATTGCCGCCGGTGTGATCCATCACGGTGCGGAACAGGGGCCGCTCCACCTGCTCGATCACGAGCTGATAGAGTTCGGCGGGATCTGCGCCGTTGAGCTGGTCGAAGTAACGCGACAGCGCGTCACGCACGGCTTCACGCAGGGGTTCAGTCTTCTTTGTCTTGGACACGCTCGAGAACTTCTTGGGCGTATGCGCGGCGGTTTGTGTGCTTGCGAGACTCACGCTGCTTTCTCCTCCTTCCTGGGCACTGGACCGAAGCCGGGTGCCTTCTTGTCGTTAAGGCGGTCGAAAAACTCCCTGATCAAACTGCCTTGCTGTTGAGTGTTCTGCGCAGCGTTGAAACGTTGGCGGAACGCAGCGCTGCCGGGCAATGCATTGCTGTACCAGGCAACGTGCTTGCGGGCGATCTTCACTCCATGATCCGGCCCATAAAACGCGTACAAAGAATCCAGATGTTCGGTCAAAAGATCGCGGATCCACGCGGGTTCCGGATCGGGAAGTCGTTCCCCGGTGTCCAGGTAGTGGGCGATTTCGCGAAACACCCAGGGGCGGCCGTGCGCGGCCCGGCCGATCATCAGGCCGTCGGCACCTGTTTGTTCAAGCACCTCCAAAGCCTTGCGCGGTGAATCGATGTCGCCGTTCGCGATGACGGGAATCGATACCGCCTGTTTCACCTTGGCGATGGTCTCGTACTCGGCCGAACCGCGGTAGGCGCATGCGCGACTGCGGCCGTGTACTGCCACTGCGGCAATCCCGGCCCGCTCCGCGATCTGCGCAATGCGGGGCGCGTTGCGATGCTCCAGGTCCCACCCGGTCCGCATCTTCAACGTCACCGGCACATCGACAGCGGATACGACCCGATCGAGGATCTCGGTCACCAGCGACTCATCGCGCATCAGCGCCGAACCGGCGGCCACTTTGCACACCTTCTTCGCCGGACAGCCCATGTTGATGTCTATGATCTGCGCGCCGTATGTGACGTTGACCCTGGCGGCCTCTGCCATCCGCAGCGGATCAGTGCCGACAATCTGCACCACGACTGGTCCGGGCTCGCCATCGTGATCGAGCCGCCGAACGGTCTTGCGCGTGCCGTAAAGGCTGGCGTCCGTGGTCACCATCTCCGAGACCGCCATGCCGGCACCGAGACGCCGGCACAGCGCCCGGAAGGGGCGGTCCGTGACTCCGGCCATTGGTGCGGCGATCAGATTGTTGTCGAGTTGATGATGACCGATGCGCACTGTCCGGGAGGCCTCTGTCAACCTGCTGCCGAGTGAGTCGGAAACTGCAATCCTGGTCTGACGATGCTGCGGCGTTCTGCGCTGTTGCCGCGTCGGAATCGAAGCCGATCTGGGGTCGTCAGGGGGATGCGATGTTACGCTTAAATGACATCAACGCAAGCGCCAAATCGCGTAAATGTCGCGTCACAGAAAGTCGATGGCGAAGCCCGTCGCAATGCTACCCGGATCCTGGAAATCCAACTCGATAGTGAACACTTCGCCTGGGGCCACCAAGTGATCTCTGGGTGGGGGTGGATAGGTGTATTCCGACGGCATCAAGCGGCGGCGGATCAATACGCTTCCGTTGTTGTCGAGCAGCGACAATTGGATGTCCGGCAAACGCTGCGGTCCTTGCGCCATGTTGCGCACCACTGCACTGAAGGTCAGTGCGTCGTGATCGGTGGTCGCAGGCCGGATGTCGCGCTGCATCACCTTGAATGCATCCGGCTTGTGCACCAGCGACGGTCGACATTCGAGGTATCGGCACAATGGTTCCAGCGCAGGGAAGTGCTGCAACAGGACGACACGCTGCTGCCATGCCAGCTGCATGCCGAGTAGCGCGATCAACACGATTGCGATCAACGTGTACCACGGCTTGCTGCGTGATCGTTGCGTGTACAGGCTGTCGTTGATGTCCAGTCCTGCGTCATCGGATGCCTGGAGGGGTGGCAGATCTTCGGGTACGTCAAACGGTAGGTCGGTGGGTGCGGCTGGCTGCGGACGCTGTTCCATGTGCGCATCCAGGCGCAGCGCGCGATTGCGCTGCGCCGGGTCGCCAGGTTCGCCGGAGACGGCGTCGAACACCAACCCGCAACGCATGCAGCGAACGATGCCGTCGACGTCGAGCAATGCGTCCGGACCGATCGCATAGGGCGTTGCGCAGCGCGGGCAATGGATGTTCATGTGCGTCGTCTGCCAGACAGCAGCACCCAGTCTTCGTCGGTCTCCGTCGGTTCGAACTCGATCTGCTCGGCATAGGCCCGCATGACCTCGTCCGCCTGGTGCTGCAAGATGCCCGACATCACCAGCTGTGCGCCCGGACGCAACAGGCCGGCGATCTTCGGCGCGAGCCTGATCAGGACATTCGCAAGGATGTTCGCGATCACGATGTCGGCAGCGGCGCCGCCGGACTGTTCGCTGTGTTCGACGTCAAGCGCATTCGCCACACTGTTGCGCAACGCATTGTCGCGCGTGGCCAAAAGCGCCTGTGGGTCGTGATCGATGCCGATGGCATGGCGCGCGCCCAGTTTCAATGCGGCGATCGCCAGGATGCCGGATCCGCAACCGAAATCGATCACGTCGCGGCCGTCGAGGTCGTGCGCGTCGAGCCAGCGCAGGCACAACGCCGTCGTCGGGTGAGTTCCGGTGCCGAACGCCAGGCCGGGATCGAGATCGACCACCACGGCATCCGGTTGCTCCACTGCATGTCCGCTGGGACGGATCCACAGGCGTCTGCCGAAGCGCATCGGACGGAACCTGTCGAGCCAGGCGCGCTCCCAATCGCGGTCGCCGAGTCGTTCGAGCCGCAGCCCGTCACCGATCTCGTCGCTCAGCGTCTGGGTGATTGCGATGCGCAGGGCATCCGCATCGGTGTCGCCTGTGAACAGCCCGGTGACCCGGTTGGCCTGCCAGAGCGGCGTCTCGCCGGGTGCCGGTTCGAGCATCGGTTCGTCTGCCGCGTCGTGCAGCGAGACGGCCACGGCGCCGAGTTGTTCGAACAGCAATTCGATCAGCGGCACACGCGCCGGGTCGATGGTTATGTGGGCTTGGAGCCAGGACATGGTCGAAGTCTATCGCGATTGGCCGGTTTGCCAGTGCGCGCCACGTTGGCGATGCCGGTCGGCCCGGTGGCCCGCTAGAGCCCGAGCTTCTTTTCCAGATAGTGGATGTTCATCCCGCCGGCCTGGAAGTTGGCATCCGCCATGATCTCGGCCTGCAACGGGATGTTGGTCTTGATGCCGTCGATCACCATTTCGGACAGCGCCGTGCGCATGCGAGCGATCGCCACTGCGCGCGTCTCGCCGTGTGCGATCAGCTTGCCGATCATCGAGTCGTAGTACGGTGGCACGCGGTAGCCGTTGTACAGATGGGTGTCGACCCGGATACCCGGGCCACCCGGCAGGTGCAACTGGTTGATATCACCCGGGCTGGGCATGAAATTCTTGGGATCCTCGGCGTTTATCCGGCACTCGACCGCGTGGCCGCGGATCTGAATGTCGGATTGCCGGTAACTCAGCTCCTCTCCGCTCGCGATGCGCAACTGCTCCTTGACGATGTCGACCCCGGTGATCATTTCGGTGACCGGGTGCTCGACCTGTACGCGTGTGTTCATCTCGATGAAGTAGAACTCGCCGTTTTCGTACAGAAATTCGAAGGTGCCGGCACCGCGGTAACCGATCTGCCGGCAGGCGTCGGCGCAGCGTCCGCCGACCCGCTGTCGCAGTTCCTCATCGATCCCCGGTGCTGGCGCCTCTTCGACGACCTTCTGGTGGCGTCGCTGCATCGAGCAGTCGCGTTCGCCTAGATGGATGGCATGCCCGTGTTCGTCGGCGAGTACCTGGAACTCCACGTGACGTGGGTTTTCCAGGTACTTCTCCATATAGACGGTCTCGTTACCGAAAGCGGCGCCGGCCTCTGCCTTGGTCAGCGAGATCGCGCTGAGCAGCGCTGCCTCGGCGCGTACGACGCGCATGCCGCGGCCGCCGCCACCCCCGGCGGCCTTGACGATGACCGGGTAACCGATCTCGCGCGCAAGCTTGATGGTGCGCTCGTCGTTGTCGTCGAGGGGGCCGTCGGAGCCCGGCACCGTGGGTACGCCGGCCGATTTCATCGCCTCGATTGCCGTGATCTTGTCACCCATCAGCCGGATCGTTTCCGGGCGCGGGCCAATGAACACGAACCCTGATTGCTCGACCCGCTCGGCGAAGTCGGCATTTTCCGAAAGGAAGCCGTAACCGGGGTGGATCGCCTGGGCGTCGCACACCTCTGCCGCGCTGATGATCGCGGGCACGCTGAGATAGCTCGCGGCAGACGCCGCGGGGCCTATGCATACGGATTCGTCGGCGAGTCGGACGTGCTTGAGGTCGCGGTCCGCCTCGGAATGGACTGCGACCGTCTTGATGCCGAGTTCGCGGCAGGCGCGCAGGATACGTAGTGCGATCTCGCCGCGGTTGGCGATGACAATCTTCTCGAGCATGGGCTCAACCAATCACAAACAGCGGTTCGTTGTATTCGACCGGTTGGCCGTTTTCGACCAGTATCTCGACGACCTTCCCGGATTTGTCGGATTCGATCTGGTTCAGGATCTTCATCGCCTCGATGATGCACAGGGTGTCGCCGCTCGACACCGCCTGGCCTTCGACGACGAACGGTTTGCCACCCGGCGAGGGTGCCCGGTAGAAGGTGCCGACCATCGGCGACCGGATGATATGACCCTCGGGCTCCTTCGGCGCCGCGGGCGCAGGTGAGCCGGCCGCTGTGGCACCTGCCGTCGGCGCGGTGGGCGCGGCTACAGGGGCGGCGGCTGCAGCGATCATCGCCGGCATCACGCTGCTGGTACGGCTGATGCGCACCGATTCCTCGCCCTCGTGGATCTCGATCTCTGCGACATCCGATTCCTCGAGCAGCTCGATCAGTTTTTTTACCTTGCGGATATCCATTAGGACGCTTCCTTCTCAATGCGTTGTAGCTCGTTTCCGATCATCCGCCGACCCTGCGCAATGCGGCGGCGAGTGCCAGTTCGTAACCCTGTGCGCCGAGGCCGCTGATCACGCCGACCGCCACGTCCGACAGATACGAGTGGTGGCGGAAGGACTCGCGGGCGAACACGTTCGACAGGTGCACCTCGATGAACGGGATGGCGACCCCCAGCAGGGCGTCGCGCAGGGCGACGCTGGTGTGGGTCAGGGCGGCGGGGTTGATCAGGATGAAATCCACCCCTTCGCTTCCCGCCTGGTGAATGCGATCGATCAGCTGCGCCTCGGCGTTGCTCTGCAGAAACGCGATATCGTGGCCAGCGGCCTGCTCAACGAGGCGCTGTTCGATGCTCGCCAGGGTGTCTTGCCCGTACAGCCCCGGCTCGCGCGAACCCAGCAGGTTCAGATTCGGGCCGTTCAGGACAAGGATGCGTGCCATGGACAATCGGTTCCTTGGGGCGGTCGGTATCAGCCTTGACCAATCTGCCGGGATCTGTGCCGAAATGGCATCAAATTGACGCTAATTGTCGAACACCGCTCTGGGTTTGTCCAGGACCGGCAGGTCTTTCCGGGATCAGCCCGGAGCGGCGAGCCGGCGGAGCAGGGGTTCCAGCTGGTCGCGTTCCAGACCGCCTGCATGGCGCATGACGACCTTGCCGCCCGGGGCGGTGACGACTGTGAAGGGTAGCCCCTCGTAGCGGTTGCCAAGGCGTCTCGACAGGGTCACTGCGTCGATGTCGCCGAGCAATACCGGATAGTTGACCCCGAAGGAGTCGGCGAACTCGCGTACCGGTTCCGCATCATCGATCGCGATACCGACGAACTGTACGTTGTCGGCGAACGTCTCCTGGAGGGCGACGAACTCCGGTGTCTCCTTGCGGCAGGGTGGGCACCAGGTCGCCCAGAAATTGAGCACCACGACCTTGTCGGCGAACTCGCCGCTGTTGCGGACCCGCCCGTCGAGGTCGGGGTAGGTGAAATGCGGCAGGGTGTCGACCTCCTGCACGGTCTTCACCGGGTTGGTGGCCTCGTTTTGCGCGGTATTGTCGAACGCGCGCCAGGCGAAACCGCTGGCAGCGCCAATGACGGCTCCGCCGACCGCGATCAGGAAATAGTTGCGTATCTTCACTCTCTGAGTGCCTCTTGCAGATGCGGCGCAAACCGATCGGGGCCCATGAACCCGAGTAGCCTCAGGTGCCTGCGTTCTTCTCCGTCCGGACCCCAAAAGATCATCGCCGGCGGTGCCGGGATGCCTATATGCCGCTGCAGCGCCTTGTCGGCGTCATCGTTGTCGGTCACATCGGCCTGCAGCAGGACCATCTGCGACATCGCATCGCGCACCGCGGGGTCCGGGAAGGTCTCTTTCTCCATCTGGATGCAGTAGATGCACCAGTCGGCATAGAAATCCAGCATCACCGGCCGCCCCGCCGCTTTCGCCGCTGCCAGTTCGCGTCCCAGGTCCTCGACCGTCTTGATCCGCTTGAACGCCGGGTGCTGCTCTGCGGCCGCTCCGCCGCCGCCGACCGCAAGACCGCGTAGCGGCTGCAAGGTGTCCTTGCCGTTCGCGGCGACGCCGACCAGGAACAGCGCGCCGTAGATCAGGCCCGCGGCCCCCAGGCCCTTCCAAAGTTTGCGCCAACCGCTGGCGTCCGCGGGCAGTTGGCTGAGCGCCCCCATATAGACGCCGGAGACGACCAACAGAATACCCCACAGCAGCATCGCGGTCACCGGCGAGATGACGCGCTCGAGCAGGTAGATCGCGACGCCGAGCATCACCACCCCGAACACCGCCTTGACGGTGTCCATCCAGGCCCCGGCGCGAGGCAACAGCTTGCCTGCGGACGTGCCGATCGCGATCAGCGGGGCGCCCATGCCCATCGACATCGCGAACAATGCCAGGCCACCCAGCACCGCATCGCCCGTCTGGCCTATATAGATCAGGGCCCCGGCCAGTGGCGGCGCGACGCAGGGTCCGACGATCAACGCCGAAAGGAGGCCCATGATGGCGGCGCCGGCCAGGTTGCCCCCTTGTTGTTTGTTGCTGATCTCGGTGAGCCGCGACTGCAGGCTGGACGGCAGTTGCAGGTCGTAGAACCCGAACATCGAGAACGCGAGGGCGACGAAGACCAGCGCGAAGATGCCGATCGCCACCGGGTTTTGCAGCATGGCCTGCAGATTCTCGCCGGCCAGCGCGGCGAACACGCCGGCCACCGTGTAGGTGAGCGCCATCGCCAACACGTACACCAGCGACAGCATGAAGGCCTTGCGGGTCGTGATCTTTTGGCCGTGGCCCGTGATGATCCCTGAAAGGATGGGGATCATCGGGAACACGCAGGGAGTGAATGCGAGGCCGAGCCCGATCAGGAAGAAGGCGCCGACCACGACCCAGGTGCTCCGCCCGGCGATCATCGCCGCGATCTGGTCCTGTTCGGACTGCTGCGTCACCGGTGCGACCGCGCCGGTCGCCGGCGTGACGGGGCTGTCGGCAGCGGCGACCGTGGCCGCACCCTCGGCGGCCGGCAGGGCCAGCGTGAACTGCTGTTTCTGGGGCGGATAGCAGATTCCGCGGTCGGCGCAGCCCTGGTAACGCGCGGTCAGGGTCACCTCGGTGGCCGCCGCATTGCTGCGCACCAGCGGAATGTCCAGGTCGATCAGCTTGTGATAGACCGCCACGTCGCCGATGCTGCCATCCGGTTTGATCGAGTCCTTCTTGATGTCCGGTTCCGGCAGCACGTACTCGCCGAGTTGGACGCCATCGCCGGCCAATTCGAGCTTGATCTTGTCCTGGTAGAGATAGGTGCCGTCGGCGATCGTCCACTGGACCTGGAGGCGGCTGCCGTCACCGCTGCTGGCGCTGACCTGGAACGCCTGCTCCGGCGCGAGGATATCGTCACCTGCCGCGTCCAGGCCGAGGTCTTCGCCGAGTTGTGCCAGTTCGGTGAACGGATCTGGCGCCGCAGCGGTCTCCGCCGGTTCGGGTTCGGGTTCGGGTTCGGGTTCGGGTTCGGGTTCGGGTTCGGGTTCGGGTTCGGGTTCGGGGCTCGACTCGGTGGCGCTGCCCGAAGGGGTGAAGTCGCTGATCGCCGCCGGGTCGACCGGCGGCGGGCCGTCGGCTGCCTGGCTGAGCGCGACCAACACCGACTGGGTGTGCGGCGGGTAGCAGATTCCGCCGTCCGCGCAACCCTGCGAACGTGCTTTCAATGCCACGGTGTCGGTGTCGGCGGGTAGCGCGTCGAGCGGGACGTCGATCGTCACCTGGTCGCGATAGATGTCCACCGTGCCGAAGATGGGGTCGTCTTTCTGCTTTGCCGGTGGCAGATCGGGTGAGCCGAGTTCGACCCCCGGGGTGTCGCTGATAAAGCGGAACTTGCTCTGATACAGGTAGTAACCGTCGGCGATGCGCCAGTTGAAACGCACGCTGTTGCCGTTCCCGGCCTGGGCCGAGATCACAAACGCCTGGTCCGGTTTGAGGAATTCCTGTTCCGCCTGCGCCGCGGTAAACAGCGGCAACAGTGCGAGGATGGCCCAGGCGGTCAGCTTGTTGTACATGCTTCGATCCATTTCAGGTAGTCGGCTAGGCCCTCGGTGATCGGAACCGCGATCACCTCCGGAAGTTCATAGGGGTGCTGCGCGATAATGAAGCTTTGCAGTTCTGCGTATCGTGCCGCTGCGGTCTTGATGGTCAACATGACTTCCGTGCCGCGCTCGAGTCGTCCCTGCCATTCGTAGAAAGACGTCACCGGCGCGGAGATATTCACGCATCCGGCGAGCCGCGCCTGAACCATGGCCTGTGCCAGCTTTTCCCCACTCTCCTGATCTGGCATGGTGGTGATCACGAGCAATATCTTCGGCACCCTGTGAACCCTCAAGCGACACAATACAGCGCAGCCCGGATGCCGGTCTCCCAGGCACCTCGGGGCGCCAAGTTTACCCCGGTTCGGCGCGCTTTTGCCTGCGTCCTTGGCGCGGAGATGCAGATCGGCACAAATGGGTGCGCGCCGCACATTGCGGTGTATTCCGGCGTCTCGCCGGTCGGTCCAGCGGGGTGTCGGTCGTCGTTGCGCCCATTTGCCGTCCGCCAGCCAGAGAAGACATCATGTCCAGTCCTGGGTTGATTTTTTTGTTCATTTTCGTCGCTGCGCCACTGATCGAACTCTATCTCTTGATCGAGGTCGGCAGCGAGATTGGCGCCTTGCCGACGATCCTGCTGTCGATCTTCACCGCGGTACTGGGTGGTGCACTGGTACGCATGCAGGGGCTGGCGGTGTTGTTTCGTGCGCAGGCGCAGATGGCCAACCGGGAGGTGCCGGCGTTCGAGTTGCTCGAGGGGGTGTTGCTGGTACTGGCCGGCCTGATGCTGCTGCTGCCCGGATTCGTCACCGACACGCTGGGTTTTCTGTTGCTGCTGCCGTCACTGCGACGCTGGTTGATCCTGCGTTGGCTGGCGGCGCGGGTGGACCTGCAGCCGGCCCCTGGTGAGAACCGCCGATCGCCGGTGCACCCTGATCGCGTGATCGAGGGAGACTACAAGCGCGAGGATTGACGTACCCCGCCGCTCCCGCAGGGCGCGGCCGTCAATGGGGCGTCGGAGGGAGGGTCGCCAGATCCCGGTGCCTGGTCCCGCCATCCAGCATGACCTCGACCGGGAGTTCTCTGCGCCGGGTCACCACTGCGACCAGGTCGACGAACCGGTCGAAGCCGTCCGCGAGTTCGCCGAACACCGTCGCCATGGCCCGGTCGCCCGGCTGCTGTGCGGTCTGATTCAGGTAGCCGTACGCGTTACCGCCCATCGCGACGCAATAGTCGAGGTCCTGAAAATGCCGACTCAGCCGGCCGGCAAACCATCCCCCCACGAACAGCGCCAGATCGCCCAGACGCTGTAGCCAAAGGCGCCGCTCGCGTTGACTGCGCGCCTCGAGCGCCTCGCCGTACAGCAGTGCGAGTGGGCGCAGTTGCAGACGTTGATCGCTGTAGTCGAATACCCGCTCGCTGCGCGCGTACTGGCACAGCAGGAGTGCGAGGTAGTGAAGGGTGGACTGGTCGGCGGATACGCCGCATTGCCGGGCGGCGGTGTGCACGGCGTCGTGGAAGTATTCGCCCAGCTGCGGTGTCTGAATCAATCCACCCTGTGTCTGGTCACCCATCGGCAGTCCTCCAAATTTCCCCGGACCCGCTTGTAATAGGTTTACGACATATTCGATAAAATGTTTAGTTATCAGCACTTTGTGAGCGCGAGTGCTAATTTCGCGGGGAGGCATCGACCGGCAGGCGTCGGGATTGCCGGAGTGTTGCTCTGCCACTCCACGAGTGCGGTGCCGAGGATGGGCGGGCTCGCTGGGCGACGGTGCCCGGGCCGGCGCGCTGCACCTGGATCGGGCCCGGCCGCGGCGCTGCCCGTCCTGCCCGGAAAATCTTGTGGTTATTGCCGGTACAGCCGGGTCCGTTAGTACTCACTACCTGCTTCCCACCAACGTTAAAGGTCTTTTGTCCACCGGTGAGCGTGGTCTGCGTGGTCGTGTCCGGGGCTGGCGGGAGATTCCGGGGGCGCCCTTGACTTGCGTCGGATCGCCCCTATTATTGGCACTCACTTGGCGCGAGTGCTAACAACGCAAACGCGCAGAACCACTGAAGCTCAACTGCTTTTTGACCATCAGGAGATTCCGCGAAATGAACATTCGTCCCCTGCATGACCGCGTGGTCGTTCGTCGCAAGGAAGAGGAAACCACCACCCCCGGGGGCATCGTGCTGCCCGGCTCGGCGACCGAAAAGCCCGTCCAGGGCGAGGTGGTCGCTGCCGGCAAGGGCAAGATCCTGGAAAACGGCGATATCCGTCCGCTCGACGTGAAAGTCGGCGACAAGGTGCTTTTCGGCAAGTACTCGGGCACTGAAGTGAAGCTCAACGGCGATGAGGTCCTGGTGATGCGTGAAGAGGACATCATGGGCGTCATCGAAGGCTGATCGCCGGCATCAGACATCCCTTTGGTTCACAACGAATTCAGGTAAGACAAAATGAGTGCAAAAGAAGTCAAGTTTTCCGATGACGCGCGTCAGCGCATGCTCAAGGGCGTGAACACCCTGGCCAACGCGGTCAAGGTCACGCTGGGCCCGAAGGGTCGCAACGTCGTGCTCGAGAAGTCGTTCGGCGCGCCGACCATCACCAAGGACGGCGTTTCGGTCGCAAAAGAGATCGAGTTGGCCGACAAATTCGAGAACATGGGCGCACAGATGGTCAAAGAGGTCTCTTCCCAGACCTCGGACGTCGCCGGCGACGGCACCACCACCGCAACCGTACTGGCGCAATGCATGGTCCGCGAGGGCCTCAAGGCGGTCGCCGCCGGTATGAACCCGATGGACCTCAAGCGTGGCATCGACAAGGCGGTACACGCCGCCGTCGATTTTCTCGCAGACCTGTCCAAGCCGTGCGCCGACACCAAGGCGATCGCCCAGGTAGGCACCATCTCGGCGAACTCTGACGAGAACATCGGCAAGATCATTGCCGACGCGATGGAAAAGGTCGGAAAGGAAGGCGTTATCACCGTCGAAGAGGGATCGGGCCTGGAGAACGAACTCGACGTGGTCGAGGGTATGCAGTTCGATCGTGGCTACCTCTCGCCATACTTCGTCAACAACCAGCAGAACATGACCGCGGAGTTGGAAGACCCGTACGTCCTGCTGCACGACAAGAAGATCTCGAACATCCGCGATCTGCTGCCGGCACTCGAGTCGGTTGCCAAGGCCGGCAAGTCGCTGCTGATCATTGCGGAAGACGTCGAGGGTGAGGCGCTGGCGACACTGGTGGTCAACACCATTCGCGGCATCGTCAAGGTGTGCGCGGTCAAGGCCCCGGGCTTCGGCGACCGCCGCAAGGCCATGCTGCAGGACATCGCCATCCTGACCGGTGCGACCGTGATCTCCGAAGAGGTCGGCCTGACCCTCGAGAAGTGCACGCTGAACGAACTGGGTACCGCCAAGCGTATCGTGATCTCGAAGGAAGAGACTACGATCATCGACGGTGCCGGCACCGAGCAGGACATCAAGGCGCGTTGCGAACAGATCCGCGCGCAGATGGAAGACACCACGTCGGACTACGACCGCGAGAAACTGCAGGAGCGCCTGGCCAAGCTGGCTGGCGGCGTTGCAGTGATCAAGGTTGGCGCCGCGACCGAGGTCGAGATGAAAGAGAAGAAGGCGCGCGTCGAAGACGCGTTGCACGCCACCCGCGCTGCCGTCGAAGAGGGTATCGTCCCCGGTGGCGGCGTCGCGCTGGTCCGTGCACTGGTCACGCTCGCCGATTTGACCGGTGACAATCATGACCAGGACGTCGGTATCAGCATCGCCCGCCGCGCGATGGAAGAGCCGCTGCGTCAGATCGTTGCGAACTGTGGCGACGAGCCGTCGGTGGTGCTGAACAAGGTCGCCGAGGGCGAAGGCAACTTCGGTTACAACGCGGCCAACGGTGAGTACGGCGACATGGTCGAGATGGGTATCCTCGATCCGACCAAAGTTACCCGTACTGCGATGCAGAATGCGGCATCGGTCGCCGGGCTGATGATCACGACCGAGTGCATGGTCGCCGAAGAGCCGAAGGACGAGCCGGCCGGCGCACCCGGCATGGGCGACATGGGCGGCATGGGCGGCATGATGTAAGGCCGGTAACACTGGCCCATGGGGCCCGGCGGCACGCGCTTCCGGGTCCGGGCCTAGCTGCCCGCAGCGAGCCCCGCGCGAAGTAGTTCGCCCGGGGCTTCTTGTTGCGCGTCGTATTCGTCGGTTGAACTGGGAGTGGCCTCGATCTCGACCACGGTAATGTCGTCGGAGGCCGGCGCCAGATTGACGAACTCCAGCACCGCTTCGATCAGTGCCGGGAGTTTGAGTGGCGGCAGGTCGTCGCGCGTCAGGAACGACTCGAGTCGTTCCGTGCCCCAAAACTCGCCTTCGATGTTTTCCGCTTCGGTGAGCCCGTCGGTGTAGATGTACAGCCGGTCACCCGGATGCAGCGTACATTGCCGCGACGCGGAATCGAACTCCGGACCCTCGGCGACGCCCAGGGGCAGACTGTGTGACTCGACGCGCTCGTAGTCACTTTTACCCTTGCGGCGGATCAGGATGGGCGGCAGGCCCCCGTTCCACACGTCGATCCGCCGCCGGTCGGGCGAGAGCTCGACCAGGACCGCGCAACAGAAGTAACCGACCGGCAACAACTGGCGCAGTTTCCTGTTCAGTTCCGCGGCGATCTTGGACACCGGCAGTCCCTTTGCCGCCATCGCCAGGAACACCGATGATGCAGGCAAGGCGCCCAGTGCCGCAGGCAGGCCGTGTCCGGTGAAGTCGCCGAGAAACACGTAGCTTTGTCCCGACGGGCCCCGTACGGTCTGGACCAGATCGCCCGACAGGCTGCCCATCGGCTGGTTCCAGGAATGCACACCCTCCAGGCTGTGGTCGCCCCCCACCGTCAACTGCTGAAACACGTGCTTGGCCAACGCCTCTTCGTGTTCCATCACGTCGCGCTGGCGCGCCAGAACCGCATTGTGGTGCTGCAGCTTGTTGTTGGCCACGGTGATCTCGTCGACCAGTTGCTCGGAGCGGTGGCGGGCTGCGATGCTGGCGGAAATCGATTGACCGTAGCGCTTCGCGGTCAACAGCAATACAGGCAGGAACAGGGCGAACAGGGCGACCTCGGCGGCACCATCCATGCCGCTGGTATACAGCCGCGCAATGATCGTCGCCGCCCCGGTCGTCGACCATAGCACCAGGTATTGCGAAAAATAGACACCGTAGGAGCTGATCGTGGCCATCAGGATGAAACCCGGGATCAGCGTCTGCAGTTCGTGGATATGACTGACGTTCGATGGCACCGGGATCGCCGCCACGGCTCCCCAGGCCAGTCCGACCAGGCCGGCCGTCCAGGCGTGATGAAACAGCCAATAGTGCTCCGGGTGGTGCCCTATATGGGTGCGAAAGAACCGGTAGTAGAGCAGCAGCCGCAGCGTTGTGGCGACGCCCACGAGCGCCAGCCAGATCAATGCCGCTCCTGTTGCTCCGGCGTGTCTGAAGATTGCCGTACACCCCACCGCACCGACGGCCGCGACGATCGAGGCCCCTTGGCCCTGCTTGAAAAGCAATCGCAGGCGCTGGTGCTCGATGGGTTCGGGGGCGAGATTTCTTGGCATGCGTGAAATAGCGTCCATACTGGCGGGGTCTTTACAGGGTCCGGACGGCCCACCAGGTTGAAACGGACATCTGTCCAAGGTAAACAGGAGGATCTCAGGATGAACAGATGGAGCGGATTTGTGATGGCGGTCTCGGTCATTGGGACAGCTGGTGTTGGCGCCGCGGATGGCCTGACGACCCAGGCGAGCGCGCATTCGGTACCGGTGACGATGGACCGACTGGAGAACGCCGTGACCGCGGCAGGTTTCAAGGTGTTTGCACGGGTCGATCACGGCGCCGGCGCCAAGAGTGTCGACATGCCGCTGGCACCCACCGAACTGCTGATCTTCGGGAAACCGGACGCCGGTACCCTGCTGATGCAGAGTGCGGCCAGCGTCGGCATCGACCTGCCGCTGAAGTACCTGGTCTGGCAGGATACGGACGGCAAGGTCACGGTCGGATGGAACGACCCGGCGTGGCTGGTCGCCCGGCATGGCATCAGCGACAGGGCGCCGGTCGTGCAGAAGATGACCGGGGCACTGAAGAAGTTTGCCGACGAGGCCACCAAGCCCTGATGAGTGAAGATCCGGCCGACGTGCGGCTGCGACGGTATCGAGATGCCTGGCAGTCCCTCCCCGAGCTCGCCGAGCTGGCGCCGCGTTTGCCTGATGTTGAAGACCTGCAGCTGGTCTGGCGGTTCAGTGATTTCGCCGCCCAGACCTGTCTGCGGCAACCCCAGATGCTCGCCGAACTGCATGCAGACGGCCAGCTGGGGCGCACCTATCGCCCCGGTGAGATGGCCGCGGGGCTTGCCGGTCGGCTCGACAGCTGTGCCGATGAGGCGGCACTCGAGGCCGCGTTACGCCAGTTCCGTCAGCGCGAGATGTTGCGCATTGTCTGGCGCGACCTGCTCGGGCTGGCGCCGCTCGACGAGACGCTGGAGGATCTCTCGGAGCTTGCCGACATCTGCATTCGTGAGGCGCTGCAGCACCTCTACCGATGGGCGACCGAGAAATCCGGGGTTCCGCGCGGCACGGATGGATCGGCACAGCAATTGGTCGTGCTGGGCATGGGCAAGCTGGGTGCGCGCGAACTCAACCTGTCGTCCGACATCGATCTGATTTTCTGCTTTCCCGAGCATGGTGCCACCGACGGTCAGCGGGCGCTCGACAACGAACAGTTTTTTACCCGCCTGGGCCGACAGCTGATCAATGCGCTGAGCCGGCAGACCATCGATGGTTTCGTGTTTCGCGTGGACATGCGCCTGCGGCCTTTCGGCGATTCCGGTCCGTTGGTCGCGACATTCGATGCGATGGAAAACTACTATCATTCGCAAGCCCGCGACTGGGAACGCTATGCGATGGTCAAGGCGCGGGCGATCACCGGTGATCCCGCGGAGGTCGAGGCGCTGACGGCGGTACTGCGCGGTTTCGTGTATCGGCGCTATATCGATTTCGGGGTGATCGAGTCGATCCGCGACATGAAACGCATGATCGAGCGCGAGCTGCACAAGAAGGGCATGGATGCCAACATCAAGCTCGGCCAGGGCGGCATCCGGGAAATCGAGTTCATCGGTCAGGCGTTCCAACTGGTGCGCGGCGGTCGTGACCCGCAGCTGCAGGTCCGTCCGATTCAACAGACCCTGCGCGTGCTCGGCGAAATGGACATTTTGCCGCCTTTCGCGGTGCGCGACCTGCTCGACGCCTACCGGTTTCTGCGCCTGACCGAGAATCGCATCCAGGCCTGGAAAGATGAGCAGAGTCATCGTCTGCCGAGTGAGCCGGAGGGACGGCAGCGGCTGGCCGAGAGCATGGGATTCGCCGACTGGGAGGAGTTCGATCACACCTTGCGCCGCCACCGGCAGCGCGTGCACGAACAGTTCGGTCATGTGTTCGTCGCGCCGCAAACCGAACAGCCCGAGCAGGAAACAGCGTTCGCCGCGATCTGGCGGGCGGCAGCGGACGATCAGCGCGCGCAGGCCGCATTGGCCCAGGCCGGGTTCGAGGATCCTGCGGACGCGTTGACCAAGCTCACGGCTTTCCGCGAGTCGGTGGCGGTGCGTGCCCTGCCGACCCGAGGGCGCGCGAAGCTCAAGCAGCTGATGCCGTCGCTGGTCGAAGCGGCGGCAGGGGCGGTGTCCGCGGATGTCACGCTCGACCGCCTGTTGCAGCTGATTGCCGCTGTGGTGCGGCGTACCGCCTATCTCGACCTGTTGCTGGAAAACCCGCTGGCGCTGTCGCAGCTGGTGCGCCTTGTCGGCGAAAGCAGCTGGGTCGTTTCTCAGTTGATTCGTCAGCCGTTGCTGCTCGACGAGTTGCTAGATCCGCGTCGCCTGTATTCGCCACTGCACAGCCGCGAACTGACGCTCGAACTGCAGAGTCTGCTGACACCGGTCGCGGCGGATGATCTCGAACAGGAGATGGAGCGTCTGCGACAGTTCGCCCAGGGCAACCGGCTGCGGGTCGCGGCTGCGGACATCGTCGGTGCGATCCCGCTGATGGTGGTCAGCGACTTCCTCACCGAGATTGCCGAGGTGACGCTGCAACACGTGCAGGCCAGCGCATGGCGCCACCTGGCGGCCAAGCACGGTCGACCGGGTGATCTGGATGGCATGGAGAGCGGCTTCGCGGTGATCGGCTACGGCAAGCTGGGCGGGATCGAACTGGGATACGGCTCCGACCTCGACCTGGTGTTTCTGCATGGCAGCTCCGATGTGAACGCCATGACCGACGGGGCGCGCAGCGTCGCGAACGACGTGTTCTATGCGCGCATGGGTCAGCGCCTGATCCACATGCTGACCACGCGCACGCCGTCCGGCCTGCTGTACGAGACCGATATGCGTCTGCGACCGAACGGCAACGCGGGCCAGCTCGTCAGCTCCCTGAGCGCGTTCGAGAAGTACCAGTTCAACGACGCCTGGACCTGGGAACATCAGGCCCTGGTGCGTGCGCGCGCGGTCGCGGGCGATAAGGCGGTCAGAGAGCGATTCGGCGAGATCCGGCGTGCGGTCCTGTGTCAGGCGCGTGACCCGGTCCGGTTGCTCGACGACGTCAACAGCATGCGGCAGAAGATGCGCGACAGCCTGGACCGCAGCGATGCGGATCAGTTCCATATCAAACATGGCCGGGGCGGCCTGGTCGACATCGAGTTTCTGGTCCAGTACGGCGTGCTGCGGTGGTCGCACGACCACCCCGACCTCACCGAGTGGACCGACAATGCGCGCCTGCTCCAAAGCCTCGCACGGCACGCACTGCTGCCGGAAGGGGCTGCCGATGCCCTGTGGGACGCCTACCAGTTGTACCGCGGCGTCGTCCACCGGCACGCACTTCAGGAGCGGGGCTCCCTGGTGTCGGCGGACCAGTTCGTTGGGCAGCGGGCGGTCGTCGCCGAGATCTGGGATACGATGATGCGGCGGCCCTGACCGGCGCGTCCCGCCCCCGGAGCCTCGCCGACGACCCCGCCTTTGTGGTTCAATATCCGGCCACGCTGCAGCGGCGTGGAGCGGTCGCAAGCCAGTGCCGCGGCGAATTTTTCTGGAGTTGTTGACGATGCAAACGATGGCAGATCGTGACGGCCTGATCTGGCTCGACGGCGAGATGGTCCCGTGGCGCGAGGCGAAAACCCATGTTCTGACACACACCCTGCACTATGGCATGGGCGTGTTCGAGGGGGTTCGCGCCTACCACGCGGAGCAGGGTACGGCGATCTTTCGCCTCGATCAGCACACCGATCGTCTGTTTCGCTCGGCCCATATCCTGGGCATGCAGATACCCTACGATCGGGAAACCCTGAACGAGGCACAGCGGCGCGCCGTCAGAGAGAACAATCTCGACTCCGCGTACATCCGGCCGATGTGCTTTTACGGCTCAGAAGGGATGGGGCTGCGTGCCGACAATCTGCAGGTGCATTGCATGGTCGCCGCCTGGGCCTGGGGGGCCTACCTCGGTGAAGATGGCATGACCAACGGCATCAGAATCCGGGTCTCGTCGTTCACGCGCCATCACGTCAATATCACGATGTGTCGCGCAAAGGCCAACGGCAACTACATGAACTCGATGCTTGCGCTGCGTGAGGCGCTGGATACCGGTTATGACGAGGCCCTGATGCTGGATGCCAACGGTTTCGTCATGGAGGGCTCGGGCGAAAACATCTTTATCGTCCGCGACGGCGTGTTGTATACGCCCGATCTGACCTCATGCCTGGACGGCATCACGCGCCGCACCGTGATCCAGTTGGCCGAGGAAGACGGCCTCAAGGTGGTCGAACGGCGTATCACCCGGGACGAGGTGTATATTGCCGACGAGGCGTTTTTTACCGGCACTGCCGCCGAAGTCACGCCGATCCGCGAGGTCGATGGCCGTCAGATCGGCGGTGGCAGTCGCGGACCCGTCACCGAGCGCCTGCAAAGCAAATATTTCGACGTGGTACACGGCCGCAGTGCTGAGCACGCCGGCTGGCTCAGCCCGGTGTGACAGGTCGCGGCAACTCGGAGACAGAGATGAACACCAATACCGCAACGCCACGCAAACAGGAGCCGATCCGGGTCACCCGGGCCGATCTGCCACTTTCCTGTCCACGCCCCGCCGACGAGTTGTGGAACATGCATCCGCGTGTCTATCTGCCGATCGAGAAGGACGGCCAGGCCGTTTGTCCCTATTGCGGCGCGCACTACGTGCTCGGTGACTGACCGCTGCCGAACGTCGTGGCCGGCGTCTACGACGCCGGATTGTCGGTGTTGCGCGGTATCAGTCATTGGCTGAGGTCGCGCGCAGCCAGTTGCTGCATCCACGCTTCTGGCCGTCGTGGATCGGCTTCGGCGTTTTGCGCCTGGTGATTCTGTTGCCTTATCCGATGCTGATGCGGCTCGGTCGCGGGCTGGGTTACGCGCTGTTGCCGCTGGCACGCAGTCGTGCGGCGATCGCAAGGCGCAACATCGAACTGTGTTTCCCGGAACTGGATGCGTCCGCTCAGCAGCGTATGTTGCGCGAGCATTTCGCCTCGCTGGGAATCGCGGTCATGGAGACCGGCCTGGCGTGGTGGTCCGGCGAACGACGACTCGCACCGCTGGGGCGGATCGAAGGTTTGGAGCATCTCGAGGCCGCGGCTGCACGTGGCAAGGGCGTTCTGCTGCTGTCGGCGCATTTTACCTGCCTCGAACTCGGCGGTCGTCTGCTGTCGTTCAGGTTTCCGTTCGTCGCGATGTACCGACCCAGCGAACATCCGGTCGTACAGTTTCTGATGGCGCGAGGCCGGGCGCGTGCCTGTACCGGCATCATTCCGCGCGACGCTGTCAAGGACGTGGTCCGTAGCCTGCGCGCCGGCAATACGATCTGGTATGCACCGGATCAGAACACCGGTCGTCGCAAGGCGGTGTTTGTGGATTTCTTCGGTCACAAGGCGGCGACCACCCCGGCGTCTTCGCGCCTTGCCGCGATGACCGGTGCGCAAGTCGTTCCGTTCAAGGTGCTGCGCAATGCGGATGACGGTGGCTACGCGCTCACCCTCGAGCCGGCACTGCAGGATTTTCCGGGTGCCGACCTCGAAACCGACACGCAGCGCACGAACACCATAATCGAGCGCTGGGTGCGCGAGGCACCGGCGCAGTACCTTTGGGTACATCAACGCTTTCGTACCCGGCCCGCGCGCAGTGATCCAAAGATATACTGAGCGGTTTGCGTGCGGGCGTTCGCACGACCGACTTCGTGGCTGCCGTGATAGGCTGCACACCCAAAGTAGTGGCATGCCGGGGTGTTGAACCGCCAGGCATCCGCCGACCAGGAGACACCCGTGGACGATCTATCCAGCCAGGCGGCGAAACGCTTCGCGGCCGATCCTGATCATGACGCCTACCTGAGACAGTGGGCTGATCTGTATGAAGGCAAGAACTACGACGAAGGACTCACCGGTTACTTCCTCGGCAAGAGCCACGAGTGGTGCGAACGTCGCTTTGGACCGGATACGCATTTTGCGCGCGTGCTCGAAGTTGGCGCCGGCACCGGTGTGCATATCAAGTTCGTCCGGCACACCTTCGACGAATACCTGCTGACCGATCTGAACCCACCGTTTCTCGACAATATCGATCTGCCGTCAGACGACGGGCATCGGGGGCGCGTCCAGGTACAACGCGAAGATGCGGCGAAGCTTTCGTTTGCGGACAACAGTTTCGACCGGGTCATTGCGGCCCATGTGCTGGAACACCTGTATCGCCCGCACGAGGTGCTGCGTGAATGGGTGCGGGTCTTGAAGCCGGGTGGCGTGCTGTCGTTGGTGTTGCCCTGCGATCCTGGACTCGCCTGGCGCGCCGGCCGCTACCTGGTGGCACGGCGCAAGTTCAATCGTGCCGGGCTGCAGTACGACTACTGGATGGCGCGCGAGCACGTGAACCCGATCAACAATCTGGTGACCTTCGTGCGTCACTACTTCGACGACGTCGGCGAACAGTGGCTGCCGGCGCGCCTGCCCTCGATCGACCTCAACCTGTTTTACATCTGCCACGCTAGAGTGTGATCTCGATGACCGCCCTGCAGACGCTTGTTGCAATCCTCTGCGTGCTCGCAATCTCCGCCGGCCAGCTTCTGTTCAAGCGAACCGGCATGGAGATCGAGGCATCGCAGAGCTGGCTCACGTTGCGCGCACTGCTCTGGTTGGGTGCGGCACTGGTGATCTACGGCTTGGCCACGCTGGTCTGGATCGAATTGCTGCGCCACGTGGCCCTGAACAAGGCCTATATCTTCTTTGCGTTGAGCTTCGTGTTCGTGCCCTTGGCGAGCTACTTTCTGTTCGACGAGGCGTTGAATCAACGCTACGTGTTCGGCGCATTGTTGATAGTGGCGGGCATCCTGGTCATTACGCAATCGGGGGCCTGACCGCGGGCCCGGCACGGACCGGCGCGGACGTCGGTTGCTGCCTCATTGTGCTTGATGGCAGGCGGCGTCGTAGATTTTAGGGTCCACAGAGGGGTCGATCCGATACCAGCGCCAGGCCGCTGTACTGCCGGCGTACGAGACGCTGGGATTGCTGTCCAGCCCGACAGTCTGGGCATCCGGGACCGCCAACAGCTGTGCAGTGGTCAACCGAAAGTCGAAACAACGGGGGTCGATGGTGAGCCGCACCACGTCCCGTTGTGGACTGGTGATGACGAAGCCCCCCGGCTTCCCGTGTACCTGCATTCCGGCGATTAGATGCTGGTAACGATTGTAGATCGACGATCGTTCACCCACCGGGTCAAGATTCGACCAGAAACCGATCGGCGGATAGAAGAACACGCCATTGGCGACCGGCACCCCGGCCGCCAGTAACTGCATCGCAGATTTCTGCCCGCCGATGACCAGCACGCGTGCGCCCGTCTGCGGCGAAGTCGCCTGCTGAATCCGCTGTACGCCGGCACCGGGTTGTACCGTTTGCGGCATCACGACGATCGGATTGAACGGTATCACGGCCACTGCCGACCAGATGCCGTTCAGCCAGAGAAAACGTCGGTAGTGACCCCACAACAACCAGACGGAGCCGGTCAGCAGCAGCACGAACAGCGCCGCCCGCACCCCGGGTCCTATGTCGAGTAGCGATCTGGCCTGATTCAGTGCCGCGTTCGACGCGGTCGCCCAGGCGATCGCGGTCAACAGCGCGAGCGCGGCGAGACCCGCTGGCAGTGGCCGGATACGCTCCCGCTGTTGCGCCGCGAGCAGTCCGATCAGTATCACCTGCGCCAGGCCGAGTGCGAGTTCGGCACGTTTCACCGGCACACGCCCCCACAGCGTGAGTTCGCCGATCGCGGGTGAGACCCCTATGGTCTGAAAGTACAGTACCCAGGCGACAAAAGCCGCAACGGCGAACAGCACGACGTGCTGCCGGATCCTGTGCCTGGCAGTCAACGCCACGAGCATCGCGAGCGGACCGAGGTAGTAGATGAATGATGCGCTCTCACTCGGGTTGCCGAACCACACCGAAGGCGCCTCGGAGCGCGTGTACAAGGTAATCACATTGGTTACGCCGCGGAACAGTCCCTGCAGGCCGAACCCTCCACCTTCCAGTGCGGTGCGCTGGCCGGGATAGACGGTGGCCAACATGCTGTCGATCGCAGGTGCTGCGGAATGCCACCAGGCCACCAGAATCGTCGCCGCCAGCGCAATGCCTGCGCCCAGTGCCGCAAACCGCGCTGGGTTCAGCTGCTGCCAGAGGCGATCGCGGGCGACCAGGCCGGCGGCCAGGGCAAGGAAAAGGTACCCGAGCGATACCTGCCAGGGTGGATAGAGTATGAGCACGAACCCGGCGATCGCGCAGCCGAGCAGCAGCGCGAGCAGCGCCAGGATACCCCGGTGTCCGGTGCGCAGGATGGAGATTGCGGCGGCCAGTGCGACGGCAGGGAACGCAACGGCGTATGCCGGCCAGTAGGACCAAGCGGTCACGTAGGCGCTCGCGCAGAACCAGGCCGCGAGTGCCAGGCCGAGCCGCCAGCGGTCCGGCAGCAGAATGCCGAACAGCCACCACAGGGCGAAGCCGCAGAAAAACAACGGAAACCACCAGTACCAGGCGAGTGCGCGGTTGAGGTCGAGCAGGAAGAATCCCCAGGTTGCCGGCTTCGCGAGCAGTGAAAGGTGCCAGACAGGTACGCTGGACATATGGCTGACCAGCATGTTCTGACCATCGCTGCCGAGGTTTCGATTCACGACCGGGAAGGGTGGTGTGTGGTCTGCCTGGGCGAGGGCGTAACTGGTCAATACCAGCCATTCGTCGGAGCGGACCGGACGGGCATCGCCGTATAGGGTGTCCACCCGGCCATCCACCAGGGTGCCGCCATTGAGCAACAATCCTGCCGATGTCCCGGAGATGCCGCCGGCGACCAGGAGCGCAAACGCCAGCGCTATGGCCGTGCCCGGCACCAGGGCCGGATGCAGTGTGTGTTGGCTATGTGTCGCCATCCGTGCAGAGATCTGGTTACCGAATGCCAATGCGGCGACCACGAGCACGATAGCGACACCGAGCAGGATCTGCGCGGCCAATCACCACCCCCCAGCGAATGGCACCATGCCCACAAATTCCGGTGGCCCGGCCATCATGTCAGGCTCGGGTGGATCGGCTGGCGGGGCTGGTTCTCGACGTCGTACTGCAGTGCCGACAGGATCAGCTGAGCCCCCAGGATGATCGGTAGTGCTGCAAGCATGACGGTGCCGGCGCTCGCCGGAATGCCGGTTTGCGCGCTGGAGATCCAGCGCAGCAAGCCGAATATCGAACCCGACGATATCAACAGGACGCCAAGCAGCGTCTCGATCGAACCTGCATTGAAGTCACGCAGCAGATAGTTGTAGAAGAAGCGTTTGAAAAAGCGCGTTGCGTATTTCCCCGGAAAACGCATCAGGGTGTTGGCGATCGACAACCCGCTGACTTCGTCGGCGTAACGCGCGTGGATCGGGACATCACGCACAACCGCGCGCAACAGGCTCAATTGATACAGCATGTCGCTCTCGAAGAAGTACCGGCGTTCCAGGCGATCCAGCGGCATATGGGCAAGCATGGCCGTGTGGATCGCGGTGTAACCGTTGGTCGGATCCATCACTCCCCAATATCCACTGACCATCTTGTTGACGAACGACAGACCGGCATTGCCGATCAGCCGCACCAACGGCATCTGGCGCACCCTGTCGACGCTGAAGAAGCGGTTGCCCTTGGTGTAGTCGGCCTGGCCGGCGCTGATCGGTGCGACGAACTGTGGCAGCAGCGCAGGGTCCATCTGGCCATCGCCATCGATCTTGACCACGATGTGCATGCCGTCATCGAGCGCACGTCGGTAGCCGGTCGCGACGGCCCCGCCGACCCCCAAATTCACCGCGTTGCGCAGCACGACCACACGCGGGTCTTTGCAATGTGTTTCGATGTAACCGCCGGATCCGTCCGGACAGGCATCGTCGACTGCATAGATCCTCTCGACGTCCGAAGGGATCCTGGCGATCACGTCGAGCACGTGCCGCGTGACCCTGAAACAGGGGATGACTACCGATATGCGCGCGTTGTTTGTCATTCTGAGCAGTCGCCTGAGTGTCGGCCAGGTGCCTGTTGTGTTCTTCCGTGGCGGCCTGAGCCGCCGTCTATACGGGAACGGCCTTGATGGTGCGGGGTGCGCCGGTCATGCCCCGGCACAACCGGCCCGTCCGGGGCCCCGGTCGGCGGTCCAGATCATCGTGTAGTTTTCGTGTCCTGCAGGCAGTAACCAAGCTCACGTCTCCAGTCCGGCAGCGCAACGCCGAAGCGCTCCGCCAGTTTGTGGGCGTCCATGCGCGAATTCGCCGGCCGCCTCGCCGCCGTTGGATAGGCGCTGCTGGGGATCGGGTGCAGTTCGCAATCCAGGCCGGCGATGTCGCGGATAGCCTGGGCGAAGCCGAACCAGCTCGTTTCGCCCGCTGGCGCAAGATGGTAGACGCCGCGCAGCGCCATCCTCTGCTGCCGGTCTGCCGGTAAACGGGCCAGCACCGTAGCGGTCGCCTGCGCGATCGTACGGCACCAGGTCGGCGTTCCGCGCTGGTCATCGACCACGCTCAGCCGATCCCGTTCCCGCATCAGGCGTTGCATGGTCAACAGGAAATTCTTGCCGCGGACGCCGTACACCCAGCTGACGCGCAGGATGATTACAGCGCATCCGCTTGCCAACAGCGCCCGGTCGCCGGCCAGTTTGGACTCGCCGTAGACACTGATGGGACAGGTTGGATCGGTCTCGACATACGCCGTGGGTTTTTCGCCGTCGAATACGTAGTCGGTGGAATAGTGCACGACCAGGGCGTCATGGCCGGCCGCCCAGTCACCGATGACGCCGGGCATCTCACCGTTGAGTCGCATCGCCTGCTGTGGCTCCCCCTCGGCCTGGTCGACAGCCGTATAAGCGACGGCATTCACGATCACATCCGGTGCGATCCGATCCAACGCGGCGTGCACTTGGTCGAGATCCGCGGCGTCCAGTTTCAGGTCCGCGCTGTCGTCGCGCGCCGTCGTGATCACCTCGCCCAGCGTCGACAGTGTGCGCGCGAGTTCCCAACCCACCTGTCCGGTGTATCCAAGCAAGAGGATCCGCATGCATCAATACCTGCTCATGCGTGACGCCGGGATATCGGCAAGCAGCGGTGCGCTGCGGTCCTTGTCGGACAGCGCGGGTTCCCCGTCGAGGGGCCATGCAATCCCGATGTCGGGATCGTCCCAACGCACGGCGAATTCGCTCTGCGGACTGTAGACGTCCGTGGTCTTGTAGCCGAACAGCGCCTGCTCGCTGAGCACGTAATAGCCATGCAGGAATCCAGGGGGGACGTAGAACTGCAGTCCCTTATCGCCGTCGAGGATCACCCCTTCCCAGCGTCGGAAGGTCGGCGAGCCGACCCGCAGATCCACCGCGACATCAAACACGCTGCCCGCGAATACCTGCACCAGCTTCCCCTGGGCATGCGGCTCCTGCGCATGCAGTCCGCGCAGTACGCCCTTGACGGACCTCGCGAGGTTGTCCTGTACGAAGGTCTCAGCGATCCCCGCCGCACGGTAACGTGCATCCTGCCACACCTCGGCGAACCAACCGCGTGCATCGCCAAACCGTTTCGGTTCGATGAGCTTCAGCCCTGGCAGCTCAAACTCCGTCACTTTCATGACGGCGAACCGTGTTCCAGCAGTTCGAACAGGTATTGCCCGTAACCGTTCTTGCGTAGCGGTTCGGCCATCGCCTGGAGCTGGCGGTCGTCGATCCATGCATTGCGCCAGGCAATCTCCTCTGGGCAACAGATCTTGAGTCCCTGGCGTTTTTCGATCGTCTCGACGAACCCGGCCGCCTCCATCAGCGAGTCGTGCGTACCCGTGTCCAGCCAGGCCATGCCGCGGCCCAGCTGCAGAAGCTCGAGTTCGCCGCGTTCCAGGTAGAGTTTGTTGAGATCGGTGATCTCCAACTCGCCGCGCGGCGAGGGTTTCAGGCTGGCTGCCAGGTCGCACACCCGGTCATCGTAGAAATACAGGCCGGTGACCGCGTAATTCGACTTCGGTTTGGCAGGCTTTTCCTCGAGACTGATCACCTGTCCCTGGGTGTCGAATTCGGCGACGCCGTAGCGTTCAGGATCGCGAACCCAGTAGCCGAATACCGTCGCGCCGCGCGTCTTGCTGGCTGCCTGGTGCAGGAGCTTCCTCAGTCCCTGACCGAAAAAGATGTTGTCGCCCAGGACCAGGCAGCTGGGTTGATCGTCAACGAAATCGCGACCGATCAGGAACGCCTGGGCGAGGCCTCCCGGGGATTCCTGGATCGCATACTCGATCGTCAATCCCCATTGGCTGCCGTCACCGAGCAGGTGCTTGAACAAGGGATTGTCGCGCGGTGTCGTGATGATCAACACCTCGCGGATGCCGGCCATCATCAGCGTCGACAAGGGGTAGTAGATCATCGGCTTGTCGTAGACCGGCAACAGCTGTTTGCTGATCGAAAGCGTGATCGGGTGCAGGCGCGTGCCGGCGCCTCCGGCGAGTATGATGCCTTTCATCGCTTTGCCTCAGGGCGCCGCTTGCTGCAGGCCGAGTCGCTGGCCCTGGTAGGTCTCCGCCTTCACTGCTTCGCACCAGTCGAGGTGGTCGAGATACCACTGCACGGTCCGTCGCATACCGGACTCGAAGGATTCGAGCGGTTGCCAGCCGAGTTGTTCGCGGATCTTGCTCGCGTCGATCGCGTAGCGCCAATCGTGGCCCGGCCGGTCCGCGACGAAGGTCTTGAGCTGTGCATGCGGCCGATGCGGAGAATCCGGTACCAGCTCGTCGAGCAGGGCGCACAGGGTGTCGACCACCTGCAGGTTGGTACGCTCGCTGTTGCCGCCCACGTTGTACATCTCACCGGGCCGGCCCTGGTTCACGACCTGCCAGATCGCGCGGCAGTGATCCTCGACGAACAGCCAGTCGCGAATGTTTCCGCCCGTGCCGTAGATCGGCAACGCCTCGCCTGCCAGCGCGTTGAGGATCATCAGCGGAATCAGCTTTTCCGGAAACTGGTATGGCCCATAGTTGTTCGAGCAGTTGGTGGTCAGTGTCGGCAGGCCATAGGTGTGGTACCAGGCCCTCACCAGATGGTCCGACGCGGCCTTCGACGCGGAATACGGAGAGTTCGGTGCATAAGGAGTCTGTTCGGTGAACGCCCCGGTCTCGCCCAATGTGCCGTATACCTCGTCGGTGGAGACGTGCAGAAAGCGGAATGCCGAACGGGAGGCATCATCGAGCCCCCGCCAATAGGCCAGCGCGCGGTCGAGCAGGTTGTAGGTGCCGACGATATTGGTGTGGATGAATGCGGCCGGGCCGTCGATCGACCGATCGACGTGGCTCTCCGCGGCAAAATTGACGATGCAGGTCGGTCGAAAATCGTTGATCAACCCGTCCACCACGGTCGGGTCGGCAATGTCGCCGCGCACGAAGCGGTAGCGCGGATGATCCTCGATCGCGACCAGCGTCTCACGATTGCCCGCATAGGTCAGGAGGTCGAGATTGGCAACCTCGGCATCGCTTTCGGCGATCAGGTGGTGGATGAAATTGCCGCCGATGAATCCGGCGCCCCCGGTCACCAGGACGCGGGGAGGGGTGTCGGGCTGCATGCCAGTGAGGTTCCTTGAAGGCGAAATCCGCGAGATTTTACCCGATCTGCGGATGCCGACCCAAAAAGGAACACCGTGATCCCCGCCGTCGCGGGTGGGGAAAGGTTTGAACGCCCCGGTGTCGCCGGGTTTGGGTCGCTAAAAGGCCCCCTGCAGGCGCAGCATCCGCGAGCGGAAGTCGTCGGTCACGCGCGCCACGTCGTCCGGGTTGACGATGACCCGTGGCGTCAGGATCACGACCAACTCGTTGCGTTCGTTTGACTTGCTCGTCTGTCCGAACAACCAGCCGAATCCCGGTACATCCTTCAGGCCGGGCAGGCCACCGTCCGAGTTCTCGTTGCGGTCGCGGATCAGGCCGCCCAAGACGACCGCCTGGCCGTCGACGACCGCCACCGAGCTCGAGATCTTGCGGGTCGTGATGGTCGGTGAGTCCAGGGTCGAGGTGCGGGTGGAAGAGACGTCGCTGACCTCCTGTTCGACCTCCATCGTCACCAGGCCGCCCGGGGTGACGCGCGGCGTGACCTCGAGCACGATGCCGGTATCACGGTACTGGATCGAGTTGATGATGTTGGAGTTTTCGCTCGTGCTCTGCTGCTGTTGGGTGGCGATCGGTACCTGGTCGCCGACCTGGATACGTGCGGTTCCGTTGTCCAGCACCATTACCGACGGCGATGACAGGACATGGACCAGCGAGTCTTCGGCCAGCGCGCTGAACACGGCGCGCACCTGGGCGACACTGTCGATCACCGAGAAGTTGAACCCTGGGAACGCCTCGCCCAACCCGGAATTGGTCGCTGAGTCGAGCGTCCCGTCCAGGCTGATGTTGCCGGTATAGCCCTCTCTCGAGGTATTGAAGAACCACTGCAGCCCGTATTGCAGCCCGCCTTCGAGCTTCACTTCGATGATGGTTGCCTCGATCATGACCTGGAGCGGTGGGATGTCCAGATCGGCGAGGGCCTTGAGGATCTTGCGATACTCGCGTGCCGTGGCGGTGATCAGCAGTGAGTTGCGCGATTCGTCGGCGACTACGCGTACGCCGTTTTCGGTGCCGGCTTCGCTGGATGTGGAACCCGGGCGGCGGGCAGACAGCGCGGCCAGTGGCGTCGCTGCGGTCGCCTTGTCAGCCGTCGGGCTGCCGCTCGCCGGTGATCCCAGGTTGATCGGCGTCTCTCCGGGCGCCAGGCCGAGCGGTCGCGGGGTCGAGACGGTGCTGCTTTCGGTGCCGAGCAACTGATTCAGCAGCTGTGCAAGGGTTGCGGCCTCGCCGCTTTTCACGCGGTAGACGAACAACTGGCGCTCGTCACCACCGCTGACCGCGTCGATACCATCGAGTCGTTCCACCCACTGACCGATGGTTTTCAGGTAATCGGGTTGCGGGGTGATGACCAGCAGACCATTGGCCGATTCGACGGCGGCGATACGGAACAGCCCCTGCAACGCGCTGCTTCCCTTGGGCCCGATGATCGCTTCGAGCTTCGCCTCGACCTCGGAGGCCTTGGCATTCTGCAGTGGGAAGAAGGCGACCGAGACGCCTTTCACCCAATTGACATCGAATATCTCGATCACATCGAGCAGGTGGCTCAGTTCCTTGCCCGTCCCCGCCAGGACGAGCAGGTTGCGGGTGGTATCGATACGCACCATGGCGTTGGCCGGGGCTATCGGCTGCAGTATCTCCGCCATCTCCGCAGCCGAGATGTAGGACAGCGGCACGATCCGCAGCGAGTAGCCCTGCGGCAGCGGGATGCTGCTGCCGCCCAGTTGCGGCGAGAGTTCGCCACGCACCGCCTTGTCGATGGGCAGAATCCGATAGGTATCGCCGGTCTTGACCGCGGCGAAGCCGTGTGTGCGCAACAGCGTCTCGAGCGTCGGCAACAAGTCGTCGCGGCGGAGCGGACGCGTGGTCTGGATCGTCACCGCGCCCTGGACTGCGGGGTCGAGCACATAGTTGACGCCCAGCATGTCGCCGAGCACGACGCCGATGACCTCTTTGAGATCGGCGTTCTGGAAATTCAGCGTGATGTCGCCGGCGTCGTTCGACTTCGCCTCGGCGAGCCCGGTTGACTGATTGATGAAACGTCCGGTCCCGCGGTATACGACCGGATCGCGCGGACGGGCCTCGTCCTTCTCGCCTTCGGCGCTGGATTCGGGATACGCGGCGTTGCGTGCCCGCATCGCTTCCGGACTCGGCGCGCCGCTTGCAATATCCGGCCAGACATACGGGGTTTCCTTGGTCTGCAGGCTCTCGCAGCCCGCGAGTGCAAGGCTCAAACCCAGCATGATCAGGCGGTACCAGTTCCCGGCGCGCCGGGTTTTTTGATTCAAGCCACTCATTCGTCACCCTTGCACTGTCGCCGGGACGCGCCGTCGGCGCATGCTACCGGAAAGCCGTCGACACCGGTAACCCCCGCTCATCGGCGGCGCGGTATCGTCCGTTTTGGCGCGAGGCGCTTCCGCAGGGCCCCCTCGGGCACTGCATTCGGTGCTGGTGCCACGCGCAGTTCGAACACCTCCCGGCGCGAGTCGCGGGTCAGCACAAGGCTGTCCGGCAGGATCTCGGCGACCTGCCAACCTTCGATGTCATCGCCCACCGAGACCTTTATCGCTTCGCTACTGCCCGGCGTGACCAGCGCCTGATAGTCGCCCTGTACCGCCACTACGCCGGAGAGCAGGATCTGCGGGCGTCCTGCCGAGATCAGCTTGACGTCGCCAGACGCCTCTTGTTCGGCCGGCCTACGGTCGCTGCTGAACAGTGGTCGTTCGATGATGACCGCATAGTCTTCCAGCGCCCCCAGCGTTGTTCCCTTCGGCAGGGTCGCGGCCATGGTGGCCGGGTCCGGTTCCTCGACCGCCGGTGGCGGCACCAGGCTTGCAGTCACCGCATCCCCCAGCGACCAGCCGTACCATTGCGCGACCAGTACCACGCCGAGGCAGATCGCGATCACCCAGCCGAGACGACGCATCACCTTTCGTCTCCGTTGAGCAGCATGTAACCGGCCAGGTCGAACTGTATGTCGAGTTCGTCGGTCGCACGTCGCTGTGCGCGTGCGGCACGCACCACCAGGTTGTCCAGGAACAGGGCCGGTTCGCCGGTTTCGATTCGATGTGCCAGATTGAGCAGCACCTCGACATTGCCGCGCATTCTTACGCGGTCGACCAGCATTTGCAGCGGCTGGTCGGCGGGCGGTGTCGTGATCTGTGAGCTGATCAGGGTGCCGCCTGCGCGCTCGATCAAGGTTTTGACCAATTGCTGCAGATTGGCCCCGCCGAGTCCCAGGGTCTGCCCCTGGATATACGAACGCTGCACGCCGCTGCGTGTGCGCAGCTCGGTGAGCGCCTGTTCGATCGCCGGGCGCTTCGCCAGCCGGGCTTCGAAGCGCGCGAGCTGCGACGCGTGATCGTCGGCCGTCTCGCGGAATTGTTGCAGCTTCGAACCCAGTGGCAGGGCGATCATCAGCAACACCAGAAACAGCACACCGGCCGTCAGCGCCAATGGGCCGAGGCAACGCGCACGTTTTTCGGTAGCGGCATTCACTGTGCGTTTCGCTCGGTCTGCTGCATGACGACCGAGAAGCGTTCGGCGGTTGCGCCACGTGCCTTGGTCAATGGCGCGCGGAATGTCACCGATTCGAAGTACGGCGAATCTTCGAGGAGTTCGATCAGCCCGGTGGCCTGTTCGGACTCGCCCTGCAGCTCCACGTCTGCACCGCGGATCGAGAGCTGTTGCACCCAGGTGTCGTCGGGCAGCCGCTCGGTGAGTTCCTGCAGCAGATCGACCACCGGCACGCGCTGCTGTTGACGGCGTACAACGAAGTTCGCCAATTCGGCGCCCTCGTCGAGTTGTTGCTGCAGTCGTGAGACGACAGCCGCCTGTTCGCGCGCATGCCGAAGGCGCTGGTCGAGTTCGATGACCACCTGGCGGCGCTGCCAGAGCGGCGTCATCACGATCGCGATCAGCAGCAGTGCGACCACTGTTGCCACCACCCAGACCCCGGCATTCGCGCGGGTCTTGCCGCGCGATGCGGCCGAACGCAGTAGGTTGGCGCCTGGCCACAGCCCTTCCGCGTCGACTGCCTGCGGTGCCTGTCCGCTGCCCTCGAGCTGTGAGAGGGCGGTATCGATCAGCTCGCGGCGCAGCACAGCCAGCTCGGCCAGGATCTGGCCGCGGTCGGGCAGTCGCTGCGCGATGCGATAGTCGTACAGCACTTCGGCGCCGGCGAACGGCGTCAGGCGGTCCATCTCGAACTGCAGTACGCGCCCAAGGTTGCCGGCGGCCGCCAGAGGCAGCTTGACCGTGCGCGTGAACACATGCTCGCGTGGAACGCGCAGGACCAGCGGCGCCTTGTGCTGCCAGCCGCTGCCCAGCCATCGGTCGAACGACACATTTTGCAGGGATCCCAGTTCGGCCTGATCCCGGACGCCCTCTGCGTCCTGCGACTGCAGCACGAACCCGTCGTCACGCAAGCGCAGGACCGAGCGTCTCGCGCCGCCCAAACCGCCGCGAAGGCGGCGCGGAAGGCACTGCGTCAGCCCCCCGATCCACCAGTTCAGGAATTCCTTCCATCCCGGAATTGCAAAGCCTGCAGATGCGTGCGGTTGCTCGGCCAAGACCTTACCCCGCTGTCCCGGATTCGTTTGTCGAGCGTGTCAGATTCATCCCTGCCTCATGCCATTTGACGATGCGGTAACCGTTCCGGGCCTGATTATCCAGCACCACCGTCGCCTCTGTCACATAACGTCCCCCCTGGGGTATCGGCACTTCGACGTGCACCCGCAGGCCACCGAGTAGACTGCCGCGGATGCCACCGCCGAAATCGATGGCCCCGCGGGTTGGCAGCATGGGTTGAACCCCGAGGGGCACGGCGGGGCCGGCAAACTGCGCGACCATCTCGTCCCCGATCAGTTCACGTACCTGCGGTGGCGACGCCATCAGGTTCACCTGCGACCTGCGCGAATCCACCGTGAGCACGCTGCGCAGCGCGTTGTACAAGTCGCTCGACATGCCATATACCAGGCGTAGTTCGGAAAGGTCGCGGAACGGCACGTTGAGCGGCCCGTAGCTGTAACCGGCATCGAGGTACTCCTCGCGTTCCGCTCCGTGCAGGTGGCGTACGTCATCTGCGTCGACCCAGTCGGCGATCGCATCGGCCAGCGCGTCCAGCACCTCGGGGTCGGCACCGGTCGCGGCCAGCGCGCTCCCGAGCAATCTCGGGTTGGCGCGGTTGAGGTCGATCAGACCCTGTTCCTCGTACACCACCACCTGTAGGTCGCGATCGCCGAAACGCAGCGAGTGCGGCTCGCCGTCGCTGCGCCAGCTCTGATCGGCGTCACGCAGCTGCAGCATGTACAACGCGAAGTGCAGCGCGCCGCGCGCCAGCTGCCGGGCCTGTGCGGTTTGCAGCAGGCCGCGGCTCAGGTCGATCTCGGCGCGCTGGGTGAACGTCAGCGAACTGGCTACCACGGTCAGCAGCACCAGTACCCACAGGACGGCGATCAACGCAATGCCCGATTCGCGCTGCGGCCATACCCTGGTCACGAGCGGTCGCCCACATTGCGCAGCGTGATCTCCGGATCGGGCATCTCGACCACCATCTCGGGCCAGTCCTCGGCGGCCTGCTTGATGCGGATCCGGACCAGGCGGGGCAGGGCGGCGACGCCCGCCCATTCCTCGAACCAGCGCGCCTTCTGGTCGTCCTCGGCGGCGCCAAAATAGGCGATCTCGATATCGTCGAGGTGCTCAATCAGGATATGCCGCCCGTAGTTCGCGTTGGCGACCTGTCCAGCCGTGGCTTCGACCGGGGTGAGCGGTGTCCACAGTGGCGTGTCCAGGCCCTTGCCTTCCAGGACATCGGGGTGAAAAAACCAGCGGTCGAGCACCAACTGGCGCTTGTCGCCGTCACCCATCGCGCTCAACCGCATGATGCTGAGGCCGCCGCTGCCGACATAGGCCGGCAGCGGTGCGACCCATTCCAACATCTCGCGGCTGCCCCAGAACAGCGGTGCTTCGCCGTCCGGCAGCTCGTAGATCAGCCCGCGCGCGGCACTCAGCTCGCGACGCAGAAACTCCAGTGTCTGCCGGGTCTCACCGACACGTTCCGCCTTGCCGTCCACCGCTTCCCAGCTACGCGTGCCGAGGTACAGGCCGCCGGTGAGCAGCAGCATGATCAGTGCCGCGAGGGTCAGCGCAATGACGAACTCGATCAGCGTGTAGCCGGCCGCCTGCTGCTGGCAGGGTCGCAAACCGCTCATTGCACTCTCGCCACTTTCAGCGTCTCCAGCGACACGCTGCGCGGTTGCTCGGCGGCTCCCCACTCGACGGTCACGCTGAGCCGATAGGGCAACATCGAAGAAGGACCTGCATAGTCTGTATCGACCGGCACGCTGGTGAGCTGCCAGCGGTACCGGCCATCCAGTTCCGTGCCGGCGCTGGATTCGTCGAGTGGCGTCACGACGCCCGCCGCGTCCAGCTTGGATTCGGCAATGGTCACGGCCTTGGTGTAGTCGGCGCCGATCGCGACATTGCGCGTACCCTGCGAAAAGATCTGCATCAACACGCCGAGCGATAGCGCAAGGATCGAGAAGGCGACCAGCACCTCGAGCAACGAGAACCCCCGTTGACAGCGTTGGCGTCCCCGTTCAATCAATGACGGCCACCTTGCCGGTCAACCAGTCGATGTCGACCTGGTAGCGACTACCGGCGCGTGCCAGCTGGATACGGCCGCCGGTCGAACTGCCGTCGGGAAAAAAACCGATCGCGGCCACGCCGGGTGCACGCTGTTGCGATTGGGCGATCGTCAGGCGCACGTCGATCTGTTCGGGGATCGCGATCGGCTGCAAACGTCCTGGAACGCGCATCTGGCGTTGTTCGAGGTCGATGGTCAGGCGCTCGGCGCTGGCGTGACTGATCGCGAAATTGCGCGTCTGGCGCAAGGCTGAGACCAGGGTGCGCGTGGCGCTCTTGAGCTGTACGCCCGGCACGGCGCGGCTGAGCAATGGCGGGACCACTGCGAGCAGCAGTCCGGACAACATCAAGACCGCGAGGAGTTCGAGAAGCGTGAATCCGGCGGTGGGCCTGCGGCTATTCCCAGCTGACCACGTCCTGAGCCTCACCGTCGCCACCCTCCCGATTGTCCGAACCCAGCGAAAAAAGGTCGTACGGGCCGTGCTCTCCGGGATGCCGATACTGGTAATCGTTGCCCCAGGGATCCTGCGGAATCAGTGACTTCTTCAGGTAGGGACCGCGCCACTTGTTGCTGGCACCGGGATCGCTGACCAGCGCGTTCAGGCCTTCCTCGGTCGAGGGGTAGTGGCCGACATCCAGGCTGTACAGATCGAGCCCGGCACCGAAGTCCTCGATCTGCAGCTTTGCAGTCTTGGTCTTGGAGTCGCGCAGGGAGTTCATCACCTGCGGACCGACCAGGCCGGCGAGCAGCGCGAGGATCGCCAGCACGACCAGCAGCTCGATCAGTGTGAAGCCTTGCAGGCGCAATAATCTGTGTCGCATGTTGTTGACCTAGCAAAAGAATCCGATGGGGGCCTTGTCGCCCGCGAGGCAGCGGCTGCGGTGTTTCGGCATCCCGGGGTATCGACAGCTGAACCGGGTCGAGCGTTCCCGCGGCCGTGAACATCACGCCGTGTCCGGCAGCCCCGCTTCGGGCGCCCGTGACAGGTCCGCGAAGGATGGCGTCATCGGCCTCAGAACGCAAGTTGATTGGCTTGCATGATCGCCACCAGGATCGAGATGATGATGCCGGCGACGATCACGCCGAGCCCGACGATCAGCGCCGGTTCGAGCAAGGTCAGCATCCGTTGCACCGTGGTGCCGACTTCGCGGTCGAACACGTCCGCGACCTTGGCGAGCATGCTGTCGAGTTGCCCTGATTCCTCGCCAACCTTGATCATCTGCAACGCCAGGTCGGGCAGGATGCCGTCCTGGATCAGCGGTTCGGCGAAGCCTTTGCCGCGCTTCAGGTGCTGGGCCGCGACGTCGATGGTCTCGGCGACGCGTCGGTTCTCGACGACTTCCCTGACGAGATTCAGCGCGCCCAGCAAGGGCAGCCCGTTTTCGAGCAGCGTTGACAGGGTGCGCGCAAAGCGCGCCGCCTCGACCTTCACGATCAGGTCCCCGAATAGCGGCAACCTGATGACCCTCTGGTCCCACCATTCGCGCACCCTTGGTCGCTGCAGCGCGGCCTGGACCGCCGCCGCGGCCAGCGCCAATGCGGCCAACGCGGCCCACCAGTAGTCGCGGAACAGGTCGCCCACCGTGACCACGATGCGTGTCGGTAATGGCAGTGTCTCGCCCATGTCGGCGAACATCTGGCTGAACTGCGGTACCACGAAGGCCAACAGCAACACGATCGACAGGCCTGCGACGACCACCAGGATCATCGGATAGGTCAGCGCGGACCGCACGCGCTCGCGCAGCTGCGCCGAGCGCTCCAGATAGTCGGCGAGCCGTTCCAGCACGGCCTCGAGGACACCACCGGACTCGCCCGCACGGACCATGTTGATGTACAGCTTGGAGAAGACCTGGTGCTCGGCTTCCAGCGCGGCGGCGAATGTGCTCCCGGACTGGATGCGGTCGCGCAGCGCCGCGAGCAGGCGACGGGTCGCGGCGTCGCGGGTGAGGTCGTGCAGCACCTGCAGTGAACGGTCCAGCGTCAGGCCGGCGCCGAGCAGTGTCGACAATTCGCGCGTCAGGACCGCGACCTGCTGGGCGCGAAAGCGCGTGCCGCGGGGGGTTCTTCCGGCGCGCAGCAGGGTGCGCAGACCACCCGCGGGGCGAATCTCGATCGGGATCGCGCCTTCCGCCTGCAGTTCGCGCACCAGGGTCTGTTCGTCCGGCGCGTCGCGTTCCCCCTCGAGATTCTCGCCGTTGGGCCGGACCGCTTTGAAAGCGAACAGCATGTCTGCACCTAGCTCGTGCTGTACTGCACCGGTCGACGTGTGCAACCGGCTGCAAGGACATGGGCAGCGATGCACGACGCCGACATGGCTCAGTCGGGCTCGCAGACGCGCAGGACGTCGTCCAGGGTGGTGAGGCCTGCGGCGCATTTGCGCAGCCCTTCGCGGTACATGGTCTGCATGCCCTCGGCGATCGCCTGGCGCTGCAGTTCGGTCGCATCGGCGTGGCGCATCACCAGTGCGCGCAATTCGTTGCTCATCACCAGCACCTCGGCGAGCGCCAGGCGGCCGCGGTAACCGGTACCGCTGCAATGCTCACAGCCGCGCGCGTCGAACAGTTGCGGCGTGGTGCCGGGAGGCAGATCGCGCGTCAGATCGAGTTCGTTGACCAGTTCCGGCAGCACCTCTTTGGGTTGCTTGCAATGCTCGCACAGGCGGCGCACCAGCCGTTGGCCCACCACGCCGTTGATCGTCGAGGTCAGCAGATAATCCTCGACGCCCATGTCGAGCAGGCGCGTGATCGCCCCCGCTGCATCGTTGGTGTGCAGCGTCGACAGCACCAGGTGTCCGGTCAGCGCCGATTGCACCGCGATGCGCACCGTCTCTGCGTCACGCATCTCACCGACCATGATGATGTCCGGGTCCTGGCGCACGATCGCGCGCAGCGCGTTGGCGAAGTTCAGACCGATCTGCGGCTTGACCTGGATCTGATTGATCCCGTCGAGTTGATACTCGACCGGATCCTCGACGGTCATGATCTTGCGTTCGGCGGTGTTCAGCCGATGCAACGCGGTGTACAGCGTGGTGCTCTTGCCGCTGCCGGTGGGTCCGGTCACGACCACGATGCCGTGCGGCATGTCGAGGATGTGTTTGAGCCGCTCGACGGTGATGCCGTCGTAACCGAGTGCAGCGAAGTCGAACTTCACGCTCTCCTTGTCGAGCAGGCGGATCACGACGCTTTCGCCGAACAGCGTCGGAACCGTGGAGACGCGCAGGTCGAGCTCCTTGCCCTGGATACGCACGCCGATGCGTCCGTCCTGTGGCAGCCGGCGTTCGGCGATGTTCAGCTTCGACATGATCTTGATGCGTGAGATCACCGCCGCCGAGGAATGCGCCGGGGGCGCTTCGACCTCGCGCAACACGCCATCGATGCGGTATCGCACCTTAAGGCGGTTTTCGAACGGTTCGACGTGGATGTCGGAGGCGCGCGACTCGACCGCCCGCTGGATGATCAGATTGACCACCCGGATCACCGGGGCCTCGCTGGCGAGGTCCTTGAGGTGTTCCACGTCCTCTTCTTCGCCGCCGTCGACCTCCTCGAGGCCGCCGGCGATCTCGCCCATCGCACTGCGCCCCTCGCCATACAGCCGTTCGATCGCGTCGTCGATCTCGGCGGCGACGCCGACGCGCAATGTGACCGGATGACCGGCCGCGGCCTGCAGTGCCGCGGCGACATAGGGGCGTTCGGGGTCGGCGACCGCGGCCACGAGGTTGCCGTCCTGCAGATGCAGCGGCAGGATGCGGTTCTCCTTCATGAAGCGGATCGCGATACGGTCCTCGAGGATCGGCACCTCGGGAAACTCGCTCGCATCGATCAGCGGCAGACCGTTCAGCTCGGCCAGTGCGGCCGCAAGATCCCGCTCCGAGACCAGGCCGAGGCGCGAGAGCAGCGTGTGCAGGGGGTCGCCCGACTCCTCCGCCAGGCGGCGGGCGCGGTTCAGTTCGGCGCCGTCGATCTTGCCGCGTTGCAGCAGCAGATTGCCGATATCGGTCGTCTCGTGGTCGCCGGCCTGCGGGCTCGGAATATTGCGCGAAGACGCCATGGGGTCGCTGCGCGAATCTCGCCGGTCAGTCGCTCTGGACCAGGTTCACGACCTCGCCCGCCTTGTCCGGCGCCGTGCCGACGCGGCGACGTTCCGGGACAAACCAGTTCAGCAGTTCGCCCAGCCGGGTCGTGTCGTACGCCGCGCAGGTCTTGTCCAGCTCGTCCATGCGGTTGGTCAGCAGGTCCCAGCCCACTTCGCGATAGCGTGCCAACCGGATCTGCTGGTGACTGGTCTCGACCAGTTTCTCGCGTTCGTGAAACAGTTCTTCGTGCAGCTTTTCGCCGGGCCTGAGTCCGGTGTAGACGATCTTGATATCGCGTCCCGGGACCTTGCCGGAGAGCCGGATCATCTCCTCGGCGAGTCGGCTGATGTTCACCGGCTTGCCCATATTCAACACGAAGATCTCTCCGCCCTTGCCGAGCACGCTGGCCTGCATGATCAGCTGGCAGGCCTCGCGCACCGTCATGAAGTAGCGCTCCATCTTGGGGTGGGTCACGGTGACCGCTTCGCCGGCACTGATCTGTTTCTCGAACAGTGGAACGACGCTGCCGGCGGAGCCGAGCACGTTTCCGAACCTGACGGTGATGAAGCGGGTATCCGACTTGGCGTCGAGGTTCTGCACATAGATCTCGGCGACGCGCTTGGTAACGCCCATGACGTTCGCCGGATTGACCGCCTTGTCGGTGGAGATCAGCACGAACTCCGAACAACCGTAGCGATCCGCGGCCTGGGCGACGACCTTGGTGCCGAGGATGTTGTTCTTCACCGCCTCGCGGACCTGGGTCTCGAGCATCGGTACGTGTTTATAGGCCGCCGCGTGGAACACCACCTGTGGGTGGTACTTGGCGAACAGGCGGTCGCACGCCACCGCATCGGTGATGTCGGCGAGATGGGCATGCAACGACAACTCGGAGAACTGCTCGCGCAGTTCGAGTTCGATGCTGTAGAGGTTGAACTCGCTGTTCTCGAGCAGGATCAGCGCCGCCGGTTCGAGGCTGGCGATCTGGCGGCACAGTTCGGCACCGATCGACCCGCCGGCACCGGTGATCATGATCACGCGGCCGGTGAGGCCTTCGCTGATGCGCGGCCAATCCAGGTTCACCGGTTCGCGGCCGAGCAGGTCTTCGATGCGCACCTTGCGCAGTTCCTGGACGCGGATCTGCCCGCTCATCAGGTCCTCGAGATGCGGCACCGTGCGGAACGGAACCCCGCATTGTTCGGCCAACGCGACCAAGTAGCGCATCTGCGCCGCATTCGCGGACGGTACCGCGAGCATGATCACGTCGATCGCGAGTTCCTGCACGACGCGCGGCATGGCCGCATAGGGACCGACCACGCGGATGCCCTGGATCTCCTTGCCCTGCTTGGCATGGTTGTCGTCGACGAAGGCCACCGGCCGGTAGGCCTGGCGCGGGTCGCGCAGCATGTCGCGTACGAGCATGTCACCGGCCTCGCCGGCGTTGACGATCAGCACACGCTGGGCGGAGCGGAAATGGCGGCGATGGTCTTTCCACCAGCGATAGAAGAAGCGGGGCAGGGTCAGGCAGCCGAGCAGCAAGAGCCCGTAAAGGAACATCAGGGAGCGCGGCATTTCGGCGAGTTGACCGCCGATGGACAGTACCAGCGAGGTGATCAGCACCCCGGCGACCAGCGCCTTGCTGATGCGTATCAGATCGGGCAGTGAAGCGAATCGCCAGACTCCCCGGTACAGGCCGAAATGCCAATTGACCAGCGCCTGGAGTGGCAGTACCAGGAGCAGCCCGATCAGCGCCAGGCGCAGGTCGTGGGGTGGGATCGCGCCGAGGTCGGCGTGCAGCCAATAGGCGCCGAGCCAGGCCACCGGAATCATCATCAGGTCGTGCAGAAAGGCAGCGATACGGCTGCGCAAGCGCTCCAGTGCCATGATCTTCATCTCACCCCACGTAACTCGCTTCGATAGGTCCAGCCTGCGCGGTGGAGACGTCGTGCTGATCCAGCGGCCAAGACGTCGGTGTTCTGCGGCTGAGACGGCAACCGGTGCTGGCCGTTAGTTTCCCATAAATTGACGTGATCATCCTAGTCTTGATCAGGGGAAACCCGAATAATGGGCACCCGCCTCCGTCCGTTCCGTGGCCTGCATCCGGCCCTCGATGTGCACGATTTTCAGCTGAAGGGTCAAGAAGTTATGCGACAAAAATCACATTACTTGCTAAATCCGGCGATGTTACCTTCTCGCCGACGGGCGTTGCAATGCGCAATCGCCGCAGCTCAGGCATCGCCCCGGTAGCGCCCGAGGCGGCCGCGCAGCCCGTCCCAAACGCCCATGGTCATCATACGCAGATGCATCGCGCGCGGCTTTGCGAACAACCCATAGGCGGCGAATTTCAATAGCAGGCGCCAACCGTCGACGCATTTCCAGGAGCCGCGGATTTCCGCCTGGCGATACAGCCAGACGGCATTGCGGAACAGGTAGTAATGGCGCAGCGGCGAACGTACGGGGCGTGCCTGTCCCAGCACCATCAGCGGCTCATCGCCCAGCGCATGCCGCATCTGTGCGCCGCAGACCCCATAGCTCTGCAGCCCGGCACGCGCCGCGCGCAACCCCCATTCGATGTCCACATAGTCGATGAACAGCCGTTCGTTCATGCCACCGACGCGCTCCAGCGCGGTGAGCGGAATCAGGCAGCCGGAGCTGACCAGGTAGTCGACCGGAACGATGTCCGCGGGGGTGCTGCAGGGTTGGCGGTGCAGGCGCAGCCCGCGGACCTGGAGGAACGGCGGTGGGTTGTCCTGGCGCGGGTCGAGATAGCGCGGACCGAGCGCCGCGACTGGCACGCCGGACCCTGCCAGCTGCTCCTCTGCATGCAGCAGGCGCTCTAGCATGTCGGGTGCCGGCACGCTGTCCTGGTCGAACAAGAGCACATGCGTCGCTGCACGGCCGCGCGCCCATCCGATACCCTCGTTCTGTGCCCGGGCAATACCGAGGTTGTCGCCGAGGGTGAGGATCTGAACCTCCGCCCCGGCCGGCAGGGTCACGCTGGGTGCCTCGTTGCCGTTGTGGACCAGTACCAGTGCCGCGACCTGGGGCAGGGCCGCTGCGAGCAGACGTTGCAGCGACTGAGGATCGGGTTCGTAGGTCACGACGACGCCGATTACGCGTTTATCGCTCATCGACGTTCACTGGATAGTGGCATGCGCGGGGCCGCTGGTCGGCACTTCGGATCTGGCCGCGGCACCCGGCAACGGCATCGCTGGCGGCTGCTTCAGGCGGTGTCTGTCTGGCTCTGCGCCTTCTTCAGTTTCTGCAAGGTCGCGAGGTTTCGCCGGTAGACCTCCACGACCTTTGCGACGCCCGAGTCGTGCAGATAGCCTTCGTTGCCGGCCGCGCTGTAGGTTGCGTAGATGCACGACGCGAACATCAATGCGCCGTTGATCGCATCCGGGGCGCGTCCCTCGTTCTTGATCTCGTTGGCGAGGTCGATGAATCGCTTGGCGAGGTCCTGGACCTCGGAGAATTCGACTTTCTTGGTCGTGGTGCTTTCGTCGGTCATGGCTGGGTGCCCCGTGCTAGTTCATGCCAGTTCAGCGAGAAGTCTTCGCGATCCAGGGTGAGGTTCGGATTGTAGGCGGGGTCGCGCAGCAATCCCGCTCCCCAGCGCGATTTCATGTAGGCGATCTCTTTGCCGAATCGCGCCTGTTTCTCGGCGGTGTTTTCGGCACCGCGCGTCGCGGATTCGTGATGGTAGAGTTCCGCGTAGGGTGTCCAGAGGTTGCGATATCCCTGTTCGCGGATCCGCAGGCAGAGATCGACGTCGTTGAACGCAACGCCGAGGTGCTCTGCGTCAAAGCCACCGATCTGTTCGAACACCTCGCGCCGCATCACCATGCAGGCCGCGGTCACGGCAGAATAGTTCTGCACCAACACCGCGCGCCCATTGTAGCCCTTGGCTTCGCCGGACAGATATTTCATCGCGTGCCCGGCGACCCCGCCCAGGCCGGTCAGCACACCGCCATGTTGCAGGCGGCCATCGGGATACAGCAGGCGTGCACCGACAGCGCCGATCTCGGGGCGTGCGGCGTGCGAGACCATCTCGGCAAGCCAGTCCCCCTCGATGACCTCGATGTCATTGTTCAGGAAGCACAGGTAGTCGCCAGCCGCCTTGGCAACCGCGAAATTGTTGAGTGCCGCGTAATTGAACGGTTTGTCATAGGGCACGACACGCGCCTCGCCGCTCGCCTGCAGCTGTTGCAGGTACTCGATGGTCGCCGGCTCGTCGCTCTGGTTGTCGACGATGATGATCTCGTAGTTCGGATAGCCGGTCTTGGCACGAACGCTGTCAATGCACTGTCGCAGCAGGCGCAAGCCATTGCGCGTCGGGATGATCAGGCTTACCAAGGGTGCCGGTTCCGGCACCGGATAGCGTACCCGCAGCATGCCTTCGATCCGTTTCGAGGGTTTCACCTCGGCCTGGACGCCTTTCGCCTGCAGGTGATCCTGTACGGCACGCACCGCTGCATCGAGTGCATAGGGTTTGGCTTCAAGCCCGGACGCCGTGCTGCCAGGTACCGCGCGCCAGTGGTAAAGGATGCGCGGGATATGACGGATCTCGTCCGGGTGCAGCTCGGCGATGCAGCGCAACGCCAGGTCGTAATCCTGAGCGCCCTCGAAGCCTTCACGGATGCCGCCGGCGTGGTTCAGCAGGTCGCGACGGTAGACGCTGAAGTGGCACACCAGGTTGTGCGACAGCATCAGGTCCGGATTGAAGTCGGGTTTGAAATAGTGTGCCGAACGCGTACCGCGATCGTCGATCTTGTCTTCGTCCGAGTACAGCATGCGCGCGTCGGGATGCCCGACGATCTCGCGGGCCACGTGATAGAGGGCGTTTTCCGTCAGCAGGTCGTCGTGATCCATGAATCCGACCCAGTCGCCCTCCGCGAGCGTCAGGGCGGAATTGGTCGCGGCCGCAATGTGTCCGTTCTTGTCGCGCAGGATCACCTTGATCCGCGGGTCGCGATGGCGGTAGTCGTCGAGCAGCGTGCGGATCTCCGGTGAAGGCGAGGCATCGTCTGCGATGCACAGCTCCCAATGCGGATAACGCTGTGCCAGGACCGAATCGATTGCGGCACGCAGCCATTCCGGGCGCGGTTCGTAGACCGGCATCACCACCGAGATCAGCGGTGCCTGGGCCAGACTCTCGACGAACGTCTTGACGCTCGCCGCGTCGGGTTCGCGGGGCGCCTCTATCTGCTCGATCCAGCGCGCATAGTTCGCGGTCCGCGGCGCGGCGCGGCCGGAGCTCGCGGCGGCCAGATGCCAGCGCAATCCCTTGATGCCGCCCTGGCGCAGCAGCCGTACCGCCTTGGCCATCCACTGCGGTGCGACGCTCGGGTTGCGCACCAGATGGGCGAGATAGGGTGTCAGGCGGACTGCGCCGCGTGCCGGCAGGGTGAGCGTACGAAACAGGCGCCAGGAGCGCGTGTTGAGCACCTGCCGAAGGGCGGCATGTTGCTGGTGCAGGGTGGTCTGCTGCTGTCGAACGCGTTTCAGCTGACCCTGCAGCTGCTGCAGGGTCAGCTGTTGTTTGGCCTTGTCGGCGTGCAGCGAGGCGTTGCGGTCTTCGAGGATGCGGGTGCGTTGGGTCAACTCACCGATGCGCCCTTCCTTGTAGGCCAGCTGTTGTTCCTGACGTGTGTGGCGTCGGGTCAGTTCGGAAAACTGTTGGTCCTTGTGTGCGAGCTGGCGCTGCAAATGCTCAACCTGTTGTTGCTGGTGCGCAACCTGACGTTCCTTGTTTTCCAGTAGCGTCTGACGGTGTTGGGCGACCTGTTGGGTCTCGTGCAGGCGTTCGTGCACCTTGCGGTAGGCCTCTTCGGAGTCCCGCAGTGGTTTGTCCGACAGTTCCGGAAACGGCGCCGTCGGTTCGTCGGCTGCGCGCGGTCGCGCCTCGACGATGAACTGGTAGGCGATTGCCTCCGGCGCATGCAGGCGCGCCAGCGCCCTTTCGGTGGGCTCGAGACCCGCCTGGCGGATCTTTTCGGCGAGCACCTCGTCCGGGATGTCGTGGAAGGTGTAGCTCAGTGCCTCGACCGCATAGCCTGACGACGCCAACAGGGCCATCAACGACTGGTGTGTGTAGAGATGCAGGTGGGTCCGGTCGAGCAGGCCGGTGTCTTCGTACGTCAGTTGTCCCTGCAACAATTCGAGGCGGATCGCAGCGTGTGCGCCGTTGGGCACGGACGCGAGCAGGCTGCCGCCGGTCTTGATGCGGTCGCGCAGGCCGGCCAGAAAAGTCTGCGGATCCTTCAGGTGTTCGATGATGTCGGCACACAGGATGATATCGAAGCGGGCATCACCCAGGCCGGACTGCCAGTCGGGCGACTCCACGTCGACACACAGGGTGCGTTCGCAGTGCGCCGCGGCCTTGCGCAGCGCCGCCTCCTCGATGTCCACACCGAACACCCGACAGCCTTTCTGCTGCGTGAGATGTTCGGACATGTAGCCGGTTGCGCAGCCGAGCTCCAGCACCTGGGCGCCGGTCGGCACGCGTGCCAACAGTTGAACGTGCGAGTTGTTCTCCGAGCGGAACTCCAGCGCATGCTCGTATTTCAAGGGTGCGGGCCGCGGATCTTGCGGATCAGGCGCCGGGTCGAGTTTTGTCTGCATGCACGATTTGGGTGGCCAGTGCCGCAGGGCGACACCGGTCCGACGGTTGGGCTCTATTATGCTAGTATACGGCAGCTGCCGAACCGACGTCTCCGTTGGAGTGCACCTAAGCTTTTTGATTCCCGACATGAGGGCACAACGCCCTTCCAAATTCGGGAGGGCGCTGGGCCTTGGCGAGCTGAAATCATCAATTAAAGATGGCAAGTGACGACGAAAATTCGGGCTTTCTGGTGCTCCGGCCGTCGGCTGCGGGGCGTCACAAGACCGTGGTGGTGATGGGCGTCGCGCGCAGCGGCACATCGCTGGTGGCCGCAGTGTTGCACGAACTGGGTGTGTTTCTTGGCGATCAGGCGCCACCACCGGTCTACGAGGATTTGGTACTCAGTACTGCTGTTGAGTCCGGTGATACCCGCGAGGTGCATAGGACCGTCGAACGATATGACCGCCGTCATGATATTTGGGGCTGGAAGCGCCCAGGGTCATTGCATCACATGGAAGGCATTCATGCGCATTTGCGCAATCCGCATTACGTCGTCGTTTTCCGCGACTTGTTTGCGATCGCCAACCGAAACCGATTGTCGGTTGGCGCCAACGTTCTCGATAACATGCAGCGCTCGATCGATGAGTATCGCATATTGCTGGACTTCATCGATGGACTGGATTGCCCGACGATGCTGGTTTCATACGATCACGCGCTGGGCGGTAAGGAAGTGTTTTTGGATCGCCTGATTGCGTTCGCCGGACTCCGGCCCGAGGCAGCAGCGCGTGCACGCGCACTCGAGATCGTATCCCCGTCGCCCGTTGCTTATTTGCGAGCGAGCCGCGCAGATCGGGTGATCGGCCACATTGATGTGGTTGCCGCCGATCAGGTGCTTGGCTGGGCGGCCCAGCGCTGTCAGACCAGCAAGGCGCAACCGCTGTGGGTGTCGCTTGCTGTCAACGGTCAGACAGTGGCGGAGGTGAGGGCTGACACGCTGCGACCAGATCTCTTGAGCAGTGGGGTTCACTCCACGGGACAGGCCGGCTTCACGTTTAACCTCCCCCACGACAAACGCTTGCGAACGGGTGATGTGATCAGGGTCTACGCCGGGAAGTACGAAGAGGATCTTGAGGGGTCCCCGTGGCGATTTGGCCCATCGTCGCTGTTTGGCCGGCTTCGTGACTGGGTGTGGACCCACGTGAAGGTCAGCAATAGCTGAGGTCGTGAGTTCTGATGACGCGGGACTTGTCTCGCGCGTCTGGTACCTTGAGACCGATGCCCCCCTCCCCCCAAGGGGCCGTTGCGCCCCATTCAGATTTTGAAAGGAATGCAAAAGCTGCCCAAGAGGCGCTTGAAGCGTATCGTGAACCCGAGGTGGCACGCGACTGAAGTGGGGGGTAAAGCGCAATCCGACTCTTTCGATCTGGAAAACTATCACGAGCCACCGGGGGGCTTTCTGCCTAAGCCGCAGCAAATCATGGACTCACACGGCTTTCACCCCTGTCGTGGAAAGGCTTTGTCAGAACGCGCTTGATTGCAACGCTGAGTGCAAGCGGTATGGCATAAATCTGATATGTTCAAGGTGTCGATGCGGCGGCATCTTTACACGCCGGTCCTGCTTTTCGGGGTGGCTTCGGTTGCGGCGACTTATCACCAGGTTTTCGAGAGGGTGCCCCATCTCGCCAGAGGCAGTGGTGATGCCTTGTTCGCTGCGGCAAATTCGTCGCGGGCGTGCCGCAGTTGCGTGAAACTGCTGATTGCCGTTGCCACATCCAGTGACGGGAGCGGGCTGGCGAGCCCGTATCGCTGCTTGAGCAGCGCGCTAAACATAGATGACAGAGTGCGTCGTGGCATCGATCATAAGTATCGCGCGCGGCATCCGATGGGTGGCAAGCTTGTGCAGAAGGTCGGTCTGGCGCGAGCGCGAGTCACGGGGGTATCGATCCGCCTTGTGGCCCAAAGTCAGGGTCTCGGCTGGATGTGATGGCAATGTGAAAAAATTACTGATCTATCCCCCGATGGGTTCTGGGGTATCGTCAGTGTCGAGAGGGGATGTCTTCGCCTAACGGTTCGTGCGCGCGAGATGCACGTTTTCGTAGGGTCCCGTTGCAGGAATGGCTGCAACGTCTTGCCGTACTTGACACTCGATTGGTTGACGTGTGATTCATTCTGCGACTTACCCCAATTGTGTCTCAAAGATAAGCAACGAGCGGAAACCGCCATGCATCAAGAAATACTGCGCAAACTCGAAAACTCTGGGTTGTTGACAATCAACGACGCGCCAGCAGGTGACGATTTCACCTTGGTCGTGGTCAGTCTGACCGAACCTGGTTCCCTTCTTGCACGCAACGCAGTACTGAACTTGGGGTTGCCACCTCTGCCTTCGGAAGTCGCACCACACATCCAAGACAGGGAAGGCATAGAAGCCCTCCGGCAGGGCAGTTCGCCGGATGTGGGCGCGAATTCGTATAGGGGCGACGCAGGAAGATCGAAACACTATTGGGTCTTTCCGTACAGTCCCGACCAGCTGGTGAGAATTCACGACCTGTTGGGCAAGCCGCGATATGTGATCTTGCTGTCGGACCTAGTTGCTACTACAAATCAGGGTGCTGTCAGGTCAGGCTCCGTGTTGGAACAAATGCGAGATGGGCTGGCGGCCAACCAGGCAATTCTGAGATTCTTGGACGACTGCAAACCGACTGCACTGCTTGCATCAACCGGAAAAGCCCGTCGAGAACCTGCTGCTTTTTCCGAAACACTCAAAACTTTCTGCAATCGGAAACCGGAACTTGATGTTAGCAATTCCTCAGCGGAAACCGCTACAGACGAATCCCGGGCTTGCTCCAGCTCTATCGATAATATTCCGGCAGCTGGCAATACGCCGAATCAGAGAAGCTTGGCGTCGCGTACCAAACATAAGCCGATGGTTTTTTTGCATATCCCAAAAACAGCGGGGACGTCTTTGCGCCAATTACTGCGACAGCAATTGCCGGGCAACGCGTTGGCAGTGCTCGATCCGCCGATATCAACCGAGCTGCGAGCTAAAACTATTCGTCTACTTCCGCATATGAGAGTACTCATTGGCCATCTTTATTTCGGTGTCGATGAGCATCTCGGATTTCACGGCGACTATGGAACCTTCCTTCGCGACCCTGTCGCCCGAGTTGTTTCTTTTTGGCGACATCAGCTGGCTCACGAGCACAGCGAGTATCATAAGTTAGCTGCGCGCGGAATGACATTGCGCGAGTTTGTGGCGAGTGGCATCACTCACCAGACAGATAATTTCATGACTCGGATTTTGGTTGGTACGGCCGCGCCAGGCATGCTCGACGGAACCCTGAACAGAATAGACGACCAGAAATTTCTCGATATCGCACTTGAGAATGTAAATCGGCGCTTTCGATTCGTTGGGTTTGTTGAATACTTCGACGAATCGATACGGCGACTCGTTGATCTATTTGGTTGGCTTCCGCAGGTTCAGCCGCCAATAAAACTTAATGTGTCAGCCTCGACACCTCCAATCCTTGACGAAGCAACATTGAAAGTCATAAACGAGCACAATCGACTCGACTTGGCGCTGTATGACTGTCTGCTGCAGCAGTCTCCATGGGCGACACGGTCTGACGCTCCACCCCACCACGGACGGTAACGCAAAACTATCGGATTCCAAATATTCGATGCCCGGCGGTGCGCGTGCCAACAGGACTGGCTATGTAGGAAACTCAAGAGTTGGAAGTGCGCTTACGTGCCGGGCCATGTTGAGCGTCTGCATTCATGCCACGTCTCATTTCCCATCGCTCTGTTCAGTGACAGGTCTTTCGCATGAGAATCAACATTGACGCGATAGTGATCCACGCATTGGTGGGTTTGCTGTTAATTGGACTCACGTGGCTCGCGCACGGTAATGCGTTGGATGGCTATTGGCGATTCGATGACGGGTGGATTCTCGATTTCGCCACCAGATTTACTCCCAGCGAGTACTTTTTTGATCCGATGATCACGAGAGCTTTTTCTCCGAGCAACATTACGCCCTGGAACCCATTTGTTTTCGACCTAAATCTTTTTGCGTTTGGACTGGATGTAGAGAAATATTACATCCAACACCTACTTGCGGTAACGTTAGCCGCGGCAACGATCTTTTTGTTGTTGAATTATTCGGTGACGATGGGGTATGCGCTCTTTGGGGCGGGCTTATTCATTGTGGGTGCGCCCGTATTTCATGTCTCTCAAGAACTCATGGTTGGTCACTATGTCTATGGTTTGATTTTCGCTAACTTGTCGGTTTATGCGTTTTTCCGCGCACGCAGCAACGTGAGGGGCTTTTGGCTGCCAACAAGCACATTGCTGTATGTGTTGGCAACGACTTGCAAGGAGGTGTTTGTTCCGCTGCCCCTGGTGCTGCTGTTCGTCTCCTTCGGTTCCTGGCGTTCAAGAGTCGTGGGCATAATGCCTTTTGCTGCGTGGGGCATCTTCTATATGGCATGGCGGTTCACGGTGCTGGGGACGGCAGTTGGAGGATACCGGCGGGGAGTTTTTGACTGGGCAGTTGCGGCCCGGCAGCTCCTGGAGATTCCTGGTTGGTTACTTGGCAATGATGTTGTCGGTTTAGCCGCTGCAGGTCTGCTTGCTGCTTTCTTTTTCGTCGCAATGCTGCGCAGGATCGTCGATTGGCGGTTATCCATTGTGGTGATCTTGGTTTTGGTAGTACCTTTACTTGCGCTTGTTGCGTATCCGGGGTTGAGAGGTCCAAACCGTTATCTCCTCCTGCCTTGGGCGGTAATCTGCGTGGCGGCTGCTTACATGTTGGGCGCTGGGGGTCGCGGATTCGTCGTGCTTAGAGTGGTCCTCGGATCTGTTTTGTTTTGGGTGGTGTTGGGACATGGTCTAGACGAATCGGCAGCTCGCACACCAGACCTCGCAAGGTTTGACGCCATATATAAAGAAGCAATTGAAGCCGCACCCGACACGTTGATGGTTGTTCGGGGTGGTACGCCGCGATACTGGGACGTAGTACTCAATGGGGCGCGTCGTGCTCATGCGGTACTGGATAATGTTCCGTTCAAGCGAGTTAGCATACTTACTGACCCCAAGCAGCTAGACAAGGTTGATTTCCATGCTCGTCGCGTACGTGAATACTCAAAATCCTGCGATTGTTTCGTTGGTGTTGCGCCGCCGGGCGAAGCGCTCGCAGGGCAGGCTGAACCACTAAGGTCTTTCGAACATCTCCCCTTCGGGCCTCCGTATCCGGCATTGTTCGACCGAATGGGCGGTGCTGTTGAGACGACAAGGGTAAGCGGTACGAGTGTTTCCGTAACCGGGTGGGTCGATTTGCTAGATGCCGATCCTGATCAGGTCATAATATTGTTGTCACCTGGTTTGTTGGTCAGCCAAAAATTGAATACCCAAGTGCGAGCGGATTTGGCCGAGCGACTGGGCAACGATGAAAAGAGGTTTGTTGGTTTTCGACTCGACTTGGACTACTCCGACAATCGCGAGGCGATCAGTGCTTCGAAAACGTTGTGTGTATTGAGTCTTTCCTCCTATACAGGGATGCAGGTTCTAGATGGACCTGTTGGTGGTCGTTGTGACGCGCTGCTCAACAAGGAGGGAACCCGGTAGTGGTCGGAGGCGATGGGTGTGAAATCGCTATACGGAGAACGTCTGCGTCAATACGTCGGACAGGGTTCTCGTTATCTGTTGGTCGGTGGAGCGGCGTGGCTAGTGGATATATCGATATTCTCCATTTTGTATCCAAGTCTTGGTGTTCCTCTAGCCCAGGTGGTTTCAAGAACGATTGGCGCCGTGATTACATTCTTCGGCCACAAGGATTATGTGTTCTTAGATCGGCGCTATCATGGCTCCGTATTAAGAAGGCAGGTGCTGTCGTACGCCATGCTCTGGCTGCTATCATTTATATTAAGTCTGTTGGGAATTCTCTGGTTGGCCTGGTTTGTCAACGTCAACGAGGTCGTCGCTAAGGTCGGCGTGGAAACTATCATCGTAGTAGTCAATTTTTTGATATCAAAGCGTATGATTTTTCGATAGGGACTGTAATGCGGGACTCGTTGATTTTATCTGTCGTCATTCCTGTCTTTAATGAAAGGTGTAACCTCCGTGAGGTCCTGGATCGACTGCACGCTGTAGCTAAGGGGATCAGCTGTGAATTGGAGGTGGTTTTCGTTGACGACGGCTCGACTGATGGAAGCTGGGAAGAAATCTGTGTGTTGCGCAACCTAGGCGGTGCTCATGGCAATCTAAAGGGGTTGCGCTTCAGTCGGAATTTCGGGAAAGAAGCCGCAATTCTGGCGGGTTTGCAGATATCCCAAGGTGAAGCTGTGGTGGTCATGGATGCAGACTTGCAGCATCCCCCGGAATTGATTAGCGACATGGTTGCGATTTGGCGAGAAGGTTTTGTGGTCGATATTGTTGAGGCGGTGAAGATTCGGAGACAGAAAGAGGCGCTCTTTTTTAGGTGGGCCGCTTGGGTCTATTACGGGTTGTTTCGGTTTTTCTGCGGTATCGATATTCGCAATGCAACAGATTTCAAACTACTTGACAGAAGGGCTGTCGAGCAATATCTGCGTCTTCCCGAAGTTGGAAGGTTTTTTCGCGGTCTTACAATCTGGCTGGGTATGCACAGTGTGGCTTTGGAATTCGAGCCGCCTCCTAGAGCTCACGGCTCGAAGAGCTGGACGGTCGGTCGCTTGGTTGGACTGGCGCGTCGCTCAATAGTTAGCTTTTCGTCTATGCCACTACGGTTGGTAACCTGGTTTGGTGTTTTAGGGCTGATGTTCAGTATCGCGCTGACCCTGCAGACGCTCTGGCTCCATTGGCGCGGCCAATCTGAGGAGGGTTTCCCTACCGTCATAGTTCTTATCCTCGGAATGGGCAGTATGATCCTGCTGGGAATAGGGATCATTGGAGAATACGTTGCTGAGATTTACACCGAAGTCAAGCGCCGGCCCGCATATGTTGTCGCCGATCGACTACGAGATGAATAGCGCGCTCGTCTGAGACCCGTGCGGCGTCAGCCATTTGCGCTTGGACAAGTGCGAGGTCTTGTACGACAATTCCGGCGCCCTTCCGCGACGAGCCAGATGTCGTTGGCTATTACCGGTACTTGGGCGCATCACTCGCAGTCACGAACGGATTGTTTTTTTGCCTGATCTGCCAACTGCCTACCGCGTCCTTGTTTTGGGGCGCGCAAAGACCGGAACGACCGTCATCTCGAAGACGATTCAGCATTCGATCCCGCGCGCCCGTTATTTTCTCGAGCCAAAGCAGCTGTCTTTCTTTGAGAACGCGGCTTGGGCCGAGGAGCAACAACGCGTTGTGGTTAAGCTGATCGTCGAGCACTGGAACGCTTTTCCCGAAGAGCGAGAATTGATCATTCAAAACGGGTGTGCGCTGAAGTTTTCACACAAGGTCGCAATTGTCAGGGACCCACGTGACGAGATCATAAGTCGACTCTATTATTACCTGCTGCCGTATGTCCGTCGTGCCGGTTACGACCGAAATCAGGTGGATGCGTGGTTGGCCGTTCTGCGGGAGAAGGAGTGTAATCCGTCGGCAATGCCGGTTATCGAAATGATCCGACGCCTGGCATCGATTACTGGTGAGCCTGTTTCATCTGTCCCAGCGGAAATCGGCCGAATTGGCGAGTATTTTCAATTGCTTGAGCGTTGGCGGCATTTGGTGCACGTGGTCCGGTACGAGGATTTCATGTCGGGGCATTCTTCGGCTCTTGAGGCCTATCTCGGATTTGCGTTATCGCAAGATCGTTCGGTTGAGGGGTTTGAATGGACGCGGCGTAGCATGACAGTAGACAATTGGAAGCAAATGTTTACCGCGGAAGACGTCGAGTTTTACCGCAATGCTTTGGCCGAGTCGATGGGGCGCTGTGGCTACACCGACTGGAAGCTGGAAACGCCCCCGAAACTGGATGCATCCACCGGATCGGATTACGTGGAGGCTTTGATCGCAAGCGAGATCTGAACATCCTCGACCCTGGCGGTAGGATTCCTCTTGTTTCGGCTAAAGGAAGGGCTGTCTTTGTCGATATGTCTGTGTCAGATGCAAACGCACGCTGGCGGACGGTGTTGTTTTCTGGCGGCACGCCTCGCGGACTATTTGTCGGTGGGTAAGTGGGGGGTGAGTCAGGACTTCAGTTCCGAAAATTTTGTCGTATCGGCGGTTTTTGGGATCTACCGGAAGATTCATTCGAGCCTCAGATTAGGCTCGAAAGCCACAGGCTGAAATATGTTGCATTCCCGCAACAGCGCAGTGCCCTCGGGCGATTTTGCGCAAATTTGGCGTCATTGAATATTTTCCACGTGACGATTGCTGGGATTCTGCTACAATGACGCACAAGTGCAAATGTTGGGACGGAATTTCTCGTTGATGGAGAGGGATTTGTCCAGTTCGAGCGGCCAAATGGCGCCTTGCGGAGGGCGGTGTGGAGCGGTTTTTGCTGCTGGCTTTGGTAGGTGTGGGGCTGGTTGCGTGTGCTCGCGCTCCGAGCACGCCTTCTCCCGAGAAGGCAGTGGCTGCCCGATCAATGGCCTACTGGGGCGCTATGGTTGACCAGCAGTACACGAACGCATATGAGCTTCTTTCTCAGGGATTCCGGGCGCGGGTTGGCAAGGATGCATTTATGCTGCGGTTTGCTGGCAAGACGCGATGGGAAGGTGCCGACATCCAGTCGGTGAAGTGTGAGGAAGATCGCTGCGTTGTCACGGTGAATGCTCGCTACAGCTATGTGGGCAACGAACTCTTTCCGTCCTATTCGAGTTCCACCGAAATTACCGAGGCATGGATTCTGCAAGATGGCAATTGGTGGTTGGTGCCCAAGCGTTAGGGCGCGTTTTGCAGGGCGACATTGGCTCGGAGTTCAGTAGGGAGGGGGCAATATGAGGTGAAACGGAGCACTCCTGGCTGACAATTATTGGTGCGTGACTATTTCTGTGAAATGCGTCGATTCAAGTAGTTGCGCCAAGTTTTGAATCCACGTTAGACTTTGAGCTTGCGGTATCTGACCCAAACACTAGATATTGCTGCCGTTGTCGACAACATCTGTAAAGCGATATGAAGGAGCTACTGTTAATGAAGATGAAAAAGACGCTTCTGTCCTCGGCGATCGTCGCAGGACTGGGGAGCCCCATGCTGGCCAGCGCAATCAACACGAGCACCGATGGCGTGGGCGAAGCGCTGCTCTACCCTTACTACAGTGCGATGAACGGCAACGTGACGTTCATTACCGTCACCAATACGACGAACGAGGCCAAGGCGGTAAAAGTTCGTTTCCGTGAGGGCGTCGGTTCCCGTGACGTCATGGACTTCACCGTCTACCTGTCCCACCACGACCACTGGAGCGCGATCGTTTATCGCGAGGGAAATGCTGTCCGAATCTCGACGAATGATTCGTCCTGTACGGTGCCGGATGTTGCCGCGGCGAAACCGGCATTCAGTGCGACTCGTATTCCTAATGAGTACGAGGGCGATTCTGTGCCGAACCGCCTCTCTGAGGGCCACATTGAGATCCTGGAAATGGCGGAACTGCCTAACACCGGCAACGACGATGTACGTGATGCCATTACGCATGACCCGGACAACGATGTTCCGGTCGATTGTGACTTGGTTCGCAACTGGACGGCTGCTGTAGCCCTTCAGCCTTTCGGCGACGGTTCGTCGATCGCTGTGACCGAAACCTCGTTGAGCGATGGCGCCGCTGTCAATCCCATAATTCAAGATATGGCGAACCCGACGGGCGGTCTGTACGGTCATGCGGCCGTGTACAACCCGGCCGACGGTACCTACTTCACCTACCAAGCCACAGCCCTGCGAGGCTGGGCAGAGGCGCCGCTGTGGTTCCCGCAGAACGATACTGGACTTACGGAGCTCACGCCTTATACGACGGACGATGGCCTTGCCTTCGACGAAGGTGAAGAAGGCCTCGGCTTGGTCGAATATTTCGATCTGCCAGACCTCAGCACGCCGGCGGCACTCGTTGGTGACGGTGTTCAGACCTATACCGGTAGCCAGTTTGTGAATGGCACCGCAGTCGGGACTGTGTCGGAGGCGTTTACTGGCGATATCAGCGCTCCGGCCGAAGACGTGTTGGGTTCGGCCGCCGCTGCGGCCAAGCGTGATGCAACCACCTTCGCGCTGATGCGGGCCGGCCTCTCCAACGATTACATCACCGGCACCGACTTCGAGACCGAATGGGTCGTCACCTTCCCGACGCGTTATCTGCACGTGGATCCTGATGTTGACCCCGATGTTGTTGCAGCACTGCCGCCGTTCACGGCTGACGAGGACCTTGTTACTGGTGAGGCTTGCGAAACCGTGGGTTTCAATTACTGGAACAGGGAAGAGCATGAGCCGAGCACGCCTGGGTCGATCGACTTCTCGCCGGGCGGCACTGAGCGGTCAGCGTTCCAGCTGTGCTACGAGGTTAACGTGATGGCGTTCAACCAATCGGACACCGGTGACTCGGCGGTACTTAAATCGTCTTCAGTGGCGAAGTACGTTGGTCTTGACAGTGGCTTCAACAGTGCTAATGGATGGGGTCGTCTCGACTTCTCCGCTTACACGTTGGGAACCGCCAGCGGGCTTCCGTTGGCTGGCTTTGCCGCGATCTCCAACACGGGTGACACGGTTCCGCGTGGGGCGACCTTCAGCCATCATCTGATGGATGCGGTAGTTGTCGCTCCTTAAGGGGCCATCCTAAAAGCATCGCAATCCCGGTGATGCTTACTGGAGAAGGGCAGCGGGTTTTCCCGCTGCCTTTTTCATTGGCGCAGAGTTGACGGGGCGAGTCATCGGTAAGGAGTGATGATGCTCGGCCGGTTCGTTCGGGTTTGGCGGCGTGTCCGCTTGGCCGAGTCGACTCATGGATTACGATCTATTGGTCAAAGATCGAGTGTTCAAAAAAAACTCGTGGTCCCTTCTGCTCGGTCCCGGGCATCCCTGTTGTGCCCTGATCTGGGTATGAGGTGGCACGTGGAAATCAAGTACTGCATTGTATGTGTTCGTAGTCTTAATCCACCGCGTCTAATAGTTAACGATACCGTCGGTGACCGCGCTAAATGAACATTCCGGTGTTGTTGTTGTTCTAACGGTGGTCTTAGCATTTTTCCGGCTGCATTCGGCCGCGATGATTGATTTGTCCATCTCACCAAGGCCATTGGTGTCACCAGTACCCGGTACTGGGGGGCCATGAGTAGTATTAATATGAATCTAATATCGATCGTTGTTCTGCTGGTATCGCTGTATTCAACGGGTGTCGTCTTCGCTGATGCGAAAGGAAATCACGTCGAACTGGGGGGCTATAAACAGGAATCCCTGGTTGGCGATGACCTCAGCCAGGAAATTGAAGCGATCAGGGCTGAAAAGAACATTCGGGTCGAGCCCGACCGCCAGGTCATGTTCACCCTCGTCGATAATTTGTTAACCAGAAGGGCCTTGGCGCTGGAGGCGCAAGATCAGCAGTTGATCCCCGAAGCGGAAATGAAGATCCGCTTGCAGCGACAGCGCGAAATCTGGTTGGCGCAGGCCCGCATGGATTCCCTGGCCCGCCAGTTGACTGACGAGGAGTTGGAAAATGCGGCGAAAGAGATCTATATCGCCCACAGCGAAGACTATCTCGCGGATGAGACTGTAGACGTGTCCCATATCCTCCTGCGTACCGATGGGCAATGCCGTGACGAGGCGGCAACACGGAAGCTCGCAGGTGAGTTACATAAGCAGTTGATGGAAGATCCGGGCCAGTTTGAAGCGCTGGCCAAAGCGCATTCTGATGACGTAAAGACGGCGAGAAAAGGCGGTGCGCTCGGCGTGATGGCCACGAAGCGTTTGGTTGAGCCGTTCAAGGACGCTGCGCTCGCACTGTCGCCGGGAGGTATCTCGGAGCCAGTGGAGACACAGTTCGGATTACATATTATTCGGCTCAATGCCTATTCGCCCAGTGCAAAATTACCGTTCGACAAAGTGAAAGGTGCACTGATGGCGCAAGCAAAAAAACAGGCGCGAAGCACGACTATCAATGCACACATTACGGAGATAAAGAAATCTGCAGACTATCGTTACGATGAGGGCGCGGTCCAGCGCTACTTTGAAAACTACTTTGCAGATAGCGAAAAGAAGAAGGCAGCCCCGGGCGCGGGTGAGAATCGCTGAGGTTCGGTGGTGCCACCGTCCAGTCTCGCGAAGCGGATAATCGGAGCGACGCTGCTCACTGAGCTTTGGGCTGTGCGGTCGCGGCTGGTCGTCCTGTTGGTCCGCGATCTCCGAGCACAGTATGCGGGGTCAGCGATCGGCGTTGGCTGGAATTTGCTGCGCCCCTTTTTGCAGATCAGCGCCTATTATTTCGCTTTCGGTATTGTTCTTGGTATGCGTCACGGTGGGGACGTTAACGCGTCCTATCCGCATTATTTGCTTTCCGGCCTGGTTCCCTGGCTGTGCTTCATTGAAGGGGCCAACAGGGGCACGAACAGCTTGGTCTCAGCGGCGACACTCATAAAGAAAACGAGATTGCCTCTGGAATTGTTGACTGCAAAAGCTGTTCTTGCGCCATTAGTTACCTACGGGCCTTTCGTGATTCTGCTATGGGCTTTCAACGCGGCGTGGATCGATCCAGCGAGTTTGCTGCCTCTTCTGCTTTGGCTGGTCGCGCAAGTCCTGTTCACCTTTTATCTTGCGCACTCACTGGCAATCCTGACGTCCGTCGTGCGCGACATTGGCCATGTTTTCAACGTATTGCTGGGAATGTTGATTTTCTTGGCGCCGGTGCTGTACTCGATGGTTGACGTTCCCGAGAGATTTCGAGCGCTGATGTTTATCAACCCGATGACCCCGTTTGTCGTGGGCTACCATAGTTTGGTGCTGCATGGCGAATTACCTCAATACGCATTCGTATTGACGGTACTGATCTGGTTGGCTGTGGCGGCAGCGTTCGCTGCCTTCCTTCACCGGCGTGCGCGCGGAATTCTGGTGGATTGGTTATGACCCGCGTCAGCTTGGAAGGCGTAAGTAAAGCCTACCGCGTCTACAGACGTCCACAGGACCGACTTCGCGATCTATTTTTCGGTAGCGAGTCGTTCCACCCCCACTGGGCACTGCGCGACGTCGATCTGGTTCTCGACGAAGGTGACTCCCTGGGCGTCATAGGGAACAACGGTGCGGGCAAAAGCACTTTGATGAAGCTTGTCAGTGGGGTGCTCGCTCCCTCCTATGGGAAAATCGCAGTCGATGGCAGGGTGACCGCCATTTTGGAGCTCGGCACCGGATTTCACCCGGAGTTTACAGGTCGGGAGAACATATTCTATTCCGCCGAGGTGCTTGGGATCCCTCATAGGTTCATTAAAAGTCGTCTGAAAGACATCTTGAGTTTTGCCGAGCTCGGGTCGGCAATTGACGAGCCGGTCAAGACGTATTCGACCGGCATGATCATGCGTCTAGGGTTCTCTCTCGTAACCTCAGTCGATCCGGATGTCCTGATCGTCGACGAAGCCTTAGCCGTGGGGGATCATCGATTCAAACAGAAGTGTATTGGTCGACTGGCGGAGATCAAGGAAAATGGCGCCACGATCATTTTTTGCTCACACAGCATGCACCATGTAACGCAGTTCTGTAACAAGGCGCTATGGCTTGAGAATGGTAGCGTCATGGCAGTGGGGCCTGCCCGCGTGATTGTCGATCGCTATATCGCGGCAAACAGCGTTTCAGAACAACAGGGGGTTCCCGTGCGATCCAAATCGCCACGGCGGGCTGCAGCGGTCGGCCCTCGCTGCACGGTAAAGGATGTCACGCTATCACCGACTGACATTTCTCCAATTATAGTACGCGGCACGCTCATGCATGTGGTCATCGATTTCTCTATCCGAGTCGCGGGGAGCTATGTGTTTGGAGTGGCGATCGACCGTGCACAGACCGGTCAGCGGTTGGTTGCCGAGACGGCGCTTGAGTGCGGACTGCCGGCATTGACTTTTGTTCCCGGCGACTATCGCGTGGTCCTTGGAGTTGGTACGGACGCTTTGCGTGCGGGCGGGTACGAAGTGAAAGCAGGTTTGCTCGATAAAACACTGTTGCAGATAGAAGACTATCGTGTTTTGGAAATCGAAGTTGTTGATTCCGATTCAATCCGTTCCCCGGCACTGATTCGAGTGCCGATTGATTGGGATGTTGAGAAGCGTTTTTACGGATGACCGGACGGTTTCTTGGCAGCAATTGGGAAGGGGGATGATGAATTGGCTGGCATGAATGAGCAACAAGGTGGTGGCGGCTTGGGTTCCACACGCGCCGCGCCAATGGCTGAACTGCAAACGCGGTTGCAGACTTTGGTCGCTGAGGGGAACTTCACCGCTGCTATCGATTTGCTGAGTCCAATTGTGACGCGTCAGCGGAACAACCAGTCATTGCTGCATCTTATGGCTGATTTGTATGCTCGCAGCGGCAACGTTGCGCTCGCGGAATCTTGGTTTCGCCGAGCGATAAAGTGTGCCCCAGGGAACCTGGCGCCCTATCTGCATCTCGCAGAGATGTTTCGGGAAAATGGAAAATTCGTTCAAGCCGAGAAAGTACTGCGCAAGGCGGTTAGGATAGCTCCCGAATCGGCTTTGGTTCATGGCCATCTTGGTGCTGTCCTACTCGAACTGGATCGACTGCAGGACGCACTGGATGCCACTCAGGTCAGTATCCGCCTGGACCCAGGCAATCCAAAGGTCCACAACAATTATGCGGTCGTTTGTCATCGATTGGGACGCCCCGACGACGCTTTGTCTGGTTATCATCGGGCGCTCAAGTTGAATCCGTCTTATCTTGAAGCGCAGCGCAACCTCGCGCGTCATTGGCGCTATATGGGGGAGAGTCAGATCGCAGAAGAACTCTATCAAGCGATCGTCGACGCCAATCCTGGCTCATTTAAGGACGCATGGGAGTTGGCAGAATACTATTTGGAGCAGGGCAAGACGAGTGACGCGGTGTCTCTGTATGAACGGTTCGAGGGCAGTGGTGACGCGAATATACTGGAGCGGCTGGGCAGCACGCTTCAGGAAGTTGGCCATATCGCACGCGGCAATGAGCTATTGAGGACGGCTTTGTCCCACAACCCAAATTCTGGTATCGCATGGTTTCATCTGGTGCTTGCAATGGATAAGGGCGATCTTGATATAGCTGTCGACCATATTCATGTAGCATTTTCGGAAGAAAAGAAAGAGTTTAGTCGTCAGCATTTGGCTTTCGCGCTAGGCCGCGCGTACGAACGATTGAGGCGGCCGGTCGAATCATTCAAGTATCTAAGACTTGGAAATGCCTTGCGCCGTCGAGGCTACGACTACAGTACTGCGAAAGAACGCCAGCGCTTCAGTGGGATAAAAGAGTGTTTCACTGCGGAGAATGCTGCAAGATGGACGAATGGTGGTTATCCTGATTCCACGCCCATCTTCGTTATCGGTATGCCGCGATCAGGCACCACGCTGGTGGAGCAGATAATTTCCAGTCATCCTGAAGTCTTCGGGGCCGGTGAACTCACGATATTGCCACAGCTCACCGAAAAGTACTTGCAACCGCTAGGCGGTTTTCCAGTTGGAATGACGCAGATTACGGACGATGTCCGCTACGCATTCGGTCAAGAATATGTAGCGCAGCTCCGGCGATACTCGGCGGATGCTCGGTTCATGACCGACAAAATGCCGCATAATTTCCTGCGCGTCGGAATGATACGCGCGATCTTGCCGAATGCCCGAATCATTCACTGCCGGCGAGATCCGCGAGACAATTGCTGGTCTATCTTCAAGCAGCTTTTTTCCGGTTACCACCCTTATGCCTATGACCTCACGGAATTGGGCGAATATCACCGAATGTACCAGGATCTGATGAGCCACTGGAGAAGTATCTACCACGGAGAGCTACTCGAAATTGACTATGAGCGACTCGTGAATGATCCGGAGGTGCATGTGCGGCAGATTCTGGATTATTGCGATCTGGAATGGGACGAAAGGTGTTTGAGGTTTTACGAACAGGATCGCGCCGTTCACACTGCCAGTAAGCTTCAGGTTCGTAAACCTATGTACCGAGCTTCCGTGGCAGCATGGGAGTCGTACCGAAACGAGCTGGCTCCCCTCTTGCGCGCGTTGGGCAACCCATGAGAAGTGGCGGCATGTCTGCGGTTTTGGCGTATTTTGCGGTCGCTTGGCCCGATCGTGCATCCGCTAGCCGCGTCAAATTTTGGTTTATTGGAGCTTTGCTGCTGGTGGCCCGTTACAACAACTCGCGCAAATGAGTCGGCTATGGCATTGATCCTGCCTCACTCTGTTTTCTTTCATTTCCCCAAAACGGGGGGGTATTTCGTGCGCGAAATCATCCGCCGTAGTGGGATCCCCTATAGAGAAGATAATCCTGCGGATCATTCTTTTCATATGATAGATCCCGATAAGGTCGATGGATCAGCGGAAAGCAGCAAGTTTTATTTCATTTTCATGAGGCACCCCATGGATTGGTATGCGTCATATTGGAATCACCGCACGCACGTTGGATGGACGGGCGAATTGCATCCAGGTTGGAATGCGGTCAGCATCTATCAAGCCCAAGGCGCTGACACGTTCGTTGGGTTTTTGGAGCAGGTTGTTGCCGAGGGGGTACCATTCATTTCGCAGCATGCTGATCTTTTCAAGAAAATGGATCGGGTGGGGCGTTTCGAAGATTTGCGGAATGAGCTTTGTGCGATATTGACCGCTGCCGGTGAGGATGTCGACTGCGCACTCGTGCAGACCGTTCCTCCGCAGAACGTCATTCCCTATCCCGGGAAAGGGTGGATTGACGTTCCTCGTTCGCTTTACAGTGCGATGGTCAATCTCGAAGCGTGGTCATTCGAATTCTTCGGGTACGCTGAAGAAAGCCGCCGCTTTAATCTGATCTGATAGATTGCGATGGCGGGGTTTAGGATCGATTTGCAGCCACCGATTGTGCAGGCTGCATTCGCTGTCCTTCCAAAGGCGATCCCTTATCGATGGATGCATTACGCATTGCAACACCTCACGCAAACCGACTCGCCCCGGGACGCTTATTTGTCATCGATGACGATGGAAGTGTTGTGGTTGAATCGTTGGCACTTGCGTCACTGCTTCGACCATGTCGGGGTTGAGTTGCTTGATCCCGATGAGCCCTATGTCTTCACTAGTCTGCATTTTGGGCATTGGGGCATGTATCCAGCTTCCCTCTATCAGCAGTTTGGCATTCCATCGCAAATGGTTGCGACTGGCCGCAATCAGGACCGAAGTACCCCGCGTGGACGATTCTGGTATCGCTACGGTCATTTGCGACAATATCTTTCCGGTTTTGAGTGCTGCTATTCCACTGATGGAGTATTCGCATTAGCAGCGCGATTGCGTGAAGGTCGTAGCCTCACTGTGATTTCAGATGTCCGAGAGAAAGGATTGATCCAAAGAGAGGCTGCTGTCGATTTTCTTGGCGGGCCGTTTTATCTGCAGCGCACAGTTGCTGCCCTAGCCCGCCGCGGCCGAGTCAGAATCGTCCCGTACGTTGGTTATTACGATGAATCTTTGCACCGACACCGTGTGACGTGGTTCGCACCACAGTCACCACTCCGAAATGATGTGGCGACAATGCAACGCATTGTCGCCACTTTGGAACCTACTGTGATGGGCAAGGAAGCGTTTTATTTCAATGTAATGGATGCACTTCGGCGTCCCTTGCCTCAATGACCATTGGGCATTTTTTGGCGTCCACTTGCTTCGCCAATCGTCGGCAGCATCGCGTTGATCTTCTTACTTGTCCGCAACCTTTTGCGCGTTGGTTTGCAGAGTGCCCTCCACGCAAGCGTCGGTCGTGTCCGGGCCGGACAGGCGGCGCGCCAGATTTCTGCCGTATTGTCGCGCCGGATACTCAACCAACCAGGCGCACAATGTGGCCAGTAGCAGGGTGAACAACGTTGCGGCCAGGTACCCTCCGCCCCCATCGGCCGGCAATTGGAAACGTTCTATCACCACGACCGGCAAGTGGTGCAATAGATACACGCCGTAGCTAAGCGCGCCGGCCGTTAGTCCGAATGAAGCCAAACGCGCCGGCATCCGAGCCGACACAAGCCCGTACAGCAATAAGGCGTAGCTGGCCGCCGCGAGAATGTTGAATGTAGGTCGCAGCCAAGGACTCTCCTGGATCCCGGGTGCCCGCAGTTCGTGCCATATCGATGCCAGCCAGCCGAGCAATGCCAGCCCCGCGACCAGTGCAATCGCTCTCCTGATCCGGCCGACAGCGGGCATCGATTGGGTTGACTTGTACACAGCAACACCGGCGAAAAACTCCAAAAATTTACCCGGGAGGTGGTGGTCTACCAACTGTGCCAACGAAATTTCTGGCGGAACCAATGGCTCTAGATTGAGTAATGCTTTGACTGCAACCGCCAGCAGCACTAGTCCCGGTAGTGCGAACCGGTGGCAACGATGAAGCGCGAACAGAAGCGGCACCACCAGGTAAAATTCGACCTCTACCGGAAGTGTCCAGTAGGCGCTGTTAAAGAAGTTCAATTCGTCCAGGTCGCGCGTGGTCTGCAAAAAAAACAAGTGACGTATGAAATACAGTGCTTTGTCTTCGTCTGACGGTGTAGCTGCCGCATACATGAGCAGCGACAGCAGATACAGCGGATAGATTCGGAAAAAACGCCTCAACAGATAGCCCGGTATTTTGGGCATGCCATGCAGGATGTTTTGGGCGAACAGGTAGCCACTAATGACGAAGAACAAGTCCACGCCGCTGGCAAGAAACTGGAATATTCCACTGTCCGAATTCAGAAAGAAGCTATGATAATGGCTCGTTAGCACCATCAGTGCCGCCAAGCCACGCATTGTTTCGATCGTTGGATTCACGTTGACGCAAATGCCCCCTCAGTCTGCGGCCCAAGGCGATCGCTTTGAATGGACGGACTTTTCTTGTTGCTCATGCGCAACGCTTCGAGTCGTCCCTCCGTCGCAGCCGGTAGTCGACGCGTTTGTACGCCCCGCGCCGGAAGCAGCAGTTTAACACCCGGCCGCAGCGCAGAGGGAAGGCAGTGCCCGTCTGTCGCGGTGCGGATGTTTCTGATTTATTGCGCCACGGCTCTGAGGGTATTGCCGCAATGTTCTTCACGTGACCCCAATGAGTGCTCGTGTCTGCCAGAAGCGTCGCCGTGGAACGGGGAGTGCGGTTTTGATGCCGGACTGTCGGGCCGAATGCCAAACACAGTTGCAGGGGAGTTGTTGGCTGCGTAAATTGTATACCGTTTCCTCTGCGGCATTGGCGCCGTGAGTCGAACGATGGGCGGCCCGCGTTTCGTCTTCGGTCGCGAACAAATGATAGATTCAATTACTTGTCAAACCCTGGACACGCCATGCCAGAGAATGGCTTGGTTTGTGTTGCTACTCCTGCTGTCGCTCAGCTGCTCTGCAGCCGTGCGACCGAACGTCGTGCTGGTCTTTACTGACGACCAAGGCTGGGCGGATATTGGCGTACACGAAGTAAGAGACGATATTCGCACGCCGAACATCGATGCCCTGGCACGGAGCGGCATTCGCTTCGAGTCGGGGTACGTAACCTCTCCGGTGTGCATTCCGTCGCGTGCCGGTATCCTCAGTGGCATTTATCCGCAACGCTTCAGCGTCGAAAGTCACCTCGACGCACCAATGCCGACTGCAGTTAAGACATTGGCTGAACGTCTACGTGATGCCGGTTACCGAACCGGGATGGTCGGCAAATGGCATCTGGAACCGAATGTCGAATCAGAGGGTTGGCTGCGCAATGCGGTCTACATCGGCCGTGCGCTGCCGCCGCTCGCCAAACGGCGAATTCCTACAGATCTGGCGCAGCCATTCATGCCGCGCAACCAGGGCTTCGACGATTACTTTGCCGGCTATTTCGGACAGTACGACACCAACTATCAGCTCGATGGAGCGACGCGCGCCGAAGATGATGGGCCGCTGCGAGCAGAAGGGGATCGGGTCGACGTGCAGACCGCTGCTGCAATGGCGTTTATCGAGCGCCGTGCGGCTGCTTTCCAATCCGGCGAGCGAGCGCCATTCTTCCTTTACTTAGCCTATTTTGCGCCACATGTTCCACTCGCGGCGTCACCCGATTACTTGGCTCGGTTTCCGCGTGAACGCACCGATTCGGGCGCAAAGGATGTTGCGGAGCGCAGGCGCTATGCGCTGGCAATGATGGCGGCGATCGACGATGGTGTTGGTCGATTGCGCGGGCGACTGGCCGATTTGGGCTGGCTCAACGATACGCTGTTTTTCTTTATCAGCGACAACGGCGCGCCGCTCGCGCTCGACAAGGCCGATCGGCGCCCCATCGATGCCATCGGTTGGAATGGCTCGCTGAACGATCCATTTAAGGGTGAGAAGGGCATGCTCACTGAAGGCGGGATCCGCGTCCCTTTCTTGCTCTCGTGGCCAAATCGGGTTGCCGCCGGCGTTGTTAATGCGGCGCCTGTCAGCACGCTCGACGTCGTACCAACCGTGCTGGCGGCTGCCGGTCTCGCGCGCGATGAGCAGCTAGACGGTGAAGACCTATTGACGCTGGAGCAAAAAGACGCCACGCAGCGTCCGATATTCTGGCGCTTTCGACACCAAGGGGCAATTCGTCTTGGCAACTGGAAGTATCTGAGAGCGGCTGACCGCGAGTATCTGTTCGATCTGGCTTCTGATCCGGGCGAGAAATGCAATCGATCTGCCGAAAATGCACATCTGATGGAAGGGTTGCGGCGCCGGTGGGAGGCGTGGAACGGCACACTCGCGCGTCCTACTGACGGCGATGGCAGCAAGATGGGTCCTCTCGAACAGGCCATGTTCGACAAGTACTTGCCGCGCAGCGCAGAGCTATCGTGCCCTCACGTTAAGGATTGATTGTTCGGAGTCCATTCCGTTGTCGGTACGTTAGCTTCATTGTCCGCGAGTTGCTGCCAGCAGCCCGTCACAAGCCGGGCTTGATCCCTGCACCAATTCTAGCGGGCGTGCGTCGGTCTCGTAAGCCAGGCACAAGTTCTGCAGGATGTCAGTTAAGTTGGGGTCGTGACGATAGTCTAGCGTGATTTGGAACTCCGAAAGCGGCGTGCCGTCAACGCCCGAACAGAGCTTTGTTTTTGCTGGGGAACTCCTTTTGTATTCGAAGCCTGCAGGCACGCGTGGTGAACCGACATATATGCGAAATCGGTTTGAAGCATCACCGATGAGACAGGCATTGATGTCGACCATGGTGCCAGATTGGCGAACCCTAAGGCGGCCTGAAGATCCGAACAGGAATGGGTTGTTGGTCGTGCGAGGTCGCATGGATACGACACCAACCAAGGTGTTGCCCGACCAAATCGGCCGGTTCGGTGTGTGCTGCAGCACTGGTGGCGGCACAAAAATTCCGCGTCTTATCGCTTCCTCGAGCATTGCTCCTGCCCTGCGTTTGTCCTCGAACGTAAGGAAGCGTGAGTCGCCGCTTTGAAGAAATGCCGCGAGGCCATCCGCGTTTGATTCCGACCAGTTCTGCACACGCGGCATGGTTGCGGCATAAAGCGAAACTGCCAGACCAATTGAGACCACGCTGAACAGCAGTTGCCACGCCCGCAGGTTGCCGTGTGCCTTGGTGCCCCAATATATCGTGGTCGCAAAAATGAGTTGCGATATGATCTGATAGCGCGGTGCGGCCGGATCGGCGAGTCCGGGTCGCGCGCTGGTAATTGCGATAGCGCTGGCGAACAAAAACAACAGGAATAGCGCCCAAGGTAGTGGCAAGTGTTCGTGTTGGAACATGGTCAGGTAACCGAGCAGCAGTATGGTTGCCGCGCCGGCCCAGGCGGCAATGCCAGGGTTGTGAAATCCGATCGCGGATCCAGTCACGATCAGCAGATAGTCTAGATTGGTTGCGATGTTAAATAAGCGGTCGAACACTCCAGGGGGCACGGGCACCGGATCTTGGTGGCCGTATAAGGCGCCGACGGCAAGTGCTACCAGTGTCGAGAAAATAGCGAGCAGCAATCGCTGGCGGGCCGGATCTCGTGCGAAGCGGTACCAAGCCGCCAAGACAAGCAACATAGCGATCAACATGCCGCTGGCGTTTGCTAGGACGCCGAGTATGGCGCAGACAAATGCGGCAATTTGGTGGCGTTGTCGATTACTGGCGAATAGGTGAAAAGCACCCAGCGCACAAACGATTACTAGGAAGCGCGATACTGAGCTCGTCGCCCATGTCGCTGTGGTGTACTTGGTCGGCGAGAACAGCAAAACGGTGGTCAAAGCAACCGAACCCCAAGCCGGCACCGGGCGCGAGATGGCGCGGTAATAGAACCAAAAGACGGCGACCAGGGCGGAGTTGCCGATGAGGATCAGGTCCTTGAAATCCAAGTGGCTTGTGATCAAGACCTGCAACAATGCCAGCCCCCGCAACAGCAGGAAGATGCTGTCGTTGTGCTTGTGTAGCAGTTCGGCGATCAGCGTATTCACCGAAACATCGTGCAACCCGAGGGCGAATGCGAGTAGGGTCTCGTAGTCGTCCATGACTGGCAGATTCCACGCGAACCGAAAAACAAACGCAAAGTAAGCTGCGATGCTCAAAAAGGTGGCGGTGTTACCGAGCAGTGGCTGCAGGAAGCGCAGTTTTGTCATGGCGAGCGAGGAGTCTAACAAAATACCAAGTATAACAGCCCGTATATTGAGCCCAGGGTGTCTTCGAAATCGCCTTGGCAAGCCCCGACTATCGTAGACACCCGGCAGCGTTAAACTAACGTAAACCAAAAGGTGTGGAAATGAGCGGGAAACGTGACCCGGAGGAATTCAAGATTGAGGCGGTGAAACAGGTCACCGAGCGCGGCTACAAGGTCAGCGAAGTGGCGCAGCGTCTCGGGGTAACCAGTAAGAGCCTGGGCGACTGGATCAAGCGCTACGGTGACCAGGGCAGCCAGCATCAGACGATCAGCGCTCAGCAGGAGGAGTTGCGGCGATTGAAGGCTGAGCTGAGGCGGGTGACAGAGGAGCGCGACATCCTAAAGGAGGCCGCCGCGTACTTCGCCAGCGAGTCAAAGCGAGGTACGCGTTCATAAAGTCCCGGCTCAGCAAATACTCGGTGGCAACGATGTGCCGCGTCCTGGAGGTTCAGCGCAGCGGCTTCTACGCCTGGTTGAAGCAGCCCAAGAGCCGACGTGAACGTGAAGACGAGGGCCTGCTTGGCAAGATCAAGCAATTCTGGATTGAAAGTGGCTTTGCCTACGGCTACCGCAATATTGCCAAAGACCTACGCGACACGGGCGAGTCCTGTGGCAAGAATCGGGTACATCGGATTATGCGAACCGCTGGTATTCGCTCGCAGCGTGGCTACAAGCGTCATCCGGGCTTCAAAGGCGGCAACGCTAGCCATGTTGCGCCGAACACGCTGGATCGGCAGTTTGAGATCGACGAGCCGAACAAGGCCTGGGTCACGGATTTCACCTATGTCCGCACCCATGAGGGCTGGTTGTACGTGACCGTCGTCCTCGACCTGTTTTCACGCCAGGTCATCGGCTGGAGCATGAAGAACAATCCACGGGCGGATCTGGTCATCGACGCCTTGCTGATGGCTGTTTGGCGCCGTCAACCGAAGCAGCGGGTGCTGATTCATTCGGATCAGGGCATCCAATACACCTGCAGCGATTGGCGCAAATTTCTCGACGACCACAACCTGGAAGCCAGCATGAGTCGACGGGGCAACTGTCACGACAATGCCGTGGCCGAGAGCTTCTTCTCGCTGCTGAAGACCGAGCGCATCAAACGGAAGATCTACAAGACCCGGAACGAAGCACGCGCGGAGATCTTCAATTACATCGAGTTTTTCTACAACCCGAATCGCCGGCATGGCAACAACGATGGGCTGTCGCCCGTCGCCTATGAGCAACGGTATTTTGAGAAGCTGTCAGTTGTCTAGAAAACTCGGGGCTTGCCAGTCTCCAATTTTGCAGACTGCCGACACTGATGCCGCGCGCGGCGCAAAAGGTGCTCTGGCTCTGCCCGCTCTCGGCCTGCTCGTCGATAAGGCGCTGCCACTCGTCTCGGCTGCGCTGTATCCATCGCTTGGTCACTGAACTCATCGTGTGTCCTCCGGTGATTGACCACGCGGATACACTACGATCCGATCAGGATGCCGGGAAGAACGGTGCGGTTTGACCGGTTACTGTTGATGAGCTGTTTGCACAGCTGAACGCACAGATCAATGCAGCAGGTTATGTCCCGCGCCAGGGTCAGATCGTGGATGCAAGCATGGTGTCGGCACCACGTCAGCGCAACAGCCGGGAAGACAACGCGAAGATCAAACAGGGTCAGGTCCCGGAAGGCTGGGAGGACAACCCGAACATGCTGAGGCAGAAGGACCTGGATGCACGTTGGACGAAGAAGCATGGCCGGACGCACTATGACTACAAGAACCACATCAGCATCGACCGTAAGCACAAGCTGATCCGACATTTCGAGGTGACTGCGGCATCAGTAGCCGATACGCAGGTCTTCGATGTGCTGCTCGATTCGGACAACCGCAGTGGCGATGTCTGGGCCGACGCCGCTTACCGTTCCAAGGCGCGCGAGCAGACGCTCAAGGAAGTCGGTTACCGCAGCCATATCCACAGCCGTGGCCAAGCCGGTAAACCCGTATCACCCTGCCAACAACGCGCCAACCGCAGACGCTCCAAGGTCCGCGCACGCATTGAGCATGTGTTTGCCGCGCAGCAGGCGATGGGTGGCAAGAGGGTGAGAACTATCGGCTTGGCACGTGCACGGCTCAAGGTGGCACTTGCCAACTGGGTGTGCAACCTGCGCCGCTGGTGTTGGCTGGAATCCAGAGTGACATGAGGAACTTACTGATTTGTCACCCAATAGACTCGGCAGTACAGTCAGTGCCGACAGGGATTGTTGTACGCCAGCTGACAACGGAAGTCAGATGCGAATTCCGTAAAGCCCCGTTGGCAAGGATGCCGGCGGGGCTTTGTCATGCTTGAAACTCGATAGTTAGAAGTGCCCTTAAGGGCGCTTCTGGCTTTGTCGTGTTTGAAATGGGTTCTCAAAAGTCCCTTTTACGGCGTCGCGACATAGACTTCGAGATGTCGATGAAAGGTTTCTCGATCAGCGTGAACCCGACGATACCAACGATAAATGTCAGCACAAATGTTAGTACTCCGGTAGCTAAGAGACTACCCCAACTGACCGTAGGAAAAATGTGATCATGAATAAACCCAGATCCAACTGACATCAATGGTACATGGAAGAGGTACATTGAGTAAGACACGCGTGCGACAGGATGCAGTGCTCTCGTTCCAAGCCAATTTAGCGACGTTATGGGTGGGTCCGCGTGCGCCCCGAGTATGATTATCAGGACAACACCGATGCTGAAGACGTTGCGTACGAAGCCGAGTGCGAGAGTATTGGCAAGCTCGGTAGGCAATCTATAGAACCAGCTGGTGGGGTCCTGATACGGAATCCACAACGGAATACCAATGCAACTTACCAAGACTGCTAGCATCGCTATGGCCAATTGCGGTTGCGAGAGTGCTGCGAGCAGGCACCCACGTCGTCGTTGGGACGCCAGCAACCCGGCAAGGCTTCCTAACAGTAGGGGACCGGCTCGCGTCCAGAGGTCCAGATAAAGCACGTCAAACCAAGTGGCTAGTTTGCCATCAATATTGAAATACTGTTGATATATTGGCGTCTCGTAAAGTGAGGGGTGAATCATCACGATTAAAGGGCGGAGCAAAATGACTGCGAGCAGCAATAGGCCCAACCACCAAGTTGCACTACGTCGTCGAACGATGAAAAGCAATATCAGCGGGAAAAACATATAGAACTGCAATTCGACCGCTATTGACCAAGTCCACGGTAGAAAGCTGTTTCCAAGACTGAGAAAGTTGTTTACGCCAAGCAAGTTCGTCCACAGAAATTCGCTGTTTGGCATACCCGCTACCCAGCCGTAAAAGATCAGGCAAAGGTAGGCTGGATAGATCCTCGCGATACGGCGCAGGTAAAATGCGCGCAGGTCGACTTTTCCGAATCGACGCTGCTCCCGCAGAAGCAGGGCGGTAATGAGATAGCCAGAAATCACGAAAAAACTGTCGACGCCGAGGTCACCGTGCCAAACCCAGTCCAGCCAAACTGGCGTTGCGCTGACTATTCTCCACCAATCGGGTGCCAAGACAGCCGAGCGATGCAAGTAAAAGGAGTGGAAGAAAATCACGAGCAACACTGATAATGCGCGTAGGCCGTCAATGGTTCGATCGGTCTCAGGACTGGCGGCAAACACCGATTTCAAATTGTGCTGCAGTTGCGACGTGAGCACGGAGGCGGTAATCCCTTTCTATTGGTTCAGGGACGACTATAAGCCCCAATGCGTGTGGCCGAACAGCGGCGCGGTTGGGCCGTGAGGATGATCAGTTGGTGCTGCAGGTAAGCCAGCTTGGACAGGGTACGTAGTCGCCCCTGAAAAATTCGGTTTTCTATGGTGAAGACTGTAGGCCAGAATTGGCAGGCACATTCAATTTGGACTGCGCGTTACGCGGCCGGCTCACGGCAGCGAACGGCCAGGCAAACAGAAGCCGCAGCTTTCTCGGGATCTTCCGTGGGTTCTGGCCGGCACCGGCCATCGGCGAATTGATCGTGTGGCCTAGTGAGCCCCGCAGATAGTTGCGGCCCGAGAGCATATGTTCTTTGGCAGTTGTATAGCGGAAAGATGCGTGACATCCATATCTCGATCGTCAGCCACGGACAGGCCCGCTATCTTGACGGCCTATTCGCCCAGTTGGCGGCCATGCCGTCGGTCGCACGTGCTCAGGTCACGCTGACCTTGAACGTCGCCGAGGTGCTTCCCGCGGCGGTGGATTCGATGCCTTTCCCGGTCAGGGTGCTGCGCAACGCCCGGCCGCAGGGGTTCGCGCACAATCACAACGTCGCCTTTCGTGAGCCACCCGTCCCGGCCGAACAGCAGTACTTCGTCGTACTGAATCCGGATGTGGAACTGCGCGGTGATCTGTTCGCCGGACTGGCCGACCGGTTGCGGGACACGCCCGAGGTCGGCGTGATTGCGCCACAGGTGTTGGCGGCCGACGGTGCGCGTGAAGACAGTGCGCGCTATCTGCCGACCCCGTCGCGGCTGGTGGCGAAACTCTTTGGCCGCCGTGGCGCCTGGCCGGTCGAGGTCGACGACCGACCCTTCCAGCCCGACTGGGTGGCCGGCATGTGCATGCTGTTCCCCCGGCAGGCGTTTGCCGAGGTCGATGGTTTCGACACGCGCTATCACCTGTACTATGAAGACGTCGATATCTGCAGCCGTCTGTGGCTGTCGGGTTATACGGTTATGGTCGATCCACGGTTTTCCATCATTCACGCGGCACAACGCAGCAGTCACCGCAATCTGCGCTATGCGCGTTGGCATCTGCAAAGCATGTTGCGATTCTTCCGTTCGGGTGTGTACCGGAAGGCCCGTGCCCTGCACGGTCGACGCTGAGCGATGGGCACCACGGTTCGACATAGAGATCGCGGGCGATGCACATCCTGGTGACGGGCGCCAGCGGTTTCATCGGCGGCCACCTGGTGCAGCGGCTGCTGCAGGATGGCCACCGGGTGGTCTGCGCGATCCGCCGTGGCGGCGCCGTGCCGGACACCCTGTTGAACCGGGGTGCGACGACGGTCGAGATCGACGACCTGGCCGACGAGGTCGGCTGGCAGGACAAACTCGACGGTACCGATGCAGTGGTGCACCTGGCGGCGCGCGTGCACGTCATGCGTGACCGCGCCGCGGATCCCCGGTCGCTGTACGAGCGGGTGAATGTGCAGGGTACCTTGCGCTTCGCCGAGGCCGCCGTGGCAGCGGGTGTGCGACGGTTCGTGTACGTCAGTACGATCAAGGTCAACGGCGAGCACACGAGTGGCCAGCCGTTCCGCGCCGACGACGTGCCCGCGCCAGCCGACGCCTATGCACGATCGAAACATCTCGCCGAACAGGCACTGCTGCGTCTCGCGGCATCATCTGCAACGGAGTTCGTCGTGGTCCGCCCACCGTTGGTGTACGGGCCCGGCGCCAAAGGCAACTTCGGTCGGCTCGTGCGACTGGTGGCCCGTTGCCTGCCGCTGCCGTTTGCCGGCCTGCACAACCGACGCAGCATGGTCTCGGTCGTCAATCTGGTCGATTTCCTCGTCACCTGCCTGAATCATCCGCGGGCCGCCGGCGAGGTTTTTCTGATCGCCGACGGCACTGATTGGTCGACGCCCGAATTGGTCGCCGCGATCGCCTCCGAGCTGGGCTGCCGCCCGCGCCTGTTTCGTGTGCCGACAGCTGTACTGATGGCCGCCGCGTCGCTGTTGGGCCAGCGCGCGCCGATGCGCCGCCTGTGCGAATCCCTGCAGGTCGACACCGCGAAAAACCGCCGGCTGCTGCATTGGACGCCGGTGGAGTCCGGCGCCGACGCCGTGGCGCATGCGGTGCACCCGACGAAAGGCGGTGCGGCCGATGCCTGAACTGGTTGTTGTGCTGGTTGCGTTCCTGTCGGCGGTAGTCGTCACGGGCCTGGTACGCCGCTACGCTCTGGCCCGCGATCTGCTCGACGTGCCGAATGCCCGCAGTTCGCACGGGGTGTCAACGCCGCGTGGTGGTGGCTTGGCGATCGTCGCGAGTTTTAGCGTGTTCGTGGTGCTGTACGGTCTGAACGGCGGCCTGGCGCTCGCGTTGTTGCCCCCGGTGCTGGGCGTGGCGGTGGTGGGATTCTGGGACGACCACAGCGACCTCCCGGCCCGGGTGCGCATCCTCGCGCATCTCGCGGCGATCGCCTGGGCGTCATACTGGCTGGGCGACGCATTGGTTGTGCCCTGGCCGTTCGGCGGCCCACTCGATGGCTGGCCAGTGCGGCTGTTCGCAGTGGTCGCACTGGTATGGTTTCTCAACCTGTTCAATTTCATGGACGGCATCGATGGCCTCGCCGCCGGTGAGGCGGCATTCGTCGCCCTGGCCGGCGCCTGGTTTGCGGCCGGGGCCGGACAGGCGCAGATCGCGATGCTGCTGCTGATCCTCGGTGCCGCATCGCTCGGGTTCCTGGCCTGGAACTGGCCACCGGCGAAGATCTTCATGGGCGACGTGGGCAGTGGCTTCCTCGGTGCGGCATTGGGCCTGAGCGGTTACGCGTCCTCGCTCGAAGACGCCTCGCTGGTATGGCCCTGGGTGATCCTGGTCGCAGTGTTCGTCAGCGACGCGACACTGACGCTGTTACGCCGCGTTGCGCGCGGTGAACGCTGGTTCGAAGCGCATCGCAGCCACGCCTATCAACAGGCGTCGCGGCGTTGGGGGCATCGGCGGGTCACGCTCGCAGTGCTGTCGATCGACCTTGCATGGCTGCTGCCGCTGGCCTGGATCGCGCAGACGATGCCGCAGCAGGGGCTATGGATCGCGTTGCTTGCCTATATGCCTCCGATCGTTCTGGCGCTAAGGTTTGGCGCAGGGATAACGGAGGATGTTAGGCGGTGATGCAGCGCGCAGCAGATTGCAACCCTGTACCGGTTGGCGTCGTCGATATCGTGTCGAACGCATTTTTTGCGGGGGCCGTGCATGCCTGAGCAGATTTCCGACCGGCAGATGAGCAGCCGGGAGCTGTATCGCAGACTGCTGCATCATGTACGCCCGTATTGGAAACAGTTTTCGGCCGGGATCGTCTTCATGGTGCTGCTCGCACTGACCGAGCCGGCTATACCCTATTTTCTGAAGCCGTTGCTGGACGGCACCTTCGTCGAACGCGACCCGCAGTTCCTGTTCTGGTCGCCGATTCTGCTGTTGGTGTTGTTCCTGGTACGCGGCAGCTGCAACCTCGCGAGCCAGGCGGCGTTCGCGTGGGTCTCCGGCAAGCTGGTACTGGATCTGCGCCGCCGAATGTTCGAGCGCATCCTGGGCCTGCCGACCAGCTACTACGATGCGCATGCGAGTGGCCTGATCATCGCGAAGGTCACGCACAACGTGACCCAGGTGACGGCAGCGGCCACCAAGGTGCTGATGATCCTGGTGCGTGACTCGGTCGTCGTGGTCGGGCTGATCGGCTACATGCTGTATCTCAACTGGCAGTTCACGCTGTTGGTGTTCGTGTTGTTCCCGGTGTTGATCCTCGCGGTGCGCCTGCTTGCCAAGCGCCTGCGGATGTTGAGCCGTCGTACCCAGTCCTCGATGGGCGAGATCACCCACGTGCTGGGTGAGGCGGTGCGCGGGCACAAGGTGATCAAGGTGTTCGGCGGTAGTGATCTCGAGCTGCGACGATTCCTGCAGCAGGCCAACTGGATCCGGCGTTATCAATTCAAGACCAAGATCGCGGACGGCGCCGGCGAACCGCTGGTCGAGGCGATCGCCGCGCTGATGATGGCGATCCTGATCTATTTCGGCACCGGGCAGATGGGGCACGAGCCGATGACCGTGGGCGCCTTCGTCTCGTTCCTCGCGGCACTCGGTCTGTTGTTCTCGCCGATCAAGCGCCTGGTCGGTGTGAACCAGCCACTGCAGAGCGGACTGGCCGGTGCCGAGAGCGTATTCGACCTGATCGACCAGGAACCCGAAGCGGATACCGGGCAGCGGGTCGTCGACCGCGTGAAGGGCGACCTGGCGTTCGTCGACGTGACGTTTCGTTATCCGAGTGCCAGGGACGATGCCTTGAGCCGGGTGTCCTTCACGATAGCACCGGGCACCACCACCGCGCTGGTCGGTCCTTCGGGCAGCGGCAAGACGACGATCGCCTCGCTGGTGCCGCGTTTCTACGAGGTCGGGGGTGGCACCATCCTGCTCGACGGTATCGACGTGCGCGAATTGACGCTCGTCAGCCTGCGCAATCAGATCTCCTACGTCGGCCAGGAATCGGTGCTGTTCAACGACAGCGTCGCGGCGAACATCGCGTATGGAAGCGAGTCGCGCGCATCGCGCGCCGCGATCGAGGACGCCGCCCGCGCGGCCTACGCGCTGGACTTCATCAACCATCTGCCGGACGGTTTCGACACTATCGTGGGCGAGGACGGCGTGCTGCTGTCCGGTGGCCAGCGGCAGCGCATCGCCATAGCACGTGCACTGCTCAAGGATGCGCCGGTGTTGATCCTCGACGAGGCGACCTCGGCGCTGGATACCGAGTCGGAACGCTACGTACAGTCCGCGCTGCGCAACCTCACTCGCGATCGCACGACCCTGGTCATCGCGCACCGCCTTTCGACCATAGTGCATGCCGATCAGATCCTGGTGATCAGCGGTGGGCGCATCGTCGAGCAGGGCAGTCACGACGCGCTGATCGCCGCTGGAGGACAGTACAGCGTGCTGTACGAGACCCAGTTCGTGCAGGGCCAATGATGCGCCGGCTCTACACCCTGCTGCTCTACCCGCTGTTTCCGCTGGTGCTGTTGCGGCTGCTGTGGCGCAGCCTGCGCGCGCCGGGATACCGCCGGCGCTGGCTCGAGCGACTGGGCTGGTTCACCCCGCCAACCAGCTGGGGTGGCCTGTGGGTGCACGCAGTGTCGGTTGGCGAGGTGCAGGCGGTGCTGCCGGCGATCCGCCAGATCCTCGCCGACACACCCACATTGCCGGTCACGGTCACGACCACGACCCCGACAGGATCCGCGCGGGTGCGCGAACAGCTTGGCGAGCAGGTCTTCCATGTGTACTTCCCCTACGATCTGCCGTTCGCACTGACCGGGTTCATCCGCCGTGTCAGGCCGCGCGTGCTGCTGATGGTGGAGACCGAGATCTGGCCGAATCTGTTGCACCACTGCCGGCGCCATGGGATCTACACGTTGCTGGGCAATGCGCGACTTTCTGCCAAGTCGGCCCGCGGCTATGCCCGTCTGGGCGGCTTCGCACGCGAGACCTTCGCGCAGATCGACTGTGTGGCCGCACAGGATGGCGCAGATGCGGCACGTTTCCGCGAGTTGGGGGTTGCGCCCGAACGTGTGCATGTCACCGGCAGTATCAAGTTCGACATGCGGATACCGGCAAGCCTGGAGGAACGCGTCGAGGTGCTGCGTCGCGACTGGGGCGGGCGACCGGTGTGGATAGCCGGCAGTACCCACGAAGGTGAAGAGGAGCAGATCCTGGTCGCGCATCGCCAGGTGTTGCAACGCAATCCCGATGCGCTGCTCGTTCTGGTGCCGCGCCATCCCGAACGCTTCGACCGGGTCGCCGCGCTGTGTCGGCGCGAGGGGATGTCGGTCACGCGGCGTTCGGACCCGGGCGATTTTGACGCCGACACCCAGGTCTATCTGGGCGACACCATGGGTGAGCTGCCGGCGATGCTGGGATCGGCCGACGTGGCGTTCATCGGCGGCAGCCTGGTCAAGATCGGCGGTCACAACATGTTGGAGGCGGCCGCGCAGGGCGTCGCGGTGTGCTTCGGGCCGCACGTGTTCAATTTCGCGGCGATCAGCCAGCTGTTGCTGGAGGCCGCTGCGGCGCGGCAGGTCGCGAATGCGGCCGAGCTCGCGGATCAGGTCAGCGCGTGGTTCGCCGATGCCAGCAAGCGCGCCGAGGCGGGCGAGAACGGGCGCGCGGTCGTCGCGCGCAACCGTGGCGCACTGAACCGCCTGCTCAAGTTGATTCCACTGCCCTGAGGATCTTCCCGTCGCGGCTGAAAAAGCCTGCACTGGCGCAGATGCTGTCGGTGCAGATGGAAACTATGCGAACCAGCGCAAGGATTGAGAATCTTTTTTTCGCTACTTTGCGATTTTCCCGGCGCTTTTTTATCGCGTCGGATCGCTAAGCGCCACTTGGGCGAGTCGGCGTGGCTTGCCACCGACCGAAGGTCCATGCCGGTGCAAGGAACGTCGTTGAAGGAGCTCCCATGCTGAAACGCTTTGAATACACCGGCCTGGCTGCGGTGGTTGCGCTGCTGTCGGTACCCGCGGTCGCTGCACCGGTCGACGCGACCCAGGCACTGCCTGCGGCCAAACCCGGCGAGTGTTACGCCAAGGTCGTGGTCCCAGCCGAATACAAGACCGAGAACGTCGACGTGACCGTGCGCGAGGCCTCGGTGCGCATCGAGACGATTCCGGCGCAGTTCGAGATGGTCGAGGAAAAGGTCCTGGTCCGCGAGGCCGGCAACGAGTTGGTTCCGGTGCCGGCCGAGTACGAGACCGCGGTCGAGTCGGTCGAGTTGTGGCCGGCGCGCAAGATCTGGACGGCCGGACGCAAGAAGAACGCGCCGCCCGCCAGCCCGGCATTGCTCGCGGCGATCGGCGACAGCGGTATCAAGCTCGAGGAACAGCCGCCGGGCGCCTGCCTGAACGAGTTCTTCACGCCCGCGCAGTTCAAGGACGAGCAGGTCAAGGTGTTGAAGACCGAGGGTTACGAGAAGGTCGAGGTCGAACCGGCGGCCTACGAGATGGTCGAGGAGCAGGTCCTGGTCAAGCAGGCGAGCAAGAAGGTCGTCGAGGTCCCGGCCGAGTTCGAGACGGTCACTGAGCAGGTACTGGTCGCGCCGGCGACCACCATGTGGAAGGCCGGGCGCGGACCGATCCAGCGGATCGACAATTCGACCGGCGAGATCATGTGTCTGGTGGAAGTGCCGGCGAAGTACGAGACGGTCACGCGCAAGGTCATCAAGACCCCGGCGACGACCAAAGAGGTCGAGATTCCGGCCGAGTACAAGGTGCAGCAGGTCAGCAAGCTGGTCAAACCGGCGCAGGAACGCCGCATCAAGGTGGAGCCGACCTACGCAACGCTGACCAAGCGCGTCAAGGTCGCCGACGAGCGCTATGCCTGGTATCCGGATTGGGAGGAAAAGCCCGCCGGCAATGCGACCGGACACACCGTGTGCCTGCGTGAGTTCCCGGCAAAGGTCGTCGAGGTCGAGCAGCGTAAGCTGAAGACCGCGGCAACGGTGCGTGAGGTCGAGATCCCGGCCGAGTACAAGACGGTCAAGGTCCGCAAGGTCGTGAAGCCGGCAGGTGAGAACCGCATCGAGATCCCGGCGGTCGTCGAGACCGTTGCGAAAAAGGTCAAGGTCAGCGATGAACGCCTGGAATGGCGCAGCGTGTTGTGTGAAACGAACATGACCCCGCGCATCATGACCGACCTGCAGCGCGCGCTGCAGGAGGCGGGCTTCGACCCGGGTCCGGTCGATGGCCAGATCGGTGCACAGACGATGCGCGCCGTGGATGACTTCCAGCGTACCAAAGGCATGGAGCGTGGCGGCCTGACGCTGAGCACGCTCGAGGCGCTGGGTGTCAAGATCTGAGGCGTGAGCCAAACCGGTGTTGTCGCGCGGGCGTACCCTCGGGTGCGCCCGCTGCGTCTCTGCCGGCAGCGGTCAATAGGTCGGCATGGTCGGATCGACCTCGCGCGCCCAGGCGGCAACCCCGCCGGCCAGGTTGATCACATCGCCGAAGCCCTGGTAGTCGAGGTACATCGCCACCTGGCGGCTGCGGATCCCGTGATGGCAGATCACCACTGTTGCGCGATCCGGGTCGAGCGCGTTCAGTGAGGCCGGCAGTTGGCCCATCGGAATCAATTGTGAACCCTCGATGCGACAGACGCGGAACTCCCAGGGTTCACGTACGTCGAGCAATAGCGGTTCGTCGTCGGAGTGCGCCAGATAGTCGCGCAGCTCAGCCGCGCTCAGGTCACGCATCGGAGCCGTGTCAGAACACGAAATGATCGGCTTGGGGCGCGTTTTCCAGGGCCGGCAGCACGGTCTCGAACAACGACTGCCTCCACAGTTCGCCATCGTCGTTGCGGCTGATCAGTATCGCCGTCATCGCCGGTGCCTCGCCGACCACGACGAACATCCGGCCGTGCGCCGCGAGCAGTGGCTCGAGGTAATCGGGATAGGTCGGCAGCGAGCCGGTGACCGCGATGACCTGGAAGCTGGCCGGTGCAAGGCTTGCGTGCAGGCCATCGCCGGCGACCAGCTCGACGTTCTTCACCGCCAGTGCGGCAAGGCGCTTGGCCGCGGCCTCGCTGAGCGCGGGACTGATCTCATAGCTGGTGACGACGCCACCGAGGTGGGCCAGGCATGCCGTGACGAAGCCGCTGCCGGTACCGATCTCGAGCACGTTGTCGCCCGGCCGGACATCGAGCGCCTGAAGCATGCGTGCCTCGAGTACCGGTTTCATCATCTGCTGACCCTCGCCTATCGGGACAGCGATGTCGGCGAACGCCAGGCCGCGATATTCCTCGCCGACAAAGCGCTCGCGCGGGACCTTTTCGAATGCGTTCAATACACGCTCGTCGATCACCTCCCACGGGCGGATCTGCTGGGCGATCATGTTGAAGCGGGCGGTTTCGAGGTCGTTGGCGAGCATCCGGTTCTCCGTGCAGGGGCTGCGGCACTGACGTTGGGACGCTAGCCTAAGCGCTGCGCGGTAATGGGGCAAGTGATTGAAGCCCATCATTTTTCTGCGCAACCATGAAGGCCCTTAATGACCGGCCCTTGAGTGACAGGACAGCCGGGGTTGCCCCCGGCCGTCCAACGGTCAGCGAATGGCGGCTGCGCCAGCGCCGATCAGAGAGCCTTCTTGCAGAAATACCAGTCGGTGCACTCGTAGCCTTCGTCCATCCGCGCCGCGGCCGCCTGCATGTCCTGGGGCGGCGGGACTATCACTTTGTCCCCCGGTTGCCAGCCTTCCGGTGTCGCCACCTTGTGCTGGTCCGACGCCTGCAGGGCCTTGATCAGGCGCAGGAACTCCGGGATCGAGCGGCCGTTGGTCATTGGGTAGTAGACCATCGCGCGCAATACACCCTCGGGGTCGATGATGAAGGTCGCGCGCACCGCTGAGGTGTCCGCGGCACCCGGATGGATCATGCCGTAGGCTCGGGCGACGTTCATCGACAGGTCCTCGATGATCGGGAACTGGATGTCGACGTCGAAGCGTTCCTTGATATTGCGCACCCACGCGACGTGGCTGTAATAACTGTCGATCGACAGGCCGAGCAGCTCGGTGTTGACCGCTTTGAATGCATCGAAGTGTTTGGCGAACGCGGTGAACTCGGTGGTGCAGACCGGGGTGAAGTCGGCCGGGTGCGAGAACAGCACCAGCCACTTGCCGCGGTAGTCCTCGAGTTTCTTGACGCCATGGGTCGTGCGCGCCTCGAATGCGGGGGCGGGCTCATTGATGCGTGGCATCCGGTAGTTGTCTGTGATGGTGTCCATCTTCGTGTACCTCAAGTGTTTCTCTGGGTGCCGGCATGTCCGGCCTGTGCAGCTACATTAGAATTTCCTAATCAATTGATCCAATTGATTAGAGAAAAGGCATCGATAGTGGAGGACTATTCGGCATCGGCCGAAAACTCCATGGATTCCCCGGTGGTGCCCGGTAAACCGCACTGGTACAGTCGGTTTCTCGAGATGCGCGCCGGCCGGGCGCGCCGAACGCGATACAGCTGGGGGTGCCCGTCGGTCGGCGGGCTGAGAGAGACCCTTGGAACCTGAACCAGTTAGTACTGGCGTAGGGTGAGTGAGGACCGAATGCCCGGTGGGCATTCGCAGCCGAACGAACGCCCTGCCATGGAGGGCAGGGCCGGGGCCGGAATCGGCCGCCGAACCGCGCCAGGATGGCGCGTCGAATGCGATACAGCTGGGGGTGCCCGTCGGTCGGCGGGCTGAGAGAGACCCTTGGAACCTGAACCAGTTAGTACTGGCGTAGGGAAGCTGAGACCCAATCCTCCGGGTGTCTCCGTTTCCGCGCCGATGGAGACGATCGATGAGCGCGATTCCCGAAGACTTCATCAAGAAGACCAACGAGCTTTCGGACGAGGTGACACGACCCTTTCCCGGGGCCCGAAAGGTCTACGTCGAGGGGTCGCGTGCGGATATCCGCGTGCCGATGCGCGAGATCAGCCAATCCCCAACCCCGGCCAGTTTCGGTGCCGAGGAAAACCCGCCGATCACCGTCTACGACACCTCCGGACCCTTCACCGATCCCGACACCCGGATCGATCTGTTGCGTGGTATGCCGGACCTGCGCAGCGCCTGGATCGACGAACGCGGCGATACCGAGCAACTCGACGGGCCGACCTCGGACTATGGGCACCAGCGCCAGCATGACCCGGCGCTGGCCCACCTGCGCTTCGAGCACATCCGCGCGCCGCGTCGTGCCAAGGCCGGTCGCAACGTGACCCAGATGCATTACGCACGCCAGGGCATCGTCACGCCGGAGATGGAGTTCGTCGCGATCCGCGAGAACCAGCGGCTCGACGAGATGCGCGCAGACCCGCGCTATGCCAGGTTGCTGCGCCAGCACCCGGGGCAGGGCTTCGGTGCCAGCCTGCCAGAGCAAATCACCGCCGAGTTCGTGCGCGACGAGATCGCACGCGGCCGCGCGATCATCCCGGCCAACATCAACCACCCTGAACTCGAGCCGATGATCATCGGCCGCAACTTCCGGGTGAAGATCAACACCAACATCGGCAACTCGGCGGTGACCTCGTCGATCGAGGAAGAGGTCGAGAAGATGGCCTGGTCGGCGCGCTGGGGCGGCGACACGCTGATGGACCTGTCGACCGGCAAGAACATCCACGAGACGCGCGAGTGGATCCTGCGCAACGCGCCGATGCCGATCGGCACGGTACCGATCTACCAGGCGCTGGAGAAGGTCAACGGCAAGGCGGAGGATCTGACCTGGGAGATGTTCCGCGACACGCTTATCGAACAGGCCGAGCAGGGCGTCGACTACTTCACGATCCACGCCGGGGTGTTGTTGCGCTATGTGCCGCTGACCGCCGACCGCGTCACCGGCATCGTCTCACGCGGCGGTTCGATCATGGCCAAGTGGTGTCTCGCGCATCACAAGGAAAACTTCCTGTACACGCACTTCGAAGAGATCTGCGAGATCATGAAGGCCTACGACGTGTCGTTCTCGCTCGGCGACGGCCTGCGCCCGGGTTCGATCGCCGACGCCAACGATGCGGCCCAGTTCGGCGAGCTCGAGGCACTCGGCGAGCTGACCCAGATCGCGTGGCGGCACGACGTGCAGGTCATGATCGAGGGCCCCGGCCACGTGCCGATGCAGATGATCAAGGAAAACATGGACAAGGAACTGGTCGACTGTTTCGAGGCGCCGTTCTACACCCTCGGCCCACTGACGACCGACATCGCGCCCGGCTACGACCACATCACCTCGGGTATCGGCGCCGCCAACATCGGTTGGTATGGCACCGCAATGCTGTGCTACGTGACGCCCAAGGAACACCTCGGTCTGCCCAACAAGGCCGACGTGCGCGAGGGCATCATCACCTACAAGCTGGCCGCGCATGCGGCCGATCTGGCGAAGGGCCTGCCCGGTGCCCAGGTGCGAGACAATGCGCTGTCGAAGGCGCGTTTCGAGTTCCGCTGGGAGGACCAGTTCAACCTGGGTCTCGACCCGGACCGTGCACGCGAGTATCACGACGAGACGCTGCCGAAGGACTCGGCCAAGGTCGCGCACTTCTGCTCGATGTGCGGTCCGCACTTCTGCTCGATGAAGATCACCCAGGATGTGCGCGAGTACGCGGCGAGCCACAAGTTCAAGGACATCGAGGTCGCGGTTGAGGAAGGCATGAAGGAGAAGGCCGAGGAGTTCCGCCGCCAGGGTGCGGAGATCTACAAGCCGGTCTGACGCCTCCGGCCACGCCGGAGGCGGTGTCACAAAACCGTCAAACTGTCGGCATTTGTACTGACGTTAGGGGCACGGGGGCGCTAAGCCCCTGTGTCGCAAGCTGTTTCGGTCGGTTTTACCCGGGAAAACCCGAATCGCCAGGTCCTCCGGCGACGGCAATAATTGCCCAATATCGCAGAGGGGGACGGCAAATGAACGATAACAACAGCGATGCCGGTGTGATTGTTGCGTTGCTCAACCGGTTACGGACCCAGCGCCTGCCGCGGGCCCTGGACATCAAGGCCAGGGTCGATCGCGGAGAATGTCTGGAGGAGTTCGACATCTCTTTCCTGAACGACTCGCTGAGCGATGCGATTGCCCAACAAGCACGTTGCGACAAGCATCCCGAGCTGGGCGAAATCGTCGCGAAGATGATCCACCTGCAGCATGAGATCACTGCCACCGCGCTGCTGAACGAGGAGCGGGTGGCGCGCGTCTGAACGTCGCGCGGACCCGCCGCGGCGGGTCCGCGCCGCGTCATCCTTCGTTTACCCGATCGAAGCGAATTCGGCCGGTTCGATCTCGACGATCGATGCCGCAATGTCGAAGCCGTCGTCGATCTCTTCGCAGCGCAACACCGATACCGCGGCGCTCAGCGGCGGCGTGATCGATTTTGCCGGCCGTACCGTGACCTGAAGGTGCATGCCCGCTTCGAGTGCGCGCGCGCTGAAAAACCGGATGCCACTGGCGCTGAGGTCACGCAACTCGACGGTCTCGTTGGTGTCGGATGCGATATCACGGATCCAGATGGGGCAGCGCATCGGCATGCGGATGAAGTCGCGCTTTTCCGAATAGTCGTTCATGTCGGGTATCCTCACTATATCTTGGGTTCGTAGTGCTTCTTCGCCACCACTGGTAGCGGAGACTAGCCCAAGTAGCGCAGACCGTCGGGAAGCAAAGTATTCAGTCGCGATCGGCTCGGAGGACAATCACAGATGCTGGATCGATTACGCGCCTATTTCGGTGCGCCTCCGGCCTCGCCGGCTGACGACGAGGCTGCGCTGCATCTCGCCGCCGCGGCGCTGCTGATCGAGGTCGCCAAGGCCGATCATTGCCTCGAACAGATCGAACTGGAGCGCATGCAGGCGGTGCTCGCGCGCGAGTGGGGACTGGGCCAGCGAGATCTCGATGATCTGCTCGCGGTAGCCCGGGACAATTCCGCGAACAGCGTGTCCTTGCATCAGGAGGTCGACCTGATCAACCGCCATTTCTCGCCGCAGCAGAAATGCGACCTGGTGCGCGGTCTGTGGCAGGTCGCCGGTGCCGATGGCCAGATTCACCATCACGAAGAGGCGTTGGTCCGCCGGCTCGCCGATCTGCTGTACGTCTCGCACAGCGATTTCATCCGTGAGAAGCACCGCGCCCTGGGTGATGCCTGACAGGGTGCGCGGCGAGGCGAATCGGGTGGTCAGTCGAGGATCAGGGTGATCAGCTGCTTGGGTCCATGGATCCCGTAAGCGAGGGTCTGCTCTATGTCGGCGGTCTTCGAAGGCCCAGAGATCAGCAGCGCATTCGTCGGCATGCCTCGGGCCCATCGTTCTTGCTCGATCATCGCCGCGAAGTTCTCGAACAGCCGGTCCGCGTCCAGCAGGGCAAGGTGCAGCGGCGGCACCAACGACATCAGGCGCGGTTCTTCGGCGTCCGGCCACAGCACCAGGCTGCCGCTTTCCGCTAGGCCGCCGCGGCTGCCGGTGATCGCGAAATCGACGTCGCGAAACAGGGCCTGTTTCCATTCCTCGATGGGCCGGTCGTAGCGCCTGATCCGGAACGCATCGGTCGCGCCGGCCGCGAAGCGCTCGGCGACCGGCCCGTGGCCGAGCAGCACGCGCGAAAGGCCGCGCTCGGGCAGTTCGCGGTTGATCCAGTCGACCCAGGCGTCGCGCGCGACCCGGTGCACTTCGCCGCGGACTGCCTGCATGCGTTCTGTGAACGCCGCGATACGCTGTTCGCGGTCCCAGCCGAGTGGCTTGCTGTAGACCGGCGGCTGGGCGACGGCGTGAGGCCGGTTGGCCCGCAGCCGTTCGAGTATCCGGCGGCGCGCCTCACTCATCGCCAAAGCCCTCGGCCCGGGCCAGTTCGCGCAGGCTGCGTGCTGCCGGGCGGGGTGCGCTGCGATAGCGTGTCCAGCCGCCGAGCCTGCTCGGTACCAGGCCGCGCGCCCGAGTCGCCACGCGGGCGAAAAGACGGTACAGCCGCGGATGGGCATAGATCGCCCTCCAGGCCCTCCATGCCCACGCCTCGGCGGAGCGGCGCAGCGTACCGCTGCCCGAGAGTGACGCGCCGGCCACGCCTTCACCGACCGCCTCGGCGCGCAGCCGGTTGATCAGCTTTGGCAGCGGTATCTTTACCGGGCAGACCTCCGCACAGGCCCCGCACATGGTGCACGCCGAGGTCAGGGTGCCGACCTTGTCGAGCCCGATGCGCTGTGGCTCGAGAGCGATCCCTATCGGCCCCGGATAGACGGTGCCGTAGGCGTGTCCGCCGAGCTGCACGTACACCGGGCAATAGTTGATGCAGGTGCCGCAACGTATGCACCGCAGCGTATCGAGCAGCTCCTCGTCCACCCGGATGCGCGAGCGGCCGTTGTCCAGCAGCACCAGGTGCACCGCCTCGGGGCCGTCCAGCTCGCCGGGCTGGCGCGGCCGGCTGATCATGTTGAAGTAGGTGGTGATTGGCTGTCCGGTCGCCGACTTGGTCAGGATCTCGAGCAGCGGGGGGACGTCCGAGAGGCGTTCGACGACCTTCTCGACGCCGGTGATCGCAATGTGCACACGCGGTGCCGTCGTGCTCAGGCGGCCGTTGCCCTCGTTCTCGACCAGGCACAGGGTGCCGGTCTCGGCGACCGCGAAATTCACACCGGAAATACCGGCATCGGCGGCGGCGAACTTTTCGCGCAGGATCAGGCGCGCACTCTGGGTCAGCTCGTCGATGTCGTCGGTGTACGGGATCTCGGGGTAGAACCGATGAAACAGCTCGGCCACCTCGCGGCGGTTCTTGTGGATCGCCGGGGCGACGATGTGCGACGGGGGCTCCTGGGCCAGCTGGATGATGAACTCACCCAGGTCGGATTCGATCACCTCGATGCCGTTGTCCTCGAGGTGGTGATTGAGCTCGGTCTCTTCGGAGACCATCGATTTGCCTTTGACGACCGAACGCGCGCCGGCCGCGGCGAGGATTCCGGCAATGATCGTGTTCGCCTGCTCCGGCCCCTCGGCCCAGTGCACCTGGATCCCGTTCTCAGTGAGCTTCGCCTCGAGGCGTTCGAGCAGTTCGGGTTGGCCGACCAGCGCATTGGCGCGTACTTCGCGGGCCTGTTCGCGCAGGGCCTGCAACTGGATTTCGTCGGGGAACTGGCCCTCGCGTTTCGCCTGGATGCCGCTCAGCGCCGAACGGAAATTGCGCCGCAGCTGGTCGTTGTGCAGGGCCTCGTCGATGCGGCGCTGAAAGGCGCTGGTCTGGTTCATGTGCGCTCCCACAGGAACTCGGCGATATGCTGGGTCGCCGGTGGTTCTGCGCCCGGATCGCCGACTGGTGCGGTCGCGTGCTGGTGCGCGAAGGCGCCGCCGATGTTCATCAGACAGCCGCAATCCTGACTGATCACGCGTTGTGCGCCAGTGGCGCGCAGCGCATCGGTCTTGTCCCTGACCATGGCGCCGGAGACGTCGGCCTGCTTGACGGCGAAGGTGCCGCCGAAGCCGCAGCATTCGGCCTTGCGTGCCTGGGTCGTGACCTCGACGTTGTCCAGTTGGCCGACCAGTGACTCGATTCGGTCTGCGACGCCGAGTTCGCGGCGTGCGGAACAGGAGGTGTGGATCGCGACCTTGAGCGCTTCGCCGCGGTCGCGCAGTCGGATACCGAGGGTGTCGACGAGGAACTCGGTGAACTCGAACGTGCGTTGCGCGATCGCGCACGCACGCGACTCGTCCGGTTGGCCGGCGAACAGTTCGGGCCAGTGCTCGCGGATCATGCCGCCACAGGACCCGGAGGGCACCACGATGGGGATCTCGCGCGGGAAACAGTCGAGCTGCGCGCGTGCCACCGCCAGTGCATCATTGCGATATCCCGAGTTGAATGCGGGTTGGCCGCAGCATGTCTGCCCCTGCGGCAACAACACCTCGATCCCCTCACGCCGTAACAGGCGCATCGCGGCCAGGCCGGTCTGCGGGTACAGCAGGTCGACCAGGCAGGTCGAAAAAAAATAGATCTGTCGGGGTGTCGGCATAGTGGTCGCATCGTGCCTCGGTGACGTCCTGCCGAGGATAGCCGATCGGCACGTCGACCGGGTCCAGAACGCCGCGCCTGGCAACGGTGCCGGCGGTATCGCCGGATGCCTCTTTTTCGTGCGTCGGCGTGACAACGGGGTGCGTGGCTGACAGCGCGCGTGCCTGGACGACATAAATCTGCGCCAACGCAGTGCAGAATATGGTTAAATAAGCAATAGCAGATTTGATCTGTGTCACACCGTCGCTCATCAGCGGCGCCAGAACGATGCAAATTGCTACAAAAACGGGGTGTTTGGCCGAACCTATTCAATAGGTGGGGTCTAACGCCCTGTCGCGGTGCGCGGAGTGCCCAAAAAATGCCTCCTATGCCCGATGCACAGGCGATCTGCCTCACCATGGGGCGCGAGTTGATCTACGCTTGTGAAGATATGCGCATGCAATTCAATGCGTTGGCTTGATTTCTTATAGTTTGAGCTCCAAGGAGAGCGAAATGTCGTTGGAAAATGAAGGGCTTCCCGTAAGCTGGGACGAGATCAAGGAGGCATCTCGCCGGCTTGACTGGGCCGCCAATGAGGGCACTCAGCAGCGTCGCGTCGCGCGCGATTACCTGGCCCATACGGAGTGCGAGGATTCGCGGGTGCAGGAGCACGTTGCGATTCCCGGGTACAACTGAACGACTCCCGGTTGCGGCGCTCGCGTCCCGGGTCGGGCCGCGCGCCGTGAACGATTCGGTGCCGAACTCAGGCCTGTCTGCCGCGCTCACCGACTTCGATCGAAGGGAGCGCTGGCAAAGGGCTGCAACCGTCCGGTGACGGCCTTCTCGATGTCCGCGCCGAATGGCGCCAGTGACAACCCGGTGTTGGTCCGGGTCCCTGCATCCGTCAATCCGCGCACCGAAGCGAGGGGCGAGCCGCCCGTCGCCCTGACGACCGTTGCGCGGCCGGATTCAGCTTTTCGGATCGCCGGAACGGGCCATGAAAAACACGATGAAGAACAGCGCCATCAGGATGATGAACGCGATGACGCCGAACGACAGTATGCCGACCCAATCGGAGAACAATTCCGAAAAGAGTTCCATGGCGGCCTCCCTGGTTATTTTGCCGAATCAGTCCGCACATGCTAGGAGAAAACGCCCGCATGTGGGCTGATCGGCGTCAAACGTGCGGGATTTTGCCGGATTGACGTTTAACGCTTCGGCATCCCCGGCATTCCCTGTATGCCGTGCTGCTGCATCTGCCGCTGCAGTTCCTGGACGCGCTTCTGCATCTCGTCGTTGAACGCCTTGACCTCGGCCGCGTCGAGCGCGCCATCGTGATTGCTGTCCATGTGATCGAACTGCTCGACGGTGGGTTTGAGGAATTCGTCCTTGCTGACCTTGCCGTCCTGATTGGCGTCGAACTGTTTCATGAACAGTTCATCGAGGTTCGGCATCTGCGGCATCTGCGGCATCTGTGGCTGTTGTGCCATCGCGGATGCGCTGGCCAGAACGAAGGCAAACATGATCTTGTTCACGAAAAACAGTCTCCTTGTGGATGTCGCAGGCATTCGCCCGGACGTGGTTTCGGCGACTCACCCGCCGCCGGTCAGGCGATCGGTCAAGTCGCGTTGGGCTTGTCGCAGCGCACGCTGTAGCTGTTGGCGCTGATGCTCAGTGAGTGGAGGGTCGAACACGTCGGTCCCGGCTTCGATGGCCGCGACGAAGGCATCGAGCGCGGTCTGCACGGAGGCCCCGGTGAGGTTATCGGGAAGCGTCGCCGCTTCCGATGTTTCGCCCTGGGCGACCGACACCACCTCCGCCGAACGCGGTATCAGCCGTTGGCGACCCTCGGTGTCGTCTTCGAATGCCGCCTTGAGCGGCGAGACCTTGCGCAAGACCGCGCCCTGAAACCGGAATCGTTCACCCAGACGCAGCTCATGGAATTTCAAGCAATCGTACCCCTACACCCTGCGGGGCAGCATTCTAGAACCGCCGGCCGGCGTTATGGAAGCGTGTCAACCGGCCGCCGCGAGATTGGCAAAGTTGCCTGCGATATCCGTGGTGTCGATGTTTTCACCGATCTGGCGCCCGATCTGGGTGGTAGACAGCAGTCCCCTGATCGTCTGCGCGCCGGCCGCGCTGCGATCCACCACCAGCGCGTGCTGCCGCCCCATGCGCTTCAGCGTGGTCACGATGTCGCCGACCCGGGCGATCGAGACGTCCGCCATCTCGAGTACCTCGATCTTGTGCTGCGGGGTCATGATGTCGCGCACGGTCAGGTCACTGCGCGCGGTACCGGATTCGCTGATGCGGCGCAGGATGCGCTCGCCGCTGAGATCCCTGGAGGTAACGATGCCGATCACCTGGTGCAACGGGCTGGTCACGAACAAGAGCCGGACCCCACCCGCGATCATGTTCTGCTCGGCGTCGTCGATCGGTATGTTCGCCGAGACCGTCTCCGCGGCCACCGTTGTCAGGTCGGTCATCACATCCAACGCCGGGCTGTCCAGCGTCACCTGTTCCGGAAGGCTTTGGCGCGGGCGTTGGAACCCCACACCCGCATCCAGCGCCCCGGCGTTCAGCACACGGAATTGACTCATGAGCGGACTCCGGTGATGGTTGTGCTCTCGGAAGATCCAATCCAGGCCCCTTCTCTGGCTAAGGTAGGCCGGACCGGGGAAATTGCAATCTCTGAAGTGTCCAGGTGAGACTCGATCGCTTCGTCAGCCAGGCCGCTGGCATCTCGCGCAGCCAGGCACGTGGCGCGGTACGTGCGGGCCGGGTGGCGGTCGCCGGCGAACCGGTGCGTGACGCTGCGGCAAGCGTCGACGGCGTGGCGGCGGTGGAGCTCGACGGCCGCGCGTTGCGCCTGCCCGAGCCGTTGTACCTGATGTTGCACAAGCCCACCGGGCTACTCAGCGCGACCACCGACGGGCAACAGGCGACGGTGTTGTCGCTGCTGCCCGAGGCACTCGCGGCGCGCGTGCATCTGGTCGGCCGGTTGGACAAGGACACCAGCGGCCTGTTGTTGCTGACCGACGACGGCGATTGGTCGCACCGTATCACTGCGCCGCACAGCCGCTGTCCCAAGGTCTACCTTGCCGACCTCGCGGAACCGTTGACCGGGGACGCCGAATCGCGGCTCGGGCGGGGACTGCTGTTGCGCAGCGAACAGCGGCCCACGCGCCCGGCCCATCTGCAGAGACTGGACACCAACAGGGTGCGCATCACGATCGACGAGGGGCGCTACCACCAGGTCAGACGCATGTTCGCGGCCCTCGGCAACCGCGTCGTTGCGCTGCATCGCGAATCGATTGGCGGCCTGTCGCTGGATCCGTCGCTGGACCCTGGACAATGGCGCCCGCTCAGCGTGCGCGAGCGCGCCGCGGTGCTGCCGGTGACGCATTCCAACGCGCGAGAAAGCGATTAGACTGCAGTACAGAGGGCGCCCTCGCTGTGGCGCGACCAGGACTGCCTCATGAAAAGAACGGGCCCGGATGCCAGGCACCAAGCGCGTCGATTCATCCGCCATCCCGCGCGGATGCCGATCCATTTCGATCTACAGGGCCGTACCGACGGGCGGGACGAATACCTGCGCAATGTCGGCGAGGGCGGTCTTTGTTTCACGACCGAGGAGGCCTTGCGACCGGGACGGTCGATCCGCCTGACGATTCCGGTGTTCGCCGAGCGCTATCAGGTAGAGGCGACGGTGGCCTGGTGCCGGCCGGCCGAAGCGGGCTTCGAGGTCGGGGTAAGGTTCATGACCCCCCAGGACCGATTCTGCGTGCGCATGGTCGAGCAGCTCTGCTACATCGAGGACTATCGCAACCAGGTCGAACGCGAAGAGGGGCGGCAGATGACCCGTGAGCAGGCCGCCGAGGAATGGATCGAGCGGTTTGCGGAGGTGTTTCCGGGGCTGCATTGAGCCCCGGCATCTCGTTCAGTGGTACTTTTCGGTGCTGATGTGGCCCGGTTCGCGGCGCCGGTGGCGGCGCAGCCCGCGGGTCTCGAGCGTCAGCAGTGCGTCGCTGATCATGCCGGAGTGTCCACACAGCATCACATGGCTGTGCTCGGTATCCAGTTCCACGCCGACATGCTGCTCCAGCCGTCCGTCGGCCAGCGCCTGGGTGATACGGCACGGCAGGCCGTTGTCCACGGCCTCGCCGGTGACGAAGGGCACGAAGCGAAAACGCTCCGGATGCTGCATCTGCAGGCGTGCAATCAGGTCGCTGTAGCCGAGGTTCTGGAGATAGCGTACGCCGTAGCCGAGGATCACGTGCTCGAAGCGCTCCCAGGGTTCGTCCGTCTGCAGCATGGAAAGGAATGGGCCGACGCCGGTACCGGTCGCGAGCAGCCACAGGTTGCGCGCGCTGGCCGGCACCTCGTCCAGCGTCAGCAAGCCATTCGCGGAGTCGGTCAGCCAGACCTGGTCACCCGCCTCGAGCGTCGCCAGTCGGCTGCTCAGCGGGCCCTGGGGCACGATATTGAAGAAGATCTCGAGCACCGGCTCGTGCGGCGGATTCACCAGCGAGTAGGGACGACCGACCCGTTCGCCATCGAGATCGACACCGATCCGGATGAACTGGCCGGCGACGAACGGCGGCCCCTCGGCCTCGATCGCCAGCGAATAATGCGTATCGTTCCAGCGCGTCTTGCGGGCCACGCGGCCACTCATCCATTGCGTCATCTCGTACCTCCGACCGCTAAATTAGTGGCGTGTGGCGCGAAAGCAACCCGGAGACGTCTCCGGTAATGCCGCCGGGCAGGGAAAGTGCCGGCAAGCTGTGGCAGACTCGCCGCCTCGTTCGGGTGACGCATGGGGAAAAGGCCGGTGAAGGGATGGCGCGGTGTCGCGGGCCTGCTGGTATTCGTGGCGATGGCCGGATTCGCGTACCTCGGCGCGCGGTATTGGCAGGCGGGGACGACGGGTTACCGCAGGCTGCCGGCGGCCGCCGACTGCGAACTGAGCTCCGGCAGCTGTCGCACCCGGCTGGGCGACGGATGGGTGGAGTTCTCGATCGAGCCACGCACCCTGCCGTTGATGCAGCCATTGCGCCTTGCGGTGCGCACGCAGGGTATCGCGGCGGCCGCGGTCGCGGTCGATATCCGCGGCCTGAACATGCAGATGGGTCTGAACCGCACCGCGCTGCGGCAGGATCGGGAAGGGGTGTGGAGCGGCGAGACCATATTGCCGATCTGCAGCCAGCGGCGCATGGAGTGGGAGGCCGCCGTGCAGATCGATGCGGATCAGGGCGTCGAGATACCGTTTCTTTTCGCCACGACGCGGTCGTGAAAGCCACCTCGTCGGTTTGCCTACTTAAGCGTCTTCTGATATAAACGCGAGCCGAATCCGGGCACATGGGTCGGTCGGCGAGCGCTTGTGGGCCCGACCACTGTGGCCGATCTGCCGGGGGGCGCCAATGCGGATTTTCGCGATCGCTGCCATGCTGGCGCAATTCGGGGTCTGTGGGGCCGCACAGGCCGCGGACACGGCGGCAGGGCGGATCAAGTTCGCGCTATGCGCAGGCTGTCATGGGCCGACCGGAGCCGGCAATGCGGAGATGCGCTATCCGGCACTGGCGGGACGGGATGCCGCGTTCGTGGCTGCGCAGTTGCGCGCCTTCAAATCCGGCACCCGCGACAACCCGACGATGAGGGCGATGGCCGCAGGCTTGAGCGATGTCGATATCGACAACCTCGCCGCCTACATCGCGACCCTCAGATGAGCTGGGGCGCAGGGGGCCGGCCATGAACCTTTGTTTAACGCTTTCCAACGTACCTGGATGGTCCATATGAAAAATTTTTCTCTGATCGCCTCTCTCGCAGGTCTCATCGCGGTGGCCCCGGCCATGGCGGCGGGTGACATCGAAGCCGGAAAGACCAAATCCGCGATGTGCATGGCGTGCCACGGTACCGATGGCAACAGCGCCGCCCCGAATTTCCCGAGACTTGCCGGACAGCACGCGGACTACCTGGTCAAGCAGCTGTCCAACTTCAAGTCGGGTGACCGCACCGATGCGACGATGAACGGCATGGCCGCGGCACTCAGCGATCAGGACATGGCGGATCTGGCGGCATTCTATGCAGCGCAAAAGGGGGCGGTCGGCAGTGCCGCGCAAGACAAGGTCGTGCTTGGCGAGTCGTTGTACCGTGCCGGTAACGCCGCGAGTGGCGTCTCCGCCTGTGCCGCCTGTCACGGTCCGGCCGGTGGCGGCAACCCGATGGCCAAGTTCCCCAGCCTGAGCGGCCAGCACGCCGACTACACCGTCACGCAGCTGAAGAACTTCCGCGCCGGCACGCGTGCGAACGATGCCGGTTCGATGATGCGCGGCGTGGCAAAAAAGATGACCGACGCCGAGATCGACGCCGTCGCGCAGTACATCCAGGGGCTGCATTGATCGCAGGCCGATTGCGAGTTGGCAAAGAAGGCGGCGCAAGCCGCCTTTTTTGTTTGTGGTGGAGCCGCTTGCGTGCCGCTGCGACGCTGGCGGGCCTCGGCGGCGCGGCCGGTGGCGATCCCCCGGCGGCTGCGGTTGCAGTGGCCCGGTGCAACGCGCCAGAATGCCGACACGAGTGACTTCCACCGTCGAACTCGCGACCCGACAGGCGGTCTTACCGGCGGTGCATTATGAAAAAACGGAGTCTGAGTGTGAGACAAGCCATCGTGACCCTGTTGACGGGGTTTCTGCTGATCGCCGGCGCTGCCGGGGCCAAGACCTTCGAAGAAGGGCTGCAGTACGTGCGGATCGACCCGCAGCCGCCGGTCGGAACCGGTGAGGATGTCGAGGTCCTTGAATTCTTCTGGTACGGCTGCCCGCATTGCCGCGACTTCGAGCCGGTGGTCTCGAAGTGGGCCAGCGGTCTGCCGGCCAATGTGAAATTCACCCAGGTGCCGGTGCTGTTCGGCGGGCCGGCCGACCTGCATGCGCAGATGTACTACGCGCTCGAAGGCATGGGTGAGTTGGCGCGGCTGCACGAAAAGCTGTTCCATGCGATGCATGTCGACAAGAACAAGCTGCGCGATCGCGCCGCGGTGGATGCCTTCATGCAGCAGAACGGCGTCGATCTGGCCAAGTTCAACGAGGCGATGAGTTCGTTCGCGGTCGCTGCGAAGGTCAACCGGGCGCGTGCGCTGATGCGCCGCTATGGCATCCGCGGTGTCCCGGCGTTGGTCGTCGATGGCCGTTACCGCAGTGGAAGCGGATTCGCCAGCTACGCGGAGATGACTGAAGTTGCCGATTTCGTGGTCGCTAAGGTGTTGGCACAACGCAAGGCGCAGGCTAGCCGCTGAATCATGGACCTCATTCGACAAGGCACGGGTGGCCCCAGCGGGCCCGACGCGGCCGACCTGCAGGCGGCGGGTCGGGGACTGCGTCTGCTCAGCTACAACATCCAGGCCGGTGTCGACACGCGCCACTACCGTGAGTACGTGACCAAGGGCTGGAAACACCTGCTGCCCAACCGCGAGCGCCTGCGCAATCTCAACCTGATTGCCGACATGATCCACGGCTACGACCTGGTCGGGTTGCAGGAGGTCGATTCGGGCAGCCTGCGCAGTGGTTTCGTCGATATGACCGAGTACCTGGCAAACCGCAGCGGTTATCCGCACTGGTACCGTCAGGTGAATCGCAACATGGGCGTGCTCGCCCAGCACAGCAACGGGTTTTTGAGCCGTATCCGACCGACCCGGGTCAGCAATCACCGCTTGCCGCCGGGTAACGGCCGCGGGGCGATGCTGCTCGAGTTTGGCGAGGGACCGGAGGCGCTGGTGGTGTGCAGCATGCACCTCGCGCTGAGCCGCCGGGTACGCACCCGGCAGCTCGATTTCATCAACGATCTGGTCGGCGAGCGACGCCACCTGGTGGTCATGGGTGATCTGAACGCAGGCTGCGACAGCAGCGAGGTACGCGCGTTCATCGAAAAGACCGGTCTGACCGAACCGGCCTGTGACCAGGCCACCTTCCCCAGCTGGCGCCCGGTGCGGCGTATCGATCACATCCTGGTCTCGCACGCGCTCGAGGTCAGGAACACCCGGGTCGTCGATTATGCGCTGTCCGACCATCTGCCCATCTGTGTCGAGCTGGAGTTGCCCGAGGGCATCCGCCTGGCGGCCTGAGACGTGGTGACGCGCCCTCTATGACCGACTGGCGGGAACGCTACCTGCAACTGGCAGATCAGAACGAACGTGCCGAGCAGAGCCACGCCGACGCCGAACGCGAGCTGATCCGCCTGGTGACGCGGCTGTGCGTCGCCACGTCCGGGTTGGACCCGGTACTCGATCCCCACCTGAATCGTTTGCGCCAGGCGGCCAAGGGCGGCAAGGCCGAGACCCTGCTGCGACGCGCCGACGAGTTTGCCGACTCGCTGGTCAGCGCGACCGAGGAGCGCATGCGCCCCGGTGTCATCGCGATGCTGCTCGAACGGTACGGTGCCGCGCAGCGCCAGGTCGACGAGGCGCTGAAGCTCTGGGCCGCGGTCGCGGCGGATCCCGCGGCCGCCAGCGATGCGCAACTCGATCGGCTGGCGGACGCGCTGCGCAACAGTCTGGCCGCCGGCGCGGAGCGTGAAGCGTCGCGGCCGGGGCTGCTCGGCCGACTGATAGGCAAGTCCGGGCACAAGGACGACCTGCCGCCCAACCGCGTGCTGCTCGACCTGCTGCAGGCGGTCGAATGGCCCGACAGTCTGGTCGACCAGGTCTCGGCCTTTCGCACCGAGTTGCTGGAGGAGGGCAAGGAGGACGCCTGGGTCCACGTGGTGCGCGAGATCAGCGATCTCGCGGTGCGCGCAATGCAGCAGTCGCAGCTCGATGCGCAGTCCGCGGAGTCCTTCCTCACCGCGCTCAACCAGCGCCTCGAAGAGCTTGACCGACACATGCACGACGAGGCGCAGCGGCGCGTCGAATCACAGGCGAGCGGCGAACGGCTCGGCCAGTCGATGGACAGCGCGGTCGGCTCGTTGACCGAGAGTGTGCGCAGCAGTGTGAGTCTCTCGGAGTTGCAGGCCAACGTGATCCGCACGCTGGACCGCATGCAGACGCAGGTCCGCGAACACCTGCTGGATGAGAATGCCCGTCGCGAAAAGGCCGAGGACGAGGCGGGCGTGCTGCGCGGCCGCCTGCGGCAGCTCGAGCAGGACACCTTCGACCTGCGCCGCCAGGTGGCACAGACGCGCCGTGCCGCGATGCGCGATCCCTTGACCGGGCTGGCCAATCGGCGGGCCTACGATGAGCGCGTTGCCCAGGAATTCGCGCGTTGGAAGCGCTTCGGCGGGCCATTGGCACTGTTGGTGCTGGACGTGGACGACTTCAAGCAGATCAACGATCAGTTCGGTCACAAATCCGGCGACAAGGCGTTGATCATGATCGCCAAGATTCTCGAGGAGCGACTGCGCGAGACCGACTTCATCGCACGCTTCGGTGGCGAGGAGTTTGTCGTGCTGTTGATCGGTGCCGAGCGCGACGATGCCCTGCGCCTCGCCGACGGCATGCGACAGGCGGTCGCCGAGGGCGGTCTGCACGCCAGCGGAAAGCCGGTCAAGGTCACGGTATCGGTGGGCATGGCGTCGTTTGCGGATGCCGACACGCCCGAGGTGGTGTTCGAGCGCGCCGATGGGGCCCTGTATCAGGCGAAGCGCACGGGCAAGAATCGCGTCACCGCCGGCTGACGGTCATCACGCCGAGGGATCGCGAGCCGGTGACGCGGTGCCACACGGCATGAGGTATCCTGCCCAGGCGTAGCGCCAGCTCTGGCCCGAGGCGTGCTGCAGGCGTTCCAGCAACAGATCGCTGGGACTGGCCTCGCCGGGAAACACATTTCGCAATTCGATCAACGACCGGCCGCTGATCGCGTGTCCACGCCAGTCCAGCCGGTGCGGAGACCAGCGCCTGCCGCAGCCGATGCACGGCGGCGTCGAATCGGTTTCCAGCCATTCCCGCAGCTGCGCCTGCCAGTCGGGCAGGCGGGTGCGACATGCCGGGCAGCGCGGTTTGACCGTATTCGGCCCGGTGACCAGCCGGGGACTCGCCAGCGGGCCGTGAAGGGCGACATGGCAGAACTGCATATCGCCGTCGGCGGCGGGTTGCATCTGCAGGAAGGGTGAACAGCCGGCATACACCACGTGTCGACTGAAGCCATCGCCGGCGGTGAAGGTGCAATCGTCGAGTGCCGCATCGATGATCCGCAGTTCGCGCAGCACCCGGGTGATCCCGGAGAGCGGGACGGCGACGAAGGGGTCTTGCGGAGCGAGGAACAGGCTGGTGAGTTGTGCCATTGCCGGGATGGTGGCGTAGCTGCCGACCGCGGGCAAGCGCGGGCATTGCGGATCCGTCGGGGTTGGCGGCCGACTGCAGGTAGGATCAATGATCAAGACACTGATGCTGAAGCTGGTGAGGGGCTATCAACTGCTGATCAGTCCGTTTCTCGGCAACAACTGTCGCTATATGCCCAGTTGTTCCGCGTACACGCTGGAGGCCATCGAGAAGTGGGGCCCCTGGCGTGGCCTCTGGTTGGGCATCCGACGCGTGTCGCGCTGTCATCCCTTCCATGCCGGTGGTTACGATCCGGTCCCCGATCCCCACGAGCATGATCACACCCGTTGACCCCCGTCCGTCGCCGTTCAGTTCACCCGAGGCGTTGCGCGCTGCGTTCGGTGCAGGCCTGGAGCGCCTGCTGACCCACGATCTGCTCGGTACCTTCATCCTGGTGCTGGGCAATGCAAGCTATGACCGCGCCCAGCTGGAGCCCCTGCGCGGGGCGCTTGGAGATGCGTTTGCTCGTTGGGAGGGCCGTTTCGCCCGGCAGTCACCGCGGGTGCGCGAAGCGGCCGTGGACGACATCGCGGTATTCGAGCGCCTGCGGTCGACCGCGATCGACGCGTTGCCCGCGATGCAGCGGCGTGCGGTCGGCCCCTGGTCCGTGCAGCTCAATCCGCTGCGGGCGCTGCGGCCGCCGCGCATGAGCGGTACCGCAGTGACCCGGCTGCACCGCCCGTTCGATCGCGACGGGTTTCACTTCGATCGACCCGTTCTGCGCCGTGAGGTGTTTTGGGAAGGTACTCTCGGGGCGCTGTCCGCACGTCTGCTGTACAACAAGTTCCCGTTTGCCGATCTGCATACGCTGCTGGTGCCGCATCCACAGAGGGGGTTGCCGCAGTGGCTGGACCGCCAGACCCACGTCGAGGTCTGGGACACTTTGGCGGTGCTGGGTGAGGCGCTGCCGGACATCGGCGCGGGGTACAACGCCCAGGGCGCCTACGCCTCGGTCAACCACCTGCACCTGCAGATGTTCCTGCGACCGGTCGGTGACTACCCGATCGAGGCGGCAGAGTGGCGACACAACGGTGGCCCGTGCCCTTACCCACTGGCGGTGACCCGGCATATCGATGCCCGGACCGCCTGGGAGGCCATCGAGCGGCTGCATGCCGCGGGGGCGACGTACAACCTGCTCTATCGCCCCGGGCACATGTATCTGGTGACGCGTGCCTTCCAGGGCAGCTACCGCCACAGTCCGTGGACCGCTGGATTCGCATGGTCGGAGGTGGCGGGTGAGGTGGTCGTGGCTGAGGCCGCGGTGTTTGCCGCCCTCACCGCGCAGGCCATCGATCAGGAGTTGGGATTGCTCGTTGTCTAGGGCGTTGCTCAGGCCCGGACGTCGACGTGGTGGCCGACCGCGCTCGCCGGATCGGGCACGCTGGCAGCCACCGACGCGATCAGCTGTGCGGCCTGCGTGGACTGCAGGTCGAGCGCCTTGCGGAGCACCGAGATCGCAACGGCGTCGCCACTCTGCGTAGCATCACCGTTGATCTGCTGAATCAGGCTGGATGAAATCGCGGAGATGTCCATACAGGCGATGGCGGCTGTGCGCCATCGCCCTTGAGCAGGCTGCGAAGCGGTTTCCCAGCGGGTCGCGACTCAGGCGGCGCGTTCCAGTACCGCGATGCGCTCCGGCAGCGGCGGGTGGCTGGCAAACAGTTCCTTCAGTCCCTTGCCCGTGATGCCGAACGCGGCGATCTCGTCGGGCAGCGGCTGGGTATCGTGGGCCTGTTGCAGGCGGCGCAGCGCGGCGACCATCTTGTGCCGCCCGGCAAGCTGGGCGCCACCGGCGTCGGCGCGAAACTCACGCCAGCGCGAGAACCACATCACGATCATGGTCGCGAGGATGCCGAGGACGAACTGCGTGATCAGCGACACGATCCAGAACGCCGGTCCGTGTCCGCGTTCGACCCGGAAGACGACGCGATCGACCAGGTGGCCGATCACCCGGGACAGGAACACGACGAAGGTGTTGACGACGCCCTGAATCAGTGTGAGGGTCACCATGTCGCCGTTCGCCACATGGCTGATCTCATGCGCCAGCACGGCCTCGACCTCGTCATGGTTCATCGAGCGCAGCAGACCGGTGCTGACCGCGACCAGTGCGTCGTTCTTGTTCCAGCCCGTCGCGAAGGCGTTTGGCGAACCTTCGAAGATGCCGACCTCGGGCATCTTGATGCCGGCCGCCTGGGCCTGGCGCTGTACCGTCTCGAGCAGCCACGCCTCGTCCCCGGACTGCGGTTGCTCGATCAGGTGGACGTGCATCGTCTGCTTGGCCATCACCTTGGACATGAACAGCGAGATCAGCGACCCGGAGAATCCGATGATCGCCGAATAGATCAGCAGCGCATTCATGTCGAGGTCGACGTTGTTCTGCGCCAGCAGGTTGTCGATCCCGAGCAGCCGGAAGGTGATGCTGATCAGTGCGACGATCGCGATGTTGGTGCCGAGAAATAACAGGATACGCAGCATGGAGATGTCCCAGAACCGCCGAGGAATGCGGAGAATGTGGGACCGGGCAGCGGATAAATCAAGGGCCGGCGGTGTCGCCCAGCGGCTTGCTCAACACCGGCAGGTGAAGGATGTACAGCGCGACGCCGGCGATACAGACGCCGCCCGCGATCGCCGCCCATGACAAGGGACCGAACACCCACGCGGTGAACGCATAGGATGCGGCGAGCGCGAGCAGGGCGATACGTTTGGCGCGCCGCGGCATCGCGTGGTGTTCCTCCCAGGCCCGCACCACCTCGCCGAAGCGCGCGTGTTCGCGCAGCCAGCGGTGCCAGCGTTCGGACGACCTGGAGAAGGCCCAGGCGGCGATCAGCAGGAACACCGTGGTAGGCATCAGCGGCAGAAACGCACCGATGATGCCGAGCAGCACGCACAGCCAACCCAGCCCCAGGTAGAGCTGTCGGCGTGTTCCTGAAACGCTGTCTCGTGACATCTGTCCCGCCTCAAAGTCGTGCCTGGGCACCGCGTCTGCTTGCGTATTCTGCGCACCCAGGGTTAGCGGATTCCCCTGGTTGCAACTTTAGCGGCTGGGGACCGATTCGCCGACTGCCGCCGAGGGTGTGGTCGAGGGAACTTCGCACGCCGCCGCCTGTCTTTTGGGATCAGCGTCCGGCGAGTTGCGCGCGAGCCCGCTTGATCGAGGTTAAGGACTTGTCGCACAGTCCGGCGAAATATGACGCATCCACTCGACGCCGACCGGCGCAGGGCCTAAATTACTGGGCTCGCCAGATGCGAATACCGTCGCGGCGACCGAATTCGTCCACCCTTTCCAAGCCAGACCAAAGGACCACACCGATGCACAAGACACCCATGACCCTCGCGGCTTTCGCCGCAATGCTCGCCACTTCCGTAGCCTTCGCCGCCCCGGCGAAGTTCGACAAGGCGGACGCGAACGGTGACGGTTCGCTCGATGCGACCGAGTTTGCCGCCAGCGGGATGAAGAAGGAGATGGCCAAGCTCGACAAGGATGGCGACGGCAAGCTGAGCAAGAAAGAGTATTCGGCCGGCATGGACGAAGACTGCGAGTAAATCCAGGCACTGCCATCGCGCCGATCAGGCGGTAGTGCGAAGCCCCCGGCCCTGACCGGGGGTTTCTGCTTTTGGGCGGCTGGCCGTACGGGTGTGGCCCTTGCCAACCTATCGAAAAATAGATACCAATCGAATTTAACAATCCATGGGGCTCTCGTCGAACGGTGGGTCCGACGCGGCGGCGCCGCAGTGGGCGCCATACCCGGCGGGCTGTCTGTCGGTGGTCTGAAGTTCGCAAGCAGTCGAGGTGCAGATGCAACGCGGGATCGAAAAGGTCGGCGAACAACAGATACCCCGGATCGATGTGCTCTACAACCTGATGACCGGCGACGAGGATGCCCGGGTCTGCAAGGACATCCCGCCCGAGTCGTGCGACGACCAGCCGCGTAACTTCTTCGCCTACCTCGGGGCCAATACCCTCAACAAGGTCGCCGACGAACTCGCCAGCGCCAAACTCGTGCTCCCATGGATGCTCGGCGTGCTGGGTGCGCCGGCGGCGTTCACCGGGTTTCTCGTGCCGATCCGCGAGTCGGGCGTGTTGCTGCCGCAGATGGCCGTGGCCGCGATCGTCAGGCGTCTGCCGTTACGCCGCCCCGTCTGGCTGCTGGGTGGCGTGCTGTCGGCGCTGTCGCTGTTCGGTGCGGCTTTGGCCGCGTTGACCCTCGACGGTATCGCCGCCGGTTGGGCGGTGGTCGCCGCACTGCTCGTTTTCAGCCTGGCGCGCGGTCTGTGTTCGGTCTCGGCAAAAGACGTGCTCGGCAAGACCGTCTCGAAGAGTCGCCGTGGCCGGCTGATGGGCTGGAGTGCCGCCATGGGCGGCGTGCTGACCCTGGTCGTGGGTGGCGGCTTGACCCAGGTCCCGCAGGCCGACACCGGGCGCGAGGTGTTCGCATTCCTGCTCGCGTCCGCTGGCGTGCTGTGGCTTGCGGCCGTGGCGATGTTCGCGACCATCCGAGAACGGCCGGGGGCGACCTCCGGGGGCGGCAACGCGTTGCAGGTGGCAATGGACAACCTGCGCCTGCTGCGCGACGACAGGCCGTTCCGACGTTTCGTGTTCGGCCGCATTTCACTGTTGGCGGTCGCGTTGTCGCCACCGTTCTACGTGCTGCTGGCGCAGCAGCAGGTGCAGGGTGATCTCGCCGGCCTGGGGCTCTTGTTGATCGGCAGTGGACTGGCGACCGCGCTGAGCTCGCCGCTGTGGGGGGCGCTCGGCGACCGGTCCAGCCGCAGCGTGATGGCACTGGGTGCCGCGGGTGCCGGCATCCTCGGCATCGCCGTCAGCGCTGCGGCGTTCGCCGGACAGCCCTGGATGGCCTCGCCCTGGGTGCATGCGGGGATCTACACGGTGCTGACCGTGATGCACAGCGGCGTGCGCCTCGGCCGCAAGGTGTATCTGGTGGATATGGCGACCGAGCAGACGCGGGCCGCCTATGTCGCGGTATCGAACACCGCCATCGGCGTGATGATGTTGGTCGGCGGTCTCGTCGGCGCCCTGGGGGACCGCATCGGGGTGACTGCGGTGATCGGCCTGCTCGGGCTCTGGTCTCTGCTCGCCGCGTGGGAGGCGCTGCGTCTCCCCGAGGTCAGCGAACCCTGAATGACCGGCCGGTACCGTGGTGGGCCCGACCACCGCGTGCCGAGTGTCCGGTCCGACATTCGCGACCTTGTGCCTGTCGGGAAAAAACGCGTGACGGCCAGGGCGCTTCGGTGCACGCTATTCGTCCGTCTATCACTGACCTGGGAGATGCTCGCGGTGTCACGGTTTCCTTTGATCGGTTTCCTGGCTGTCGTTGCGTTGAGTATGCACGCCCACGCGGCCGAAGAGCCCGTGCTGCATGTCTACAACTGGAGTGACTACATCACCGACGAGGTGTTGCAGCAGTTTCAGTCCGAGACGGGCATCAAGGTCGTATACGACGTGTACGACTCGAACGAGGTGCTCGAAGCCAAGCTGCTCGCGGGCCACAGCGGCTACGACCTGGTGTTCCCGACGGCGCGGCCTTTCGCGCAGCGGCACATCAAGGCCGGGATCTATCGCCCGCTCGACAAGGGCAAGCTGCCGAACGCCGCCGGACTCGACCCCATCATGATGCGCAAGCTGGCCGAGATCGATCCGGACAATGCGCATGTGGTGCCCTACATGTGGGGTAGCACCAGTATCGGCTACAACGTCGACAAGGTCGCCGAACGGCTGGGAGCCGAAGCACGTGCGGACACCTGGTCGCTGATCTTCGATCCTGCCAACGCGGAGCGTCTCGCGGACTGCGGTATCAGCCTGCTCGACGACTCGACCGAGGTGTTCGCGGCCGCGTTGATCTATCTCGGCAAGGACCTCAACAGCACCGACAAGGCCGACCTGGAGGCCGCCACTGCCGTGCTGCAAAAGGTGCGCCCGTCCATTCGCTACTTCCATTCGTCGCAGTACATCAACGACCTCGCGAACGGGGATCTGTGCGTGGTGCACGGTTACTCCGGCGACATCCTGCAGGCACGTGACCGTGCCGCCGAGGCGAACAACAAGGTGAACATCGCGCTGGCGATCCCGCGCGAAGGCGCGGTCGTCGCGGTCGACGTGATGGCGATCCCGGCCGACGCCAAGCATCCGGGCAATGCGCACAAGTTCATCGACTTCATCCTGCGTCCGGAGGTGATCGCCAAGATCACCAACTACGTCGCGTTCGCCAACTCGGTCCCGGCCTCGTTGCCGCTGCTGGAAGCCGATGTGCGCGACGATCCCGGTATCTTTCCGCCGCCCGAGGTGGTCGAGCGCCTGGTCGCGCCTGACGAGCTGCCACCGGCCGCGCTGCGTGCGCGCACCCGGGCCTGGACCCGGGTCAAGGCAGGTCGCTGACCGCGGATGGCGGGTCCGCGTCCGGAACTGGAGGCGTGGCAGGATCCCTCTGCCGCGCCGCTGGTCGAGATTCGCAACGTCACCAAGACGTTCGGCAAGCACTACGCGGTCGACGACGTCTCGCTGGCGATCTACCCGGGTGAGTTCTTCTCGTTGCTCGGTGCTTCGGGCTGTGGCAAGACCACGCTGCTGCGCATGCTGGCCGGCTTCGAGACACCGGACAGCGGGCGCTTGTTGATCGGCGGCGAGGACGTGACCGAGCTGCCGCCGTACCGACGACCGGTCAACATGATGTTCCAGTCGTATGCGCTGTTCCCGCATCTCACGGTCGCCGACAACGTCGCCTTCGGCCTGCGCCAGCAGGGGCTGCCGCGCGTACAGATCCGCGAGCGGGTCGCCGAAATGCTCGAACTGGTGCGCCTGGCCGACTACGCGAAACGCAAGCCCGATCAGCTGTCGGGCGGACAGCGCCAGCGGGTCGCGCTGGCCCGGTCGTTGATCAGGCATCCGAAGCTGTTGCTGCTCGACGAACCGCTCGGCGCGCTCGATCGCAAGCTGCGCGAGCACACGCAGTTCGAACTGGTCAATATCCAGGAACGGCTCGGTATCACCTTCGTGATGGTCACGCATGACCAGGAAGAGGCGATGACGATGTCGACCCGCATGGCGGTGATGAACGAGGGCCGCATCCGCCAGATCGGTACGCCGACGGAGCTCTACGAGTACCCCAGCAACCGCTTCGTCGCCGGCTTCATCGGTGCGGTGAACCAGTTCGACGGGCGCGTGCTCGAGCAGGCCGACGATCTGCTGGTGGTACACAGTGATGCGGCCGGTGCCGAGCTGCGCGTACACACCCAGCAGTCGGTCGGTCCCGGCACGCCGGTGGTGGTCGCCGTGCGGCCGGAGAAGGTGCGTATCACGACCGACCGGCCGCCGCCCGGCGACAACAGCCTGTCGGGCAAGGTCGAGGAGATCGCCTATCTCGGCGACGTGTCGATCTATCACGTGCGGGTCCCGGGTGGTGCGCTGGTCGAGGCGCAACTCACCAATCGCGCTCGCCGCGCGGCGGCGCCGCTGACCTGGGGTGACCAGGCCTGGATCGGTTGGAACGCGGACGATGCCGTCGCCCTCCTTGAATGACGTCTGGCGGCGCGCACGGCGCGGCCTGCGTCAGCGTCTGACCTCCGGGCGCGGTGCGGTCGCCGGAGTCCCGCTGCTGTGGCTCGGCCTGTTCTTCGGTCTGCCGTTCCTGATCATCGCGAGGATCAGTCTGTCCGAGGTGGTGATCGGTCTGCCGCCGTATTCCGCCCTGATCGAGTGGGCCGAGGACGGCCTGCTGCAGGTGCGACTCAACCTCGCCAATTTCATGCTGCTCTGGCAGGACAGCCTGTACCTCGACGCGTTCGTCAATTCGATCCGGGTCGCCGCGGTATCGACGCTGCTGTGTCTGCTGCTCGGTTACCCGATGGCGCTGGGTATCACGCGGGTCCGGGCGAGTCTGCGCGTGCCGTTGCTGATGCTGGTGATCCTGCCGTTCTGGACCAGCTTCCTGATCCGCGTGTATGCCTGGATCGGTATCTTGAAAGGCAACGGCCTGATCAACAACCTGCTGCTCGGGCTCGGTCTGATCGACCAGCCGCTGCAGTTGCTGCATACCGATTTCGCGGTCTACCTGGGCATCGTCTACGGCTACCTGCCGTTCATGGTGCTGCCGCTGTACGCCACCCTTTCGCGCATGGACGACAGCCTGCTGGAGGCCGCCGCCGACCTCGGTTGCCGGCCTTTGTGCGCGTTCTGGCGGATCACGCTGCCATTGTCGATCCCGGGTATCGTCGCCGGGTCGCTGCTGGTGTTCGTGCCGGCGGTCGGCGAGTTCGTGATCCCGGATCTGCTCGGCGGTCCGGACAGCCTGATGGTCGGCAAGGTGCTGTGGACCGAGTTCTTCAACAACCGCGACTGGCCCGTCGCCGCCGCGATCGCGGTCGCATTGCTTGCACTATTGGTCGCGCCGGTGATGCTATTCGAGCGGTTCCGCGAGAAGGGGCAGGAGGCGTCGTGAACCGGCCATGTACCCGTCGGTGCGACCGCAGGACCCGCGCGCGATGACGCGCCGGCGTTCGACCCTGGTGTTCAGTCTGCTGGCGTTCGGCTATGCGTTTCTGTATGCGCCGATCGTGTCGCTGATCGTCTACTCGTTCAACGAATCCCGCCTGGTGACGGTGTGGGCGGGTTTTTCGACCAAGTGGTATGTGAGCCTGCTGCACAACGAACAGCTGCTCGGGGCGGCGTGGGTGAGCCTGCGGATCGCGGTGATGAACGCGACCATCGCGGTCGTGCTCGGGACCCTTGCCGGCGTCGCCCTCGTGCGCTTCGGACGTTTTCGCGGTCGCGCGGCGCTGGCGCTGATGGTCGGGGCGCCATTGGTGATGCCCGACGTGATCCTCGGGCTCGCCTCGCTGTTGCTGTTCGTGGCGATGGAGCAGCTGATCGGCTGGCCGACCGGACGCGGCATCACGACGATCACGATCGCGCATATCACGTTCTCGATGGCCTATGTCGCGGTGATCGTGCAGTCGCGCCTGGTGCGCCTCGATCCGTCGTTGGAAGAGGCCGCACTGGATCTCGGGGCGCGGCCGTGGAAAGTGTTCTTCGTGATCACGCTGCCGCTGATCGCTCCCGCGTTGGCGGCCGGCTGGTTGCTCGCGTTCACGCTGTCACTCGACGACCTGGTGATCGCCAGTTTCACCTCGGGGCCCGGTGCATCCACCCTGCCAATGGTGATCTATTCCAGCGTGCGACTCGGCGTAAGCCCGGAGATCAACGCACTGGCGACCTTGTTGGTCGTGCTGGTCACGATCGGTATCGTGATCGCCGGCATATCGATGCAGCGGCGTGCAAACGCCGATTGATCATCCGGGCAGGCCGGCGTGCTGCGTCATGCGCGGCGCTGCAGCAGTGTGCGCAGCCCGGCGATCTCGGCACGCATCGCGCGCAGCTCGGCGTGCAGTTCGAGGCCCTCGCCGTGCACCAGTTGGCCGATCTCGGCGGTCTCCCGGTCCTTCTGTTCCTCGACCATCGACTGCATCGTGCTGACGATGATCGCGATGAACAGGTTGAGCATCGTGAAGGTCGCGATCAGGATGAAAGTCACGAAGTAGGCCCAGGCCCAGGGATACACGTCCATCACCGGTCGTGCGATGCCCATCGACCAGCTTTCCAGCGTCATGATCTGGAACAGGCTGTACATCGACTCACCGAGTGTGCCGAACCAATGCGGGAACTGTTCGCCGAACAGGCCGGTGGCCATCACACCGGCGACATAGAACAGGATCAGCAGCAGGCCGGCAATCGACAGGATGCCCGGGATCGCGCGCAGCAGCGATTCGACGACGAAGCGAAAGCGCGGCACCATCGAGATCAGCCGCAGCACCCGCAACACGCGGAGCACCGTCAGCGGTCCGCTCGACGGCACCAGCGCGATGCCCACGACGAAGAAGTCGAACAGGTTCCACGGGTTGCGGAAGAAGCGGATGCCGGAGGCATACAGCTTGACCAGGATCTCGGCGACGAACACGCCGAGCAGCGTGTGATCGATCAGCTTCAACAAGCCGGCGGCGACCGCCATCACCGGCTCCGATGTCTCCAGGCCAAGTGTGACTGCGTTGATGATGATCAGTGCGACGATGATCCGCTGTACCCGCGGCGATTCGATCCAGGCACCGAGTGCCCGCCTAGATCCCGACTGCTGAACCACGACCCCTCCCGGCGAAACGGGCCCTCGGCCCGGTAAACGACAATGTGAAACCCCGGGTATGACAGATGTCGTCGGCCGGGGTTCAGCGTCAGGCCTGCTCGCGCGGTGTCACGACCGGGAGACCGCGGATGCGCTGCCACAACCAGTGCATTCCGGGACCGATCGGCAGGCGGCTGCGGTGGCGGATCGGTTCGATCGGCACCAGCGGCTCGCTGTGATGCTCGGCGAACGCGAACGAGAAGGGGTAGTAGGGTTCTTGCCCCATGCGCAGGTCGGTGATGCGGATCCGGTGCCCGTCGTCGCTGAGCGCATAGAAACCCCTGGAAAAACGTCGGATGAGGTCGGCGTCACCGAAACCGGCCGTGCGCCGGTCGAGGACCGCGCCGCGTTCGTAGCGCTCGAATGCGATAGCGCCGGGCGGGTCGAGCAGCGAACGGAAACCCTCGTAGTAGTGATCCTCCGTGACCAACACGATGCGCCACAGCAGGGTGTTGAATGGCGTCGGCGTGACCAGGATACGCCGCTCGTCGAGTTGCGCGGCCTCGGGTGCGGCGCGCACCCGCTCGGTGACGTACGCCTGCGCGGCGACCGACCAGCCGGCATACAGCGTCGACAGCAGCAGCCCGGCCAGGTTCCAGCGCCAGCGCGCTCCGCGGCGCCACACCAGCGTGCCGACCACGCCAACGACCAATGGCAGGGTGTAGAGCGGGTCGATGATGAACAGGCTGCCCAGGCCGACGGGCCGGTTGCTGAACGGCAGCCAGACCTGGGTGCCGTAGACCGTCATCGCGTCGAGCATCGAATGCGTGACCAGGCCCAGGATCACCAGCAGCCACCAGCGGCCGTACAGTTCGCGCGTCCGGGTGAGCCAGGCGAGGACGCCGGCGAGCAGCGGCGAGACCAGCAGTTGCCAGAAGAACGCGTGGGTCTCGGCACGGTGCAGCACCATGTCGCGGACCGCATCGCCCTTGTCGATGAACACGTCGAGATCGGGCAGGGTGCCGATCAGTGCCCCCGCGAGTGCCGACTGCCAGACCGGGCGATGCCGGTGCATCACCGCGACCCCGATCGCGGCGCCGAGCGCCGCCTGCGTTACCGAATCCAAGCCTGTACCCCTGTTGTGCCGGCCCTGCCCGATTGGACAGCATAAAGCGGCGAGCCGCACCGCGCCGATCGGATCAGGGGGCAAACAACAGGGTAGAAGGGGCCATCGCCCTCGCTGTGGCGCAAGAATCGGGTGGGCCCGGAACCCGCCGGGCGCTAGAGTCCGGGTCATGGTGACGGACGGCAAACCTCGTGTGTCGCACGCCGAGCGGGCGGATGACGACTATGCGCGCATCGAGCAGGCGATCGGCTACCTGCGCGCGCATGCGGCCGGGCAGCCGCGGCTTGCCGATCTCGCGGCAGAGATCGGTCTCAGCGAGGCCCATCTGCAGCGGCTGTTCAGCCGCTGGGCGGGGATCAGCCCTAAGCGCTTCGTGCAGTACCTGACCGTCGAGTACGCGAAGCGGCGCATGGCGCAGACCGGCGATCTGCTCGATCTGGCGCTCGACGCCGGGTTGTCCGGACCGGGACGGCTGCACGACCTGTTCGTCACGATGGAGGCGATGTCGCCGGGCGAATACCGGCGTGCGGCGGCCGGAATCGATATCCACTGGGGCTGTGGTGACACGCCGTTCGGCCCGGGGTTTATCGCGTTTACGGCGCGCGGCATCTGCCACCTCTCGTTCGTGGACGCCGCGGATCACGACGCCGCGCTCCAATCGCTGCGCCCGCAGTGGCCCGAGGCGCGCCTGTTGCGGGACGACCCGGCTGCGGCGGCGTTGCTGCAGCGCGTGTTCGAGCGCCCGGTACAACGCGCCGCGGACGGCCTCTCGCTTTGGGTGGCGGGCAGCAACTTCCAGGTCCACGTGTGGCGCGCGTTGCTGCAGGTGCCGTTCGCCGGTCTGCTGAGCTATCGTCAACTGGCTGCACTGCTCCACAGGCCGCGCGCTGCGCGCGCGGTCGGTACCGCGGTCGCGCGCAACCCGATCGCCTTCCTTATCCCCTGTCACCGGATACTGCGCGAGTCCGGCGACTTCGGCATCTACCACTGGGGCACCGAACGCAAGACCGCGATCTGTGCTTGGGAGGCGGCGCACACCGCGTCACCCGACGATGCGGCGGAGGCGCCAGCATCCGTCGATGGATCTAGACCGGTCTGAGGTTCGTGGTCCAGGGCCGGCTCCGGTGTGTCGGCTCACCGCTCCCAGGCCCCCCGCGCCATGCGCGCCACGAGAATCACCAGACGTCGTCGGCGCCATAGGCCATGAAGCGCTGCCAGGCGGCGTCGGGTTCCCAGCCGGGCAGGACCGCCCCGCGTGCCTGCGCGTCCGAGCGACCGAGGACGAGGCGTTGATACTGGTACAGAAATGCCGAAACCCGTTTGTTGACTACGCAGTGCACCCAGCAGCGTTGGGTTGCAAAGGCCTGCATGACGCCACAGAACTGCCTCAGGTGCTCGACGGTCGGGGCGCCGAACGGCACCGGAATGTGCACATAGGCCATGCGGCGCGCGGTCACGATATGGCCCTCGTCGGGCAGGGCGTTCTCCGAATTCGGCATCGCCAGGTTGATCACGACCTGGAAGCCGGCCTCGGCGATGGTCCTGAATTGCATCTCCTCGGGCTGACCCGAAGAGGCGATCCTGTCCGATACCCGGATGTAGTTGTTGATGCTGCGAAGACTCATCGCTCGTTTTGGGTGTCATGGCGGGCAGAGGCCGGATGCGCCATCCCCATGTAAACACCACCCGCTTCGAGTTCGTTCAGCATGCGCGACAGGCGCCGCCGCCTTGTGGTGACCAGTTTTGCCTGGCCGATCCACCTCAGGTAGTCGTTCCGCTGGTACGCGGGGCGTCGCCGGTAGGCATCCATCAGGCCCGTCCGGGTCAGGGCATCCTTGACGAAGGCGGGCATCGGTTGTCGCTGACGTTTCAGCCTCGAAAGATCTGCGGCCATGGTGATTCCTCTGACAATCGGTGCCGCGAGCAGGCCGGACCCCGTCCCCGAAGGCGTTCAGCCGGGCATCGCGGTGTCGCCGCAGCCCAAGCATAACCAAGCTTCGCACCGCCGACACCGGAGACCCGGAGCGGTGCGACCCTGGTCGCCGCATCGTGTCCGAGAACGCGGCCGATGAACCCGTGCGCCGCCGTGCCATCGTCTTCGCCCATCCCACGCGCGATGAAATATTCCGCCACGCCGTTCGGTCTCGACAATCACTGGCACCAGTCCAGTCGGACCCGCCGCGCCTGAGCCGTTGGCTGGTGGGGTGTAAGTCGAAAACAGGAGGAGTACTTCAATGAAAGACAAAGTTCCCGCGAGGGCGAGCGGTGTTGCGCTGGCGCTCGCCGCGGCCGGCATGCTGGCAGGCTGCCAGAGCAATCCCACCAGCGGCGGTTCCGCGAGCACGGCATCGGTCGAGATGGGTCACTGCTACGGCGTGAACGCCTGTGGCGGCCACAACGATTGCAAGACCGCGAAGAACGCCTGCGCCGGACACGCCAGCTGCAAGGGCACCGGGTTTGTCGCAATGCCCACCAAGGCCTGTGGCGACATTGGCGGCACGGTACGCGACGACTGGCGCGGCAAGGTCGCGAAGGCCGATCTCAGCCAGTGCCACGGCGTGAATGCCTGCGCCGGCCACAACGACTGCAAGACCGCGAAGAACGCCTGCGCGAGTCATGCGAGCTGCAAGGGCACGGGCTTCGTGCTGATGCCCTCCAAGGCCTGCAAGGACGTCGGCGGCAAACTGGGCTGAGCCCAGTAGTTCGAAGCCCCGACATTTCGATCGATCCGCGGCAGATGACGCAGAACCGACACGACCTGGGATTCGGCTTGGGCCTGCGTACCCAGCATTTTCAGTACGTGCTCGACACGCTGCCGCGGATCGACTGGTTCGAGGCGATCTCCGAGAACTTCATGGTCGCCGGTGGCAAGCCCCGGCATTACCTGCGTGCCGTACGCGAGCATTACCCGGTGGTCCTGCACGGTGTCTCGTTGTCGATCGGCAGCGCCGACCCACTGGACATCGGCTATCTCCGCGACCTGAAGGCCCTCGCCGCAGACGTCCAGCCCGAGTGGGTGTCCGACCATCTCTGCTGGACCGGTGTCGGTGGTGTCAACAGCCACGACCTGCTACCGCTGCCCTATACGGAGGAGGCGATCGCCCATGTCAGCGATCGCATCGCCCGGGTGCAGGACTTCCTCGGCCGCCAGATCCTGATCGAGAACGTCTCCAGCTACCTCACGTACCGGCATTCGGCACTGGCCGAATGGGAGTTCATCGCCGAGGTCCTGCAGCGCAGCGACTGTCTGTTACTGCTGGACGTGAACAACATCTACGTCAGTGCCCGCAACCACGGCTTCGAACCCGGCGCCTTCCTCGCGGGCATACCGGCCGAACGGGTCAGGCAGATCCACCTCGCCGGGCACACCGACAATGGCGACCACCTGATCGACACGCACGACCACGCGGTGTGCGACGCGGTCTGGTGCCTGTACCGCGAAGCGGTGCAGCGCTTCGGCCGGGTCAGCACGATGATCGAGCGCGACGACAACATCCCGGCGTTCACCGAGCTGGAGGCCGAGCTGTCGATGGCGCGAGCGTTCGCCGAAGAGGTCCTCGCGGCGCAGCAGGCACAGACGGCACATGGCTGACGCGGTCCCCCTCGCCGTGTTGCAACAGCGCCTGATGGCGCACCTGCAGCGACCGGATGCCACCGCCCTGTCCCTGGTCGCGGAGCAGCCGCCGCTGACGGCCGAGGCGCGCCTGTCGATCTATGCGAATGCCTACCGGGTACGGTTGGCACAGTGTCTCGAGAACGATCACGAGATGCTCGCCGCCTATCTCGGCGACGAACAGTTCGCGTCATTGTGCGACAACTACATCCAGGCATCGCCGTCGCGGGTGCGCTCGCTGCGCCATTTCGGCGATGGTTTACCGGTCTTTCTGCGGCGCCACGCGCCGTACGACGGCCTGCCGGTACTCGCAGAACTGGCGCGGTTCGAGCGCGAGCTGATGAACGTCTTCGATGCTGCCGATGCGCCGTTCGCCTCGCGGGATGACCTTAGATCGGTGCCGGCGGCGCACTGGCCGGAGCTGCGGTTGGTGTTTCATCCCAGCGTCCGGATGTTCGAGACCCGGACCAACGCGGTGGCGATCTGGCAGGCATTGAAGCACGCCGATACGCCACCCGGCGCGACCCATGATACGGGCACGACCTGGTTGCTGTGGCGCGGCGAGGACCGCCTGTCGCAGTTTCGATCGCTGCCGCATGACGAGGTGGCGTTGCTGCAGGCAGCCATGTCGGGCACCCGGTTTGCCGCGTTGTGCGAGATGCTGGTGAGCGACCAGGCCGACACGACGATCAGCCAGATCGCGCTACAGCAGCTTCTCGACTGGATGGACCAGGGCCTGATCCAGGGCCTTCAGTGGCCGTAGGCGACGGGCGCGCCGTGGGCCCACGCCGCGTCGATGCGGCTAGTCGGTAATCTCCGCCTCGACGAGCTGTGCCAGCAGGTTGAGCGATTCCTGCCAACCGAGATAGCAGGCCTCTGCGGGAATGGCCTCGGGGATCCCCTCTTGGATGATGTCGAGCTCGGTGCCGCACGCGACCTGTTTGATCGATATCGTGGTCTGCATCTCCCCCGGCAGATTCGGGTCGTCGAAGCTGTCGGTATGTCGTATGCGTTCGTTCGGCACGAGTTCGAGGTACTCGCCGCCGAAGGTATGGCTGTGACCGGTCGTGAAGTTCGTGAACGACATCCGGTAGGTACCCCCGACCCGGGCATCGAGGGCGTGAACCCTGCCCGTGAAACCGTTCGGTGGCAGCCACTTGGCCATCGCGTCGGCGTCCAGAAACGCACGATAGACGCGCTCCGGTGTTGCGCGGAGTACCCGGTGTAGCCTGACGCTGCTGGTCGCCATGTTCGATTCCTCAGTTGATCTATCGGGATGCCCGAGCCGCCGCTGCGGAAAACCGCTACCGCGCCAGGTCAGGAGCCGCCCTGCCTGCGCAGATAGTTGTCGCGGTGTTTCTCACAGACCGCCATCAGCCAGGACTCCCAATCCGGGATCTGATCGAAATCCGCATCGCGTTCGAATTTCACCCGGGTGTAGCGCGCCTGTTCGCCAAGGGTGCCGGGGTCGAGCCGCTCGATGGTGTGCAGCAACGCCTCGTACTCGGCCTGGCTCACATCGAACGGGCGCCAGGTCGCGCCGGGACTCATGCCGCCCTGGCTACCGCCGGATCGGAAGATCTGGTTGGCGATGTGCAGCGGAGGAAAGATGCCGCAGGCGCCGAAGTAGGGAATGTCGTACACCAGTACCGAGAGTTCGGCATGGCGTCGTTCCGGTTCACCGTGAAACTCGTGGCGTTCGTACTCAATGTTCATCATGTCCGCACCGATCACAACGGAACAACATACAGCGATGGAGATCGCGAGCAGCTTATTCATTGGCGATTTCTTCATCAACGACGAGTCAAGTGACGTCCGGGACACCGTACGGCGCTTGCAGCCGAGTCGCGACCAGCACAGCGGCGGCAGGTGTTTCGCGTGTCCAGGTGTGGGGCAACAAACGCCTCGCCGCCAACAAGGCGTATCTCACCCTATGCCGATCTGCGAGATGACCGCGGCGATCAGAATGGCGACGACGATCGCGCCCAGCGCCATCACGGCAAACTGGAAGGCCATGGCGATGCCGCCGAGGACTGCGGCGCCGCCGGCAGCGCGGACCGATTCTTTCCTTGCAAACCCGACAACACCCAGGATGATCGCCAGGCCGCCCAGAATCCCCGTGGCGATACGGAGCCCCTGATCGAGATCGATCGCTCTGGGTGCACTTGCCTCCTCGACCTTTTCGCCCTTCAGCGCAGCGATGGTGGCATTCTTGATCGCTACCGCCTTCTCGGCCACCGTCCTCTCAAGACTCGGTTGCGGTGAGAAGGGGCCGGCCCAGAAATGGGAAACGGCCACCAGCAAGGCGATGGCGCCCAATCCGATACCGACGAAGCTTATTGTGGATCTGCGTTCTTCCATCGACATTCTTCCCGCAAATGGCGCCTGCAACGGTTCAAGGGACCTCGGCGAGCGCTCGATGCGCGGCGCCTTTGAAGTCAACAGGTGCCGGCCGGCCTTTCTTGCGCGCCTTCTCGCGCGCGATCTGGTGATTCATGTCGGCCGCGATGAAGATGACGGGCTTGCCGGCCTGGCGTGCCGCGAGCATCTCGTCCCTGGTGACGTCACCACCGCCGATGGCGACGAACGACGTGCCGCTTTGCACCATCGCCGTCGATGTGGGCGAGAGGTGACCGGTCCCTTCGATCCGCCCTCCCCAGGTTTCGTCTTCGACAAAGAATACGTAGTCGACACACTGCGAAAGTGCAACGTGCTCGTCGCGGGCGAGCGTGGAGACGATGCCCATCGTCGTAAAGCCCTTCTGCTTCGCGATCTCGTAGACAGCGCCGATCCCCTCGGCAGTGGCACCGATATTGACCAACGTCTTTTCGGGGGCTCGACCGTCGAGTAGCCGTGAAGCGTGCGCGATCATTGCACCGGGGTTCTCGTATTGGGCGCCGGAAAATCCGGTAAAGGTCAGCACGTCCATTTTTCTGTCGTCGATGAACGACCTGATCGACGAGGGCGTTGCCACGCGCACTTCCTGCGGCCCATCACAGGCACACGCCGTACCTGGCACGAACGCCAGACAGCAAGTGATCAACGCCGCGCGTTTGATGCCGGGGATGTGACTGAACATCGGGTGTTTTCCTGAGCACTTGGTGAATCAGGCGGCCCGACCCTTTTCACGTTCGAGCCGCGTTCATTGAGGGCGGACACGCGCCCGTTCGTTGCGATTGGCGTGAACACATCATTCACCAGCCTGTTCACGGTTCGAGCGAGATCTTGCCGACCACTTCGACGTCGCCATTTTCGGCGACGGTGCCTACCAGCAGGTCGCCCATGTCGATCAACTCCATCGTCAGTGCATCGATGTTGGGGCGATGATTGACGAAGACGATCGGCGTGCTGCCGCGGTGTTCGATGAGCAGCGCGCTCACTTTGGCCTGGAAGGCCTCTTCTCCGGACGCATCGCCCACCGGCTTTTGCCGCAAGTCCGGATCTGTCAGGTACTCGCCAAAAGCGATCTGTGCAGTCTCGGTGCATCGGCACATGGGGGAGCTGATGACCTTCGGTCTGACGCCATGATTCGAAAATACCGCGCCTATCCGTTTCGATTGGGCTCTGCCTTCTGCGGTCAGGGTGCTCTCGCCCCGACAATTTCCGCTCGCGTCCCAGGCGAGCATATTGGTACCGTCGCGATTGCCGCTCGATTCCGCGTTGCGCATCAGAACAACCATGTTCGGTTCTCTCTTCAATCGTTCCCACAGCGATTCGTCGGCGGCCGCAGAAGAAGCAACCATCGACAAGGTCAGCATCGACAGGACACGCATGATTGCATGCTTACACCAAACCGGAGGGTGGCCTCGGCGGGGAAGGGACTTTCGACCACGGCGATGCGTGGCGCCGCACGCAGAGGGGCGCAGCGAGTCGAACGGCCTGAGCCGGGGGCTTGTTTGTCTTGTCGCCATGCGGGCAGCTACGGCTTGGGTTCGTAGACTTCGTTGATGGTCGTTTCCGGTGGTGCGGTCGCCAGCCCTTCCAGCACCGTCCCCAGTTTCTCGCGAATAGAGGCTCCAGCCGCCACCGCTTCCTCCTTCGATCGCCAAAGGGTGACAGACGCGTATCTACGTTCATCCTCCGAAACCATGTAGGTGGCGCTCACAAATCCTGTTAGAGACCTGGTGAACGCATACAGATCGTCGGCCATCGCTTCAATGGCCGGTCGATTCTCCGACGTTGATGGGAATGAAAAGACGCGTGCATACATGAGCGATCCTCCGGTTCGTTACCCTGGTCTTCGGCATGCCGTGCCTGGGTGCTCAAGCAGACGGCGGCTCGTGGGGAGTGCGGATCGCCCCGTAGTGACCGCGACGCCTGCGGTCCGCTTCGCCGCGCTGCTAGTTCATCGCGATCCATACCGAAGTCCCCAGCAGGATGGAACCAAAGAATACCCCCTGGTACTTCGCGAACCATGCCTCCTGCAGCACCGCGGCCAGCGCCTTGCCCCCGGTCACCCACAACAGGTTGGCAGACAGCGTGAGCAGCGCCAGTGCACCCGTGAAGCCCAGTACCGCCGCGACGCCGCTTGCTTCGAAATTGTAGAACAGGGAAAACATCAGAGTTGGAATCAGCAGGAACTTGCCGTTGAGCACCTGCAGCAAAACGCCCTCCTTGAAACCCAGTGGCTCCGATGCGGCACCGCTTGCCACTTTCGATCGGAAGAAACGGATGGAGAGGAACAACAGGGCGAGCACGCCAGCCCATTTCAGAGCGACAGTGGCCCATTCGGATTCACTGACGACGATGGTGATACCGAAACCGATCAATACGGACTGGAGCACGCAAATCACATTGGTACCCAGCAAAAAGGGCAGGGTTGCCCTGAGGCCGAAAGCCGCGCCCATGGCGGCAAGCATGACATTCGCAGGGCCGGGACTGAACGTCAGCGGTGCAAGCGCCAGAAACCAGGCTGCGACTGTGAAATGCTCATTCACCCGGCTGTCGCCCGGGAAGGCGGAATGCTGTGGCTCGGAGCGAAGCGTGCGGCTTTCGACTCACTTGACGTGCCTTAGCAGATCGATCCACAGGCGAGACAGCTCGCCTTGTTTCAGTGAGATCAACAAAGCGCCAGTCACCATCAGCGATGCCCCGGCGATCGCCCGCCAACCGAGCGGCTCCGCGAGGAACCCGGCCGCCAGAAGCACGACGAAAACAATGCTCAGACGATCGATCGCAACCACCGCGGAGGCGGGTCCATCACGCAGTGCGAAGAAATAGAAGAGCCACGACAATGCCCCGGCCACACCTGCCAGGACAAGAAGCCCCCATTCTCTGCTGTTCAGCGTGTGTATCGAGAAGTCTCGAAACCTTCCCAGTGTCCATGCCGTGGCTACCAGGAATGCCGCCATGACCAACGAGCGCAATGTCGTTGCCAAAGTCGGCTCGACTTCACTCAGCCCCAGTTTGGCGAAGATCGCCACCAGCGCTGCCGCGAAGGCGGAGAGAAAGGCATATAGAATCCACATTCTCGACTCCTTTTCTGGCGCCCTCATTGGAGCGAATCTCCGCCGGCTATCCGAACGATACGCTTTGCAGCGGCCGACCAAGCCTGGGACAACGTGCAGTGCGGGTCGAACGCGTTTGTGTGCTTATTCGGTGGCCCGGATCATCCACCTTCCTGCGACGACACGAACTCCGCGTAATTTTGCGACAGCTTCGAGTAGTGCACCAACCAGTACGCCAGCAATCCAAACGCCGGATCGAGGATCACCAGAACCAGCCACCAGAAAGGTCGAACCGCCAGGAACAGCCAATCGCGCCGCCTGGCGTCGCGATAGACATATGAGCCAAGAATCAGCCCGAAGGCGTAGTAGGCGACCCACCAACTGACCGGCCAAAAGAAAGCGGACCAGCCAGACGATCCAGACGTTTGATGGCGGGACGTCGCGCCCTCGGCGACGGCGTCTGCTTTATTGACGCAGCGCGCATATTTTTCGGCATCGGCGATCTCGTTGCAGATGAACTCTGCTGCCTTGTTTGTGGCAAATGCCGCCTGTGCCGTAAGCAAAAGCACAACTGCAGCGAAGACCATGCGCATGACTACTCCTTTCAAACTTTGGTGCCTCAACAACTATCGCCCGTCAACAGGCCTTGCGGTTGCCCGACGTTCAGACGGCGATGTCAGTTTTCATGGTCGTACCCAACTGTGACGCCGTCGCTGGTGATCGTGGCAATCACCTTCGTTCCCCTCGTGAAGTAGATCGGTTTGGACTCGGCCGTCGCCCCATCAGGATAGCTGACCCGGAACCGAATCGCCGCCTCGGCGTCCAGGCTGAACTCGAAAGAGGACATTGCGCCAATATTGCCGATCTGCTTCGCGTCGTTTCGCCATTTTGCGACAACGAACACCGGTTCTCTCGAATTGTTCACGACCACGAACGCGGGATCGAAGAACGCCGGGGCCGCCAGTATCGCCAGGATACCGAAGAAGAGTACGGCCGCTACGGTCAGGATGTTGAGGATGCGTCGAATCACTTCGAAGCGCCGGAGTAGGGCGCAAGGCAATGGTTTGTGGGGCTTGTCATGTCTTTTGTTACGCGGCTGGCTATTCAGATCCTCGTATCAGAACATTGGCGACTTGAACGATGAGAAAAGGACTGATGGCGGCCACAAGAAGCGCAAACCCCAGATCGTCGATCGCATTCGCCAGCCAGTCGAGGTAGATGTAGAACGAAAAGGCCCAGTTGAGCATCACCAATACACCGGCGACCAGCACTGACATTCCCAGCTTGGCTGCTTTCCGTACGGTGCCAAACGAGATCATCGACAGCACAAACAAGACAACATAGAGAGGAATGACGACGATCGCGTCCACTCCCCCGGCAAACGATGCCGCTGGTGTCGCCAGCAATACGAGAGCAATCAGGAAACGTCTTGTCATCATGTCGAAATACAATGCCCGGGTTGGCGGCGCTCCGACCGGAGCGTATGAACGCGGGATAATGCCGGGGCAATGCGCGGGTAGGCGCGGCCTGCCGAGGGGTCAGAGTGACGAACGACATGGGTGCATTGTCGGCTGCATCCGGTCTCCAGCGTCAAGCGTATGCCGAGCGCAAAAGGAACAGCCTCCGATGCCTGGGACAGCCAGGCGTGTATCCCCTGTCTCTTCACCCGCCTTTTATGGTGCGAAATCACCATGACCAAACCCCTGGGCCACATCAACCCGACGCGTCGCCGGAGCAATTGCCATCCTTCACTGCAAGCAGGGTGTCGGCGGCATGGGTTACGCAAACGATCTCGGGTTCGCCGATGAAATGGCAAGCTGCTGGAGCGACAACCGATCATTGCCTCTAAGCAACTCAAGCTGAGTGGAATTGCCAACCGCATTGAACGAAATCATTTCGCAGGTTGCTTCCCCAATGACCTCTTTCATTCTTTGGAACGGGTTGTCTGAACTTGTCAGATCGCGGCTTCCAATCAGGAGCTTCGAGCCAAAATCGTGTTCATAATGGCTCCAGCCTGCATGTGATCCAACGATCAAGCCTTTCTCAAAGGCAAGCTGCCAGACCTCATGCTCAAGCGTGAGACTCTCGAGTTTCCCGGCGGATACCTCCACGATCTGGGCTGCTCTCAGACTGTGCATTCGTACCTCCAACGCCTAGGGAAAGAGGTGCTCAGCGCGGAGCGCCGGCCCTCCGTGTGAGAAGCGCAGCACCGCACGGCTTGGCCTTACGGCGCCCATCTAATGAATTCGCTCTCGTGGTGAATCAAAAAGCTTTCCAATAGCTCGGTTTCGATGGGCGGTTCGCATGCATAGAACTCTTGATCGAAGTCAGCCATTTTTCCCGTATACTTGTTCTCTCTTTCCCAAACGATCAATTCCGAGTGGTCGTTTGGCATCTCTTCCGCCATCCTTGAGTTGACTGCATGTGCTCTTCCCAATACCTCGCTCTGGCGCATTGCGCCCAGGCTTTTTAAGGCCTTGACCACTTCGGCCTGATCGAGAACTGCGTTGTTGCCAAAATACTGATCATGGCCCCCATTCAGGATCTCGCTGCTATACCACCACGCGAGGTAAGCGACCCGTTGGATGGGCGTGAATTCGTCAGGCGTCGCGCTTGTCAGCAACTGGAGGAAGGCATTCCACCGATCGGCTGGCATACCGCCGCAGTTGGTTTTGCTTACCTCAATCGGATCGGTCATCTTGTCAGTCCTTACGCCCAGGTAAGCGGCGGCCGTTGGGGTTCAGCGTTTGAGCAATCATGGAGAAACCATGCGCGAGCGGGCGCGGCGTGCTGGGCGTCCGAGTGAGCCGCAGGCGGCTTGAACGCTTGTTCGGCTGAATTTTCGCTACTTCCATAAACAGTCCCGCCGTGGAGGTGGAGTCAGCTTCATTGAGCGGGATTAGCGTGCCTGTTGGGGTTATTCGGCAAGCGTTTTTGGATCATCAACCGCCGGCCCCAGGTTTGACGACACGCGACCACTGGCTTTTTCAATACGAATCGCGCCTCTCGGGAGGCCCGCGACGCCAACAAATACAACTGATTCCCAATGATCGCCTTTGTCTTCAAGAGGACCAACAGCGCTTTCGATGTGCACATGCTTTCGATGGTAAAGATTGGCCATTGCCGTTGCTTCAGTAGCTGAAATCGCCCTTCCTTGTTCTATCCTGTTCACCGCTGCCTGCATTTCCCCGATCGTGTTCTGTTTCAATTCTTCTGCAGCCGTGGATGCACAACCGGCATAAAGAGCTGCAACAATCATGAACAGGCTGAAGATGGATTTCATGCGAGCTTTACTGCCAAGGTAAGCGGCGTTCAGCATGGAGCGCCTGATCGGGCAAAAATGGTGGAGCCGTGCCCGAGCGAGTGCGGAGTGCTGAGCGTCCGAGTGAGCCGCAGGCGAACGGCTTGGCCGCCTTGTTGGCCGCTGCACCTCGCACCTGCTAGTTGACCCTAAACTGCGCATGACAAGACAAGCATTGCTTCATCAGCTCACCCGTGAATTCAGCAAGAGTATCCATATCATCGGTTTCGGCTCGGATCACGAGCTCTTCGAACATCATGTGGGTTGGGCCGCCCAACGCTTTGAAGGATTCCGGCAGTTTGGCTCGGACCGCTGTGGGCGTGTTTCTCGCCATTTGATTTCCCGATAGGCGCGCTGAACGAATGATCAGCTCACGATCTTCCGTGCCGATGCCCAGAACGATGCCTTGAATACTAGCCAGCATGTTCCGCATTTCGGCAAGAAATTCAACGGCCTCCGATTCCGTGAGTTGAAGATTGACTCGGGCGTCGACCGAGCCACCGCCATCTGCCACCGCAATTGCAGAAACGCTTAGGCACAGCGGCATGAATAGTTTCTTGATCAGATCCATCTCGTTTTACGGCTAATGCTCAGGTAAGCGGAGTGCTGAGCGTCCGAGTGAACTGCAGGCGAACGGCTTGATCGACTCGTTAGCGCTGAGCATGTTCGCATTTGCCGAAGAAATAACCCCAACAAGAAAACGCATCGGGTTTTTCACCTCATTCTCAGGGCGTAAAGGTAGCCTTGAGTTCGCCTTTTTTGTTGAAGAGCAAAATCTTTCTACCATCAACCTGGACGAATCTGCATTTTTCTTTGCCACGATTGTTAGGGATGCAAAGCCGCCCGTCCTTCTTTACTCGCCAAGGAAAATCGGTTTGCCACAAACCATCGGTCCAATAGATGCGATAATTCACTGTTCCATCTTCTCGAAACTGAAATTCCTTGTACGTTTTGAACGTGAAATCCTGGCTAGCATCTTCGAAGTAGGTTTTTCCAGAGAACAGCTTCTCGACTTCGAGATCACTCAAATACTCGCCCGCGACTGCCAACTGAGGCAACGCCATCGCAACTACGACCGATCTTGCTAGTGAGACCATTATTTTGTGCACAGATTCTTCGACCTGCCTAGGCGGATCGGGTTGCAAGCGTTTACGGTTAAGTAGTCAGTTTCGTCCTGAACCGAGATAGGCAGGCTCTGTATAACACCCTTGATGAGTAATAGAGATGGCGCGGGGAAGTGCCGGATCAGGCGATGAATATTCGTCCATTTCACGTATTTCCTTTGATGCGAAACGAAGACTAGCACACGCTGGGTTTGTGGCGGCCGTGCCAGACCCTTCGCTGCCTGGCGCCACCAGCATCGATGTTGCGCTGAGCACGCCTGAGTCGGGGCACTTGGTACAGATGGCGCCGCCAGTTGCGGCCAGAGCGGGGCGGCCGAGCGATGACGCCGCCGCCCGTTGGTCACCGTCTACGTCTGATGACGCGATTCCGGGGCGACGGATGGTCCGTAGCGATCAGCGGCCGCGTGCGTCGAGACGTCGCAGGAATTCGCGCATGATCCGGCGGTACAGCTCGATGCCGGAGATCTTGTCTTCGACGCCGGCATCGAGGTTGGGGTTGTCGTTGACCTCGATCACCAGCACCTTGCGGCCGACCTGCTTTAGGTCGACGCCGTACAGTCCGTTGCCGATCGCGTTTGCGGCCTTGAGCGCGGTCTGGATGACCGCCTTGGGGACCTCGTCGGTGGTCAGTGTGTCGAAACCGCCTTCGCGCGGTTTGCCTTTGGAGTGATCCACGATCTGCCAGTGGCCGCGCGACATGTAGTACCGACAGGCATACAGCACCTCGCCGTTGAGTACACCGATCCGCCAGTCGAAATCGGTCGGTGTATAGGCCTGCGCGAGGATCAGTTCCGAGTCGCGAAACAGCTGCGCCGCCCGGGCGTCGAACTCTTCGCGGTCTTTGACCTTGAACACGCCGGTCGAAAAGGCGCCGTCCGGCATCTTGAGTACCATCGGGTAGCCCAGTTCCTGCTCGGCCCGGTCGAGTTCTTCGCGACTGAGGATCACGCTGGCCGGCGTGGCGATCCGGTGTCGGTGCAACAGTTCGGCGAGATAGATCTTGTTGGTGCAGCGCAGGATCGAGTCCGGATCGTCGATCACCACCAGGCCCTCGGCGGCCGCGCGCCGCGCGAAACGGTAGGTGTGGTGATTGACGTTCGTCGTTTCACGGATGAACAGCGCGTCGAACTCGGCAATGCGGCCAAAGTCGCGCGCCGTGACCAGTTCGGCATCGATCCCTTCGGTACGTGCAGCGCGGATGAACTGTGCCAGTGCACGCCGATTCGAGGGTGCGAGTCTCTCTTCCGGGTCGTACAGGATCGCGAGGTCGTAACGCATGCTGCGCCGACCGCGAACCGAGCGCCATGGCCGACGCAGGTAGCCGGCCATCGATTCGAAGAAGAATGCCTCCTGGTTTCGTCGCAGGGCCTTGAGGCCTACCGCGCGAATGCCGGAGATGTGCCAGACCTTGCCGCGCCGCATCTCGACCTTGATCAGCGGTACGCGGAAGGCCTCGAACAGGGCGCGACCGAGTTGGCGCAACTGTCTGGCCTCGCTTTGGCCGAAGCACACCAGCACCTCGAAGCGCGTGATCTCGGCGGGGTGATCCCGAAACAGCTTGTCGACCCGTTTGTCGAGGTCGTCGAGCTCGGTGCCGTACAGGGCCTTGCGGCTCAGGTCCTGCAGCGTACGCACCGAGGGGATGATCTTGTGGCCACGCGCCTCGGCGAGGAGTGACGCGTAGTAGCCGGGGCTGTGGTAGTCGGTGTCGCGGCAGAGGTTGAGCACTCTCAGGTTGCGCCGGTTCGACCAGCTTGGGTCGACCAGGTAGTCGCGGACCTCGACCACGTTGTATTCGGGGAAGTCCTTCTTCCATTGGCTGATGCTGTCGACCAGTATCAGGTGGTCACTCATCGCTCTGTCCTCGCGGTAATCAATACGACCGCCTGCAGACCCTTGCGGCCGTAGCGTGACATCTGTGCAAACTGGGAGCGGCCGATCGGCATGTTGATCGAATCGACCGCGGTCTCGCCTTCGTCGTAGTCGACCAGCGGGTCGTTGACGTACACAAAGTGTTCGTCGAATCCGCTGACCACGACCCAGTGCGGCGATTTCTCGTTGTAGATCTGCCAGGAACTGATCAGCACCAGCGGTACGGCACCGGCGTCGAACGCGGCTTCGAGCGCGGTCAGATCGAGCACGTCGAGGTGCACCGGGATGCCGCGTTCATGGATCTCCTGTTCCATGTCGGCCTGTACCAGCGCCATGACCTCTTTTTTCTCCGCGTTGCGCACCGAGTCGATCATCTGCACGCCGGGGTCGTTGACCCAGACCTCGGCGTTGAACCCGCGCCGGTCGGCCGCCAGCGCCAGGCCATAGGGCCCGCAGCCGCCGAGTCCGGAGGTCATGAAGATCGTGGTCGCGTCCCGCCACAGTTTGAGTTCCAGGCTCCGGTTGGCCTCGACCTGCGGGTCGAGCGACTTCATCGCCATGATCAGACACGCGGGGCCGCAGGTGAAATCCAGCGTCTGCTCGTACCAGACGACCCGGTCGAGTACCGGTTTCAGGCGGCTGTCGAGCGCTTTCTCATAGCGCCAGGCATCCATGTGGTCGGCGTAGTAATCGGCATGGCTGCCGAATCGCCGATAACCCATCGACTCGAACAGGCCGATCGATGCGGCATTGTCCTTGCGTATCTCGAGACGCATCCAGGCGCGTTCCTCGCGCCACGCCTCGGCCTCGGCCTGCTCGACCAACTGGCGCGCGACGCCGTGTCCACGCATCTCCGGCGCGACCGCGATCGAGTACAGGCGGGCGGTCGCCGTGCCGCGGCTGAACAGCACGACCAGGCTGCCGACGATCTCGCCGGCGTGCTCGGCGACCAGCGTTGCGGTATGGCCTTTGGTCAACAGGTGACGGAACTGGCGCCGGCTGATCCGGTCGTCGGTGAAACAGCGGTTCTCGAGGGCGACCAGGCCTTCGAGATCGTCGAGTATGGCAGTGCGGATCTGCACCACGGCAGGTGTAACCGGTGAATGGATGGGACTTGTGTCCATTAGGGCGGAGAAACCCGTACGGTGCAAGCGACATCGCCGGTTGCGGCGGGCGATTGTCGGCGTCGTGGATTGCGCCTAAAGTCTCGCTCGCGGCGTCAGCCGCGCCATGCCCAGATTTCCATGACCGAACCGACGACCTCGCGCTTTGCCCACGCCGTCCTGATCGGTCGGCGCATCAATGTTCGGCCATTGTTGCAGGCACCCCTGATGTCGGGCAGTCCGCTCACCGTCGAGGTCAGCGGCGGTGGTATCGCGGTGATACAGCGATTCGGCGTGGTGGTGTTCTTCGACGTGGCCCCGCTGCAGCAGGCCTCGTTCATCGCGGGCCTGCGCGGTCTGACGACCGAGCCCGTCGACCACGGCGAGTTCGAGACGCTGGAGTTTTCAGTCGTGTCCGGCGCTGGCGAGCTGCTGCGTGAGGGGATCCTGCAGCTCGATGCCGATGACCTCCTGAACCTGCAGGTGGTGGCCGATGTGCTGGCGAAGAGCGTGGTGCTGGATCACCATGAACGCCTGATCGCGGCGACCTTCGATCGCGTCGAGCCGCTGGCCGAGGAACTCAGCGGCGGGCACTACCGCAGCTGGCAATCGCGCCGCCTGGTCGCGCAGATCGGCGAGACCCTGCTGGTACAACACCGCATGGTCGGACGCGCCGAGGTCGGCGAGAAACCCGATCTGTTGTGGGAGCATCCCGAGCGCGAACGGCTGTTTCAGCGCCTCGAGCAGGAGTTCGAGATCCCCGAACGGCGCAGCGCCCTGGAGGCGAAGCTGCGGCTGGTCAGTACGACTGCCGAGACCCTGCTCGACCTGGTGCAGGCGCAGCGCACCCTGCGGGTCGAGTGGTATATCGTGATCCTGATCGTGGTAGAGATCGGTCTGACACTCTACGAACTGTTCCTGCACTGAACCCCGGGATGCAGGCGGGTCGCGCTGCACTGACGCCGTCGGGCGGAGGAAAGGTGCCGGGATCAGCGAAAGCCGAACCTGGAGGTGCACCTTGAGTAAAGCCTACATCGCCGACACCAAGCCGCAGGCAGTCGCGCTCAAAGCCGGCGAGACGGTCTGGTGGTGCGCCTGCGGGCGCTCCAAACAGCAGCCTTTCTGCGACGGCTCGCACGAGGGCACCGGTATCGAGCCGCTGGCGTTCACCGCCGACAAGGACGACCGTTATTTCTTCTGCCTGTGCAAGCGCACGGCGAAGCCACCGCTGTGCGACGGCTCGCACAAACAGGTCACCCAGGAGGACCTCGACGCGCAGGACGGCCTGCAGACCGTCTGGTACAAGGTCGCCGAGCCCGGTGAACTGCGTGATGGCGAGGTGCGCACCGTGCAGGCCGGCCGGCAGGCGATTGCACTGACCGCCCATGCCGGCAGGATCGGCGCGCTCGACAACGCCTGCCCGCACCAGGGCGGCCCGCTGGGCGAGGGCAGCATCGAGTGCAACGATGGTCAAGACGACTGCTGGCTGCGGTGTCCCTGGCATGGCTGGGACTTCGATCCGCTGACCGGTCGCGCCCCAGGCGGCCATGCCGACCAGGTACGCACCTTTCCGGTCGAGCAGCGCGACGATGGCATCTATGTCGCGGTGCGCGAATCGACCGAACGGCAGCCGACGGTCAGCGACCTGATGGCGCAGACCATGGTCAACTGGGGTGTCACGCATGTCTTCGGCATGGTCGGGCACTCCAACCTCGGACTGGCCGATGCCCTGCGCGTGCTCGAGCAGAGCGGCCAGCTACGGTACATCGGCATCCGCCACGAGGGGGCGGCGGCGTTTGCCGCGTCGGGCTATGCGAAGTTGACCGGTGTCCCCGCGGCGTGCCTGAGTATCGCCGGTCCCGGGGCCACCAACCTGCTGACCGGCCTGTGGGACGCGAAGGTCGACCGTGCGCCGGTGCTGGCGCTGACCGGTCAGGTGAACAGCCAGGTACTCGGGCCCGGGGCCTTCCAGGAGATCGAGCTCGCCGCGGCGTTCGCGCCGGTCGCACGCTTCAGTCAGACCGTGCTGCGTGATTCGCGCCAGGTCGAGCTGATGAACCTGGCCTGCAAGCACGCGACCGTCGAGCGCGATGTCGCACACCTGATCTTCCCCGACGAGGTGCAGACCCTGCCCGCACCAGACGGTGCGCAACCCGGCGGCCCGGATGGCCGTCTTGGCGACCGGCGGATGTTACCGGCGGTTGACGCCCTGGCCTCGGCACTGCAGATGCTCAAGGATGCGCGGCGCCCGGCGATCATCGTCGGCTACGGCGCGGTTGGCCGCATGCAGCCCATCGAACAGCTGGCGCACAAGCTCAAGGCGCCGGTGCTGACCACCTTCAAGGCCAAGGGCCAGATCGCCGACGACCATCCACATGCCGCCGGCGTACTCGGGCGCAGCGGTACGCCGGTCGCGAGCTGGTGCATGAACGAGGCCGACCTGTTGGTGGTGTTCGGCGCCAGTTTCGCCGACCACACGGGCATCAGTGCCAACAAGACGATCATCCAGGTGGATTTCGATCCCATGACCCTGGGCAAGTTCCATCCGGTCACCTTGCCGGTGCTCGGCGAGATCGGCTTGACCGCGGAGTGGCTGTGGCGCGCGCTGCCGGAGGAGACCGGGGCGGTCGACCAGCGGCCGGAGATCGCCGAACGCTGGCGTATCTGGCGTGATGAGAAGGCCGCGCGGCGCGCGCGTGACCGCGGCAAGGGCGTGAATTCGGCGACGCTGTTCGCGGCGCTCTCGGAACTGGCACCCGATGACGCCGTGATCGCGGTGGATGTCGGCAACAATACCTACTCGTTCGGCCGGTACTTCGAATGCCGCGGTCAGCGCATCCTGATGTCCGGCTATCTCGGTTCGATCGGGTTCGCGTTTCCCGCCGCGATGGGTGCCTGGGCGGCGACCGAGGCACAGGCGGACTATCGCGGTCGCCAGGTGATATCGGTGAGCGGCGACGGCGGATTCGGCCAGTACATGGCCGAGTTCACGACCGCGGTCCACTACGGCATGAACCTGACGCACGTGCTGCTGAACAATCACGAACTCGGCAAGATCAGCAAGGAGCAGCGTGCCGGGCACTGGCCGGTCTGGCAGACCGCGCTGCGCAATCCGGATTTCGCGGCGTTCGCGAAGGATTGCGGTGGCCTCGGCATCCAGGTCCGGCAGGACGGCGAACTGCATGAGGCGCTGAGGCGCGCCCTCGCGTACGACGGTCCGGCCCTGGTCGAGGTGTTCACCGACGGGGAGTTGATCTGATGCGTTACCAGGCGACCGAGGCGACGCCGATCGAGGAGCTGCCGCTGTATTCGCAGAGCGAAGGTCTGCATTTCATGTTGAATTTCACCGTGGCACTCGCCCTGGTGATCGGTGTCCTGTTGCTGTGGCTGGGACGCCGGGGGCGCGTGCTGTGGTTGCAGGTGTGGAGTGCTGGCCTGGTGCTCGCCAGTGTCGCCTATCTCGGCGCCGCGATCCTGCGCCTCTGAGCTTTGCGACAAAAAGTCTGTCGAGAGGCCTAGTCCTTTCCCTTATAAAGTTTGGCATGCGGACGCCGCATAGCACTGATAGGAACAGTTCGAGTCACCCGATACGCAGCAACACAGGGTGCCACTCCGTTTCGGCGTAGGAGGTCCGTATGTTGTTCGAACAGTATCGCGTGGCCGCGATCCTGCTTGTTGTCGTGGGGGGTTGGGGTTCGGCCGCGCAGGCGATGCCCGACGACTATGTCGCGGCGATCCAGGCCGATGCCGACGAGTTCGGCAGTGGCGCCTTCGCCGCACCGCCCGGTTCATCCTGGATAGCCGGAGGCGGTACCGGTGGCGTCGACGACGGCACCGCCAACCTGGAGGCGTTCGAGTCCTTTCTGAAGCGCCGACTGCCCGGTACCTACATCCTCTTCGTGCGTCTCCCCGAGTACCAGAAGACCTCGGTTTGGGAGGATTACCTGAAGACCGGTGATCTCGGCAGCGTGCGCAGCAGCATCTTCGCGCTGCGCAGCGGGCGCACGGCATCGTCGCGCGACCGGGCGATCACCAACGTACCGCGGGACTAGGGGGCGATATGCGCAATCTCATCAGGCCGGTATCGGCATTGTCATTCAGCCTGTTGACGGCGATCGTCTTTGCGGGCAGCAGCGTGGACCGCAGTCTGCCCTTGCCGAAAGGCACGCCCAGCGGGGAGGAGATCGCGAAACAGGTGTATTTCGCCAATCACTTCCTGGCGTTCGAAAACTTCTCGATCGACAGCCGTGGCGCCAGCAGTGCCGTGCTGATCAACCGGGACGATGGCGGTGGGGTGTCCACGGTCGCGGTCGAGCGGCATCTCAACAATGCCTACGACGATGACGATGTGATCAACTCGCGCGACCTGGCGATCTTCCGGTCGGGTCGCTTGCAGGGGACCGGCATGCTGGTCACCGACTTCGACGACGACTCGCGCAGCCAGAGCTACCTGGTGTGGTTGCCGGCGCTGCGCAAGATACGCCGCTTTGCGGAACCCGAGCACGACCAGGCATGGGGCGGGAGCGTATTCACCTTCGGCGACGTGACGCTGCGCAAGCCGCGGCACGAGACCCACGAAGTCCTCGGGCGCAAACCGATGCGCACCTGTCTCGGTGTGATGAGCGACCTCGAGGGTCAGCTGTTCCGTTTCGCCGGCACCCTGCCCAAGCGCAGCTGCCGACACGTGAACAAGGAGGTCTACGGGCTCAAGAGCACCACCAAGTTCGTGAACTGGTGGTACGACTACCGCATCAGTTACGTGGACACGCAGAGCTTCGCCGACTACCGCACGCTGTATTACAAGGACGGCAAGCTGGTGAAGGTCATCGATCGTGACTGGGGGGTGGTCGAAGCCGGCAAGACCTCCGACCCGCGCGCGCTGTTCTGGAAGACCTGGTACGGCCTCGACCTGACCACTGGCAACGAAAGCTGGGCGGTCATTCCGCAATCGGTGATCCGGATCAATACCGGTGAATCGTCCCGTTTCTGGTCGGAATCGACGCTGCGCAAGATCAAGCGCTGACGGCGTCGCGCGACCCGGCGCCGCCGCGTAGGCCAAAGACTACATCCACGCCATGGCCTTTCCGACCCCGTTTCGCTTGGCCTGGTAAGAATGCTTACTAGACTTTTGCGTATGGGCGAAACGTCATGCGCCGAGTGCCCAGCGATCAGGCGCGGGGAGAGTCACAAATGGACTTACATCACGGGGCGATCCACCATCTAACCGGTGCCGCGGCGGCGCTGCTGACGACCACCGCCAGTGCGGTGGCCGACGACGACTGGCAACTCAAACGGCTGATGCAGCCAACCACGGCACAGCTGGCACAAGAGGTGGCCGGCAGTGTGGTGATCTACGACGGGCTCGACGCCCGCCAGGTGAACCGGGCCCTGGACACGCACTACGATCGGATGCAACACATGATGTTCATCCGCATCCACCATCTTCCTCCCCCCGGCGCCGGCGGCGAGGCGGTAGTCGAGAGCGACGGCTGCGATTGACGCCGACGACGCGCCGCCGTCATTCGTGCTCGGTGTAGCGAATCGCTTGAATCTCCCATTCGGCCGCACCGGACGGCGTGTGCACCAGAACGGTCTCGTCGAGGGCGTGGCGAAGCAGGGCGCGCGCCATCGGTGAATCGATGCTGATCCAGTTGCGCCGATGGTCGGACTCGTCGGCGCCGACGATGCGGTAGGTGACCTCCTGGCCGCCGCTGTCGCGTAGCGTGATCCATGCGCCGAAGAACACCCGTTCGGCGTTTTCCGGAAACGCGTGCACCACCTGGAGTTCCGGCAGGCGCTTCTGCAGATAGCGGATGCGCCGGTCGATCTCGCGCAGTTGCTTCTTGCGGTAGATGTACTCGGCGTTCTCCGATCGGTCACCCTCGGCGGCGGCGGCGGCGAGGTGGGTCACCACCTTGCGGCGACGCTTCCACAGCGCGTCCTGCTCCTGGTTGAGCGTCTCCCAGCCTTCGCGGGTGATGTACGGCGAACGCGCCGGGCCTGGAGTCTGTTTGCCGCTCACGAACCCGAGACCCCGCGGGTCACCAGCCACAGGTAGAACAGGAACACGCCGACACCGATGCCGCCCATCGTCAACGGCCCCCGGTAGCGTGGCACCTCACCGTCCGCGCGCCGACGGATGTCGCGAGCCCAGAGCAGTGCACCCAGGAGCAACGCCAGACCGAGGAACATCCGTCGTCAGAACTGGCCGGTACGCACCATGACCAGCGTGCAGGCCTCCAGCCATTCGATGCCGGCCGCATCGAGCTGCCCCTGGACGACGCGGCTCTCGGTGCCGGGATTGAAGATCACCCGTCCCGGCCGCAGGCGCACGATCGCCTCGGTCTGCGGCTCGAGCAGCTGCGGACCGACGTACAGCGTGAGGGTGTCGACCGGTTCGGTGATCTCGTCCAGGCTGTGTGTCACCGGTAGCGCCTCGACCTCCTCGAAGCGCGGATGGATCGGCGTGATCCGGTAACCGTGCTGTTTCAGCAGCCGGATGCATTGATTTGCATAGCGTGCGGGTTTTGGGCTGGCGCCCAGTACGGCAACGTGATGTGACGCGTTTTGCATTGGTCTGGCCCGGTCTGGTGACGGAAGCGAGGCGTTTCGGACGGCGCATGATAACCCCGTCGTACAGGGTGCCGCGATGCGCATTGCTCCGTAGAATGCCGGGTATCGTTATCGTTTGGAGACTGGAAAGATGTTGGGTGCCGCGGTTCTGTTGCATGTGATCGCCGTCGTGATCTGGGTCGGCGGTATGTTTTTCGCTTACATGGCGTTGCGCCCGGTGGCCGCGTCGCTGCTCGAGCCGCCGCAGCGTCTTCCGTTGTGGGTCGGGGTGTTCGGCCGGTTCTTTCCGTGGGTCTGGGTGTCCATCGGCGTGATCCTCGCGACCGGCCTATGGATGATCTTCGCTGTGCTCGGCGGCATGGGCGCGGTCGCCCTGTACGTGCACGCGATGTTCGGCCTCGGCCTGCTGATGATGCTGATCTTCCTGCACGTGTTTTTCGCCCCCTATGGCCGGCTGAAGCGTGCCGTCGCGGCGCAGGACTGGCCGGCCGGCGGCAAGGCGCTGGCGCAGATCCGTATGCTGGTCGGGATCAACACCCTGATCGGCCTGCTGACGATCGCGGTCGGTGCCGGCGGGCGCTATTTCGTGCCTTGATCCGGTGGCGCCTGCCCGGTTCCAGGATTCTGTCGCCGCGTGCCCGGGGATGCGGCACTGGCGACGCAACCCACCGGAACAAAAGTGGTTTTGAAGGGAGGGGTCGGGCGCTGAATGGCTCGTAGCGATGGCCATTTTGTCGTGGCGGTGTTTTCCGTCGCCGCCGTTCGCGCGCGATCTATCTTTGCCCTTGGGTCGCAGTAGGGGGTGAGGACCAATGACCGACGTCGTACAACTGCTCGGTGACGAGGCCGGGTATCTGCTGGAACACCGTTGCACCACGATCGCGCAGGACATGCTGCAGCTGCCGGGCGGGGATTTCGTCGACCGGGTGGTGGCCCTGAGCGACCGCAAGCCCGGGGTGCTGCGCGGCATGCAGACGCTGTTCGGGCACGGCCGGCTCGGTGGTACCGGCTACCTGTCGATCCTGCCGGTGGATCAGGGTGTGGAACACGCCGGCGGCGCCTCGTTCGCACCCAACCCGATCTACTTCGATCCGCAGAACATCGTCGAACTGGCGATCGCCGGCGGATGCAACGCGGTCGCGTCGACCCTCGGTGTACTCGGTGCGGTCGGGCGCCGCTACGCGCACAAGATCCCGTTCCTGGTCAAGCTCAACCACAACGAGCTGCTGAGCTATCCGAGCATCTACGACCAGACGCTGTTCGCCAGCGTCGAGCAGGCGTTCGACATGGGGGCGGTCGCCGTGGGCGCGACGATCTACTTCGGTTCAGCGGAGTCGCGACGGCAGATCGGCGAGATCAGCGAGGCGTTCCAGCGCGCCCACGAACTCGGGATGGTCACGGTGCTGTGGGCCTACCTGCGCAACAGCGCCTTCAAGAAGGACGGGGTGGATTACCACGAGTCGGCCGATCTCACCGGCCAGGCGAACCACCTCGCGGTGACGATCGAGGCCGATATCGTCAAGCAGAAGCAGGCCACCTGCAACGGCGGTTACCGGGCGATCGGCTTCGGCAAGACGCACCCCAAGGTCTACGACGAGCTGACCAGCGAGCATCCGATCGACCTGGTGCGTTACCAGGTCGCGAACTGCTACATGGGGCGGATCGGGATGATCAATTCGGGCGGCCCTTCCGGTCACGACGATCTGCATCAGGCAGTGCGTACCGCGGTGATCAACAAGCGCGCAGGTGGCATGGGCCTGATCTCGGGACGCAAGGCATTCCAGAAGCCCATGCAGGACGGCGTACGCCTGCTGAACGCGATCCAGGACGTCTACCTGTCCGACCAGGTGACGATCGCCTGACCGGTCGCGCCGCTCGGCGCGGCGTTCTGGTAGTCTCCGGTGATGCAGCCGGACGTTGCACCTGTCTACCACAACCTGATCGCCTGCCACGAGTGCGACCTGCTCCAGCGACTGCCACCCGAACACGGTCGCGGCCGGGTGCGTTGCCGCCGCTGCGGCTGCGTGCTGCACACCAGCGGACACGACGCCGTCGCGGTACCGCTGGCGCTCGGCCTGACCGCACTGGTCCTGTTCGTGCTCAGCAATGCGTTTCCGTTGCTCGATTTCATCGTCCAGGGGCAGCGTGACACGACCTACCTGTTGGCCGGCATCCGCGAACTGTTCCTGCAGGGAAGGCCGCTGCTGGCGAGTATCGTGTTGCTGACCACCGTGCTCGCGCCGCTGGTGCACATCGCGCTGCTGATCTACATCCACCTGCCGCTGGCGCTCGGGCGTCGGCCGCCCGGGTTTGCACGCGCACTGCGCGCCAGCCAGGAGGTCCTGCCGTGGAGCATGCTGGAGATCTTTCTGCTCGGTGTGCTGGTGGCCGCGGTGAAGCTGTCCGAACAGGCGACCATAGTCCCCGGGCCGGCGGCCTGGTCACTCGGTCTGCTGGTCGTCGTGCTGGCCGGGGCTGCGACCCAGGTGCATCCGCACCGCCTGTGGGAGCGTGTCCGATGAGCCGCACGCTGGCGACCGCGCGTACCCGTGACCTGGTCGCATGCCACACCTGCGGACTGGTGAACCACTGTCCGGCGGATGCTCACCGGGTCCGCTGCGCACGCTGTGGTGCGGCCCTGCACCGACGCATCACGCGCAGCGTCTCGCGCACCTGGGCCTTCCTTGTGGCGGCGATGATGTTGTACGTGCCGGCCAACATGTTGCCGATCATGCATGCGACGCAGCTCGGCAGGACGCGTTCGGACACAATCCTGAGCGGTGCCGAGTATCTGTTGGTGCACGACATGTGGCCGTTGGCGCTGATCGTGTTCGTGGCCAGCATCCTGGTGCCGTTGACCAAGATCGCGATCCTGGTGTTCCTGGTCGTCTCGGTACAGCTGCGCTCGACGGCCCGCCCGATGGACCGCATCCGCCTGTATCGCTTCACCGAATTCGTCGGACGCTGGTCGATGGTCGACGTTTTCGTCGTCACGATCCTGGTTGCGCTGGTCCATCTCGGCAAGATCGCCGAGGTCGAGGCCGGCATCGGCGCGGTGTATTTCGCGGCGGTCGTGGTGCTGACGATGCTCGCGGCCAAGACTTTCGATCCGCGTCTGATCTGGGATAACGTGCACGAAGATGTCCAACCAATCACCCATCGATGATATTCCCGAGGCCCTTGTCGACGACCGTCGGCGTGTGTCGGCGGTCTGGCTGATCCCCCTGGTCGCGGTGGTCGCGGCCGTCTGGCTCGGTTATCGCGCCTACACCCACGAGGGACCGCTGGTCGGCATCAGTTTCGAGACCGCGGAAGGACTGGAGGCCGGCAAGACACGGGTCAGGTTCAAGGACGTCGACGTCGGTGTGGTCGAGGCGATCGAACTCAGCCCGGACCTCAGCAAGGTGCGGGTGCGCGCGCGCCTCAACCAGGACGTCGAGGCCTTCCTGAACGACAACACGCGCTTCTGGGTCGCCCGTCCGCGGCTGTCCGGCGGCCAGGTGTCGGGGTTGGGCACCCTGCTGGCCGGCACCTATATTGGCGTCGACCTGTCGACCGGGGGAGAGCCGCAGCGCGAGTTCGATGGCCTGGAAACGCCCCCGATCGTCACGTCGGCCGAGCCGGGCAAGACGTTTCGCTTGCGTGCCGAGACGCTCGGTTCCTTGTCCGAGGGGTCGCCTGTCCTGTACCGCGGGATCGAGGTCGGGCGCGTGGTCAACTACGCGCTGCGTGACCCCGACGGCGTCGAACTCCAGGTGTTCGTCAAGTCGCCATACGACAAGCGGGTCGGCGAGGACACGCGGTTCTGGAACCTGTCCGGTGTCTCGATGACGTTCGACACCGACGGCTTGAGGCTGCAGACCGGCTCCCTGGCGTCGGTCCTGGTCGGCGGTATCGCGTTTGGTCGTGCGGGCGCCGAAACGCCCGGAACACCGGCCGCGGACGGCGCCCTGTTTGAGCTGTTCGCCGATCAGGGTGCGGCCGAGTTGCGAAAGACTGCGCCGCACCAGCGCTGGAAGCTGGAGTTTGCCGGGTCGATCCGAGGGCTGCAGCCGGGTGCGCCGGTCGAGTTTCGCGGTATTCGCATCGGCGAGGTGATCGATTTCCGGCTGCATTTCGATGCCGAAAAGCATGCGACGAGGATCCCGGTGGTCATCGCGATCGACCCCGGCTGGCTGGGGCTGGACAGCGGGGCAGTGGTCGTCGACAGTGAGGCGCGAGCGGTCTGGGACCGACTGGTCGACGATGGGCTGCGTGCGCAGATCAAGACCGCGAACCTGGTCAGCGGCGCACAATACGTCGACCTGGACTTCTATCCCGAAGATCCGCCGCGCACCATCGCGTGGGGCGGCGATGTCCCGCAGCTGCCGACGGTGCCGACACCGCTCGACGAACTGCGCAGTCTGTTCTCTCGCATCGCCCGACTGCCGCTCGACAGCATGGGCGAGGATCTGGCGCGCAGCCTCTCGGCACTGCACCAGACGATGGCGGCAACCGAGACGCTGTTGCGTCGCCTGGACCGCGAGACCGTGGCCGAACTCAACAAGACCCTGCAGGCGACACGCACGACGCTCGGTGGGCTGGAGAAGGTGTTGGCGCCGACGTCGCCATTGCAGGCGGAGGCGCAGCGTGTGTTGCAGGAACTCGGCTCTGCGGCGCGCTCGTTCCGTATCATGGCCGACTACCTGGAGCGCCACCCCGAGGCGCTGATTCGCGGAAAGGGGGCGGTGTCGCCGTGATGCAAGCTATCGCACGTCTGGTTGTACTGGTCGTCGCATTGGGCGTGGCGGCGTGTGCGACGACGCCTTCGGCAAACTTCTTCACGCTGAACCCGGCTGACGTCGAGCCCCAGGTCGCGCGTTCGGACCTCTCGCTCGCGCTGGGGCCGATCGACCTGCCGGGCTATCTGGACCGGCCGCAGATCGTCACCCGCGCCGGCGGTAACCGCCTGAGCGTCGACGAGTTCAATCGCTGGGGCGGGCTGTTGGAGGAGGAGATCAGCCGTGTCCTCGCCGAACACCTCAGTCGCCGTCTGGGCACCGACAGGATCTACAGCTACCCGAGTCGCGTGGCTGCGGACACCGACTACCGCGTCGTGGTCGAGATACGTCGTTTCGACGGCATGCTGGGTGGCGAGGTGGTGCTCGATCTGGCTTGGTCGCTGGTCGACGATCGAACCGCCGAGGTGCTGCTGACCCGCCAGGCGGCCTACCGGGGCGCGGTCCCGGGGAGCGACTATGGGGCCTATGCGGCCGCGCTCAGCGCGCTCGTGATCCAGTTCGGCGATGATCTCGCCGCCGCGTTTACGCAACGCCCGCAGCGGCCGCGTTGAGCGCCGAAGCGGCTCACGCCGCCGCGTGACGATGCCGCCCGCGGCGGATAAAAAAACCCGCCGCAGTGCGACGGGTGAATTCGATAGTCAGGAGGAGTGAGACCCCACACAACACCTTCTCGAATGAAGGTGTAGCGTTAAGCTAAGTTTGGACGCCGTACGCAAGAGCTGCATTGACACCCATCAACTTATCATCGACTTCTGATCATTGGTCGTTTGATGCCGAACGGGCGAATCTAAAGATTAGAAAAACATAATTTACTAATGTATCTTCAATGTGCTGAACCTCAGATGAGCCCCCTCCATGACCGACACTGAATCGCCGGGTAGAAATCTGTTCCCCGACAGTTGGATCGTGGGTAGGGCTGCCGCCGAACTGGCGCGCAACGATCCCGGCGTACTGCTCGATACGGCGGAAGGTGGCGGCGCCAGAGCGGCCGACCCGGGGCGCGAGCGATTTGCGACCCACGCCGGTATCACGCTGGTCGAGCAGGCAGGTCAGGGTTTCGGCGGTGTCGATCCGGATGATGCGCCCCGGCGCGGATTCGGCCGCGCCGTGCGGCATTCGCGGCGTCGCCTCGGCCGGGTGTCCGGTGCCGTGCTGATCGTTGCGGTCGCGGCGTTCGGCGGCGGTTATTGGCTGCTGCAGACGCTGCCCGGCGGCGACCGATGGTCGCAAGCCGCGGCACATGTCGCCGAGGCGCTCGCCGATCGCCTGGATGTCACGGCCCTGCGATTGAGGGCCCGGGCTGCCGCGTGGCGGTCGCCCCGGGTCGAGACGCCGGGGCAACCGGAGTGAGCAGCGGCTGATCCCGGCGCGCCTCCCAGTGGCTACTTCACCCCGGCCAGTTTTGTACTGCCGTCCTTCAGCTCGGACAGGTCCCAATGGCACTGTTTCTCGACCATCGCGAACAGTTCCTGGTCGGTCTGGTACAGCATCGTCAGCTTGGGATCGTTGTCACCCGGCTTGGGTTTCTGGTCCCAGATGAACTTCGGTGACAGCTTGCAGCTGCGCTTGGGGTATTTTGCGGGGTAGTAGACCTCGGCGAACTTGGTCTGCCCCCAGACCTTGGCGCGACGCGGCGCCTCGCCCCTCTGGGCCACCGTCAGCGCGAGATACTGCCCGGTGTAACGGACCTCGGGGTTGTGCCGCAGGTGTCGACTCTTGTTGAAATCGATCGGGCTCTCGCTCAGGGCGCCCCCGGTCAGCTCCATCGAATCCTGGTCGAAGTAAACCGGTTCGCCCGTGGGCAGCGTGACCCTGATGCGTCCCTTGTCGTGTTCCACGGCTGCCGAAGGCAGCTGTCTGCGGGGGAAGAAATGCAACTCGCGAAACATGTTGTCGTGGCTGAAGCGGCCCGAAAGCTTGACGTCGTCGTTGACCGCGAGGTGGATGTTCTCGCGCGCCCGGTCGGAAAACAGGAATGCATATTCACGACGCGCGCCTTTGCGCTTCAGGCCGGCCGGATTGATGGTTGGCGAGCCGTCGTTGAGAAAAGAGAACCCGACCACGGTGCGTTTGCCGCCGGGTTCGTAAAAGAAATACTTCAAGCCATCAACCGATGTCGCACCGATGCTGCGGTCATAGCGATGCTTGTCGCGAATTCCATCGCGTTCGGGTTTGGTGTCCTGTTCCAGCATCGCCAGGGGATCGAAGCGGGGTTTCACCCGTGGTGCCTTGGCGACGGGCGGCGGTTCCGGTTTTTCCTGCACCGGGGCACAGGCGGCGACGGCGATCGCCAGACCTAGCAAGAGAATTCTGCGCACGTTTCTTACTCCGATTTTCGACGGTGAAAAAGAATGGACGGGCGATCCGGCACGCCAAGACGCCTCTCAACCGGACCCGGTACCACCGGTAGCCGCATTCAGCGCACGCCGAACAGTAATCGCTGGGTCGCGGTGTCGGCAAGGGTCTCCAAAGTAGCTCCCCGGGGTACCGGCGATCGCAGCGCACGGCTGTCGTCATCCTGGTTCGGCCGATAGTGCGGTGGACTTGAGCGCGGTGCTGGGTGCCGTGCGCATATTTGTGACACGCCGCACGGCCGCGGCACGCGCCGGTGCGGCACGCCGCTTCGCCGGCAGGCGCCCGGCGGATGCTATGATCCGTTCGTTGTCTGGAAGCAGTTGTAGGAAGTCGTGATGCAGAAAACCGAAGGGGCCGCAAACAGGCGCGCTGTGCGTTTTCCCGTCTACGAGTTCCTTATCCTGTTTCTGCCGATCGCCGCTTTGGTGCTTTTGGTCGGTTTTGCCTTCATTTCGCTGCGCATGGATGCCCACGTCGAGACACTGCTCGACCTGGACGGTACACGCCTTCACCATATCGGCGGCTTCATCGGCGCGGAAGTCGCCAACTCGCTCGACCACCTGCGGTCTCTGGCCACCGAATCCGCGACGACCGATGCGTTGGACAGGCCCAATCCACGCAATCTGCAGGCACTCGAGCATTCGTTTCTTGCGCTCGCGCGTCGCAACCCGCATTACCACCAGGTGCGCTGGCTGGACCAGCACGGCAGCGAGCGATTGCGTATCGAGCGCGATGATGACGAACCCTATGCGGTCGCCGCCGCCGATCTGCAGGACAAGTCCGATCGCTACTATGTGACGGCGGCCAACAGGCTGTTGGCGGGGGAGATGTACGTCTCGCGCATCGACCTGAATGTCGAACGCGGTAGCGTAGAACTGCCGCCGCGGCCGACGCTGCGCGTTGCAGCGGGCCTGTACGACAGCGAAAAGCGGCCGCAAGGCGTGCTCGTGATCAATATTGCGATGCAGTATCTGTTCAACGCGGTACAGCACCTGCGCCAGGAAAGCAGCGAAGCGGACTACCTCCTGGTCAATCGCGAAGGGATGCTGCTGAATGGCGATCTGCCGGCGATCAGTGGTGCCGCCAGTGGGGGCGAACAGCCGCTGAGTTTCGCGGCGAGCTTTCCCGAGGTGTGGGAGGAGATGATGCGCCGCCGCTCCGGCAGCCTGGAGTCGTGGAGCGGGCTGTGGACCTGGCAGACCCTGGCGCCGGTGGATGCATTCCGTCAGCTTACGCGTTCCACCGAGGTGCAGACCGGGACCGCTGACCGGCTGATCTCCGACGACTTCTCATTGACCCTGGTGGCGCACCGACCGGTGGATACGCTGATGGAGATGCGCCGCGAAATCCGGATACCGATCTCGCTGGCGGTGCTGGTCGGCCTGGCGGTGTACGGGACCTCGCTGTTCCTCTATCTCAGCGGCCATGTGCGGGAGCGCCGCGCCGAATTGAATGCGGCCTACGCGATGGCACGTGCCTCGCAGTTGGAGCGCCTGAAGGAACTGGAGGAGCGCTTTCATGCGCTGGTGGACGCGAGCAGCATCGGCCAGCTGGTGGTGGACGCCGAGGGCACCATCGAACTGTGCAACCGTGCCGCGGAAGCCATTTTGGAATACAGTCGAGGTGAACTGATCGGCAAATCGGTCGAGGTGCTGTTACCGGACGAGCTTGAACAGGCGCACGTTCGGCACCGACGCGATTTTCTGAGCGCACCCGAGGCGCGCAAGATGGGTGACGGTCGCGAACTGGTGGCCGTGACGAAGAGCGGAAAGCGGCTGGCGGTGGAAGTCGGCCTGAATCCCTACCTCGACAAGGGCCGTCAGCTGGTATTGGCGAGCATCATCGAGCGACCACGGTAGCCCGCGGGTTCGCGCCGGCGCCGGCCGGGGTGCACGCGATGCAAGGAACCCTGCCTCTACCGTCGGTTCAGGTGAGGTGGGCCGCAAGCCGGATGGAGGTAGGCAACTGTGAACGAAGATCTGCCACCCGATGAAAAGTTCAGGGACATCGCCCGTCGGTTCGATTTTGCGCGCAATGGTCGGCACAAGAAGATCGAACTGGCGGCCTACTACAAGGCCGAGAAGCGGGGTTTTGCCCCGGGCCGCGAACTCGACGACTGGCTAGAGGCAGAGCGCGAAGTGGACGCGGCGTCGGTACCCTTTCCGTCGTACTGAACATTGCGGGCCGCCGGTTGCGGCTGCGGCGCCTGCCGGCGCCCTGCCCGTGGCGTCGGCACGCGCTTTTCAACGCGCCAGGCGGGCGGCGGGGTCCTGTCGATAAAACTGCCGCAGTTGCTCGTAGACGGCTGGGAACTCGTCCAGCAGCGACCATGGGGCGGTGAAGAAATACTCGCTGGCGACCGCGAAGAACTCGGCTGGATCGGTTTCGCCATAAGGGTCGATCGTGGGCGTCTCATGGCGCGCGAGTCGATGCCTGAGCGCCGCATAGGCGGTGGTCCAGGCCCGTGTCCACGTGGGTCTGCTCATCTCGGCGTGCAACGGCGGCATGCCGTTCGCGCTGCCGTTCAGCATATCCAGCTTGTGCGCGAATTCGTGAATGATCACGTTCGAAGTCGTGTCGGTGTCGTACCGGTCCTGTTCGATATCCGACCACGCCAGAATCACCGGGCCGCGTTCCCAGGCCTCGCCGCTGAGGATCTGTTCGGACTCGCTGACGACGCCGGCATCGTCCTCGAATGACCGAGGTACGCGAAAGCTGCCCGGGTAGACGATCACCTCGTACCAACCATCAAAGTACTCGGTCCCGAGATTGAGGATCGGCAGGCAGGCCTGCGCCGCAATCTGGATGCGCATCGCCGGGGAGAGTTCCAGACCCTGCACGCCGTTCAGGGTCTTGTGCTGCAGGAACCAGGTGACCCGCACACGCAATCTCGCGCGTTCGACAGCGGACAGGCCGCGCAGACAGGTGAGGCCGTCGACCGCGGCATGCCATGTGGCGAAGGGGATACGGCGGTCTGCCCCGGTGCGGTGCCGCCACCATCGTGTCAGCCAGTGCGGTCGTTGCATGGCGGATGGCTCAGGGGATGATGAAGACAGGGTCGGCGCCCTGCCATGCGAGGCGCTGTTTCAGTGCCTCGGGATCATCGTTGCCGCAATGGATCAGCAGCAGTGTCTTGCCATCCATGATCGCCTGGTGCAGATGGTCCAGCGTCTCCTCGGGAATGCCCAGTCGCTGCAAGGCGATACCCAATCGGGTCGCAAGCGCGGAACCGGCCATCATTCCGGCACCGATCGCCGCTCCGGTGAGCGCGTTGACGATGGGTCCAGCCACCAGCAGCGCACCGATGCCGGGAACGACCATCAACCCGCTCGCGCCGGCGAGCAGACCGATCAGGGAACCCCATAGCGCGCCGTGCTCGCTCCACACCCGGATGCGTTCCGCCTCGTCGCCGTAACTGATGCCGAGGAAGTCGTCGCCGTGTCCGCCGGCGCGATGCAGCAAGGACACGCGGTCCATCGGAAAATCCCGTTCGATCAGCTGCTCGACCACCTGTGTGGCCCGCTCCGGGGCGGCGAACACCGCGGCGATCAGTGGTTCACTACGAGTCAGCACGTTCATCCTGGGGGTACTGCATGGGGCATCGAAGCGTCGGCCGGCCTAGGCGCTCCGCATCGGATAGTCGGTATAACCCACGGGGCCCGGTGTATAAAAGGTGTCCATGTCCGGGGCATTCTCCTGCGCACCCGCCCGCCAACGCGCGACCAGATCGGGATTGGCGATGAATGCGCGTCCGATCGCGATCAGGTCGGCTCGACCGGTCTCCAGGTCGTGCTCTGCACGGGTTACGTCGTAGCCGCCGGACAGGATGAGTGTGCGCCGGAAACGTTCGCGAAACGTCGATTTGATGGAATCCGGCACCGGTGGTGCGCCCATCGCCGAGTGGTCGACCAGGTGTACATACGCGATGTCGGTCTCGTTGAGTCGTTCCGCCAGATAGGTGTAGTCGGCGGCCATCTCGTCGTAGATCGGCATATCGTTGAAGTTTCCGAACGGCGACAGGCGGATGCCGACCCGATCGCCACCGGTTGCACCGACGACTGCGTCGACCACATCGAGGACGAAGCGGGCGCGGCGCTCGATCGGACCACCGTAAGCGTCGTCGCGCCGGTTTGTATTCGGACGCAGGAACTGCTCCAGCAGGTATCCGTTCGCACCGTGGATCTCGATGCCGTCAAGCCCCGCGGCGATGGCATTGTGAGCGGCCGTCGCAAACTCTTCGATCGCCTGTTCGATGTCGTCCGACGACATGGCGCTCGGCGCCGGGTGCGGCTGCAAGCCTTCGTCGTCGGTATACATGGTGCCGGGGGCGGCGATTGCGGAAGGGGCGAGCATGCGCGCGCCGGCCGGCAGATTCAGCGGGTGCGCGATGCGCCCGCAGTGCATCAACTGCATGAAGATCTTGCCGCCGGCCTGGTGCACGGCGTCGGCGATGCCCCGCCAGCCGTCGATCTGTTGCGTGGCAAAGACCCCGGGAATGCGCGCATAACCGAGGCCATTCGGTGAGGGCGAGGTGCCTTCCGTGATGATCAGACCCGCCGTGCTGCGTTGCGCGTAGTACTCGGCCATCAACTCGTTGGGCACGTTGCCGGTCGCCCGACAGCGTGTCATCGGCGCCATCACCATGTGGTTGTTCAGCGTGAGTCGACCGAGTGTCGCCTGTTCGAAAAGTGTTCGCATCGGGATCCTTTCCAGCGTCGCGTTGGGCGCCATCGCCGGCAGCGGTCACCCGGACCGCCCGCAATGGTTCCTCGCAACATCATAACCAGCGGCGGCGCAGGAAATAAATCGGCATGTCGACGGCGAGCGCCCGTGGCCCTAGAAACTTGACTGGTACTGACCGGATCGAACTCGGCCAATCCGCGCTTTCCCTCATTCATCAACCTGCTGATTTCTTTCGATCGTCTGTTCAGTATGTGAAAAGCAAGGCATAACTTCAGGCTGAACGGTGTGGTCGAAATGCTTAGGAGTTCGCTCTCGGCAAGAACCCCGTCGTCTAGTGCGCCGGAAACAGTGGCTGCGACGAATAGTACATGCTGACCTCGTTGGTCGCGATTAGTCCATCGCCAAGTTCGATAGTTCGGTATCAAGGCTGAGAACGGCGCTGTAAGGGGAAAAGACCGTAGCAAGGGCGTCAGCGTCGACAGATCCGTTATTGTCCCAAGACTGGTGCCGCTCGCGGTAATGGACTCCACCGCGCCGTTTGGCTTCAGTATTCCAACATAGATGTCACTCATCCCAGATATGCCTGGATTAGTCATCCCGATAGATACTGAGAGCACCTCGCCTACGCCAAAGGCAGATTGGTTGGTTAATGCGTAGGCGCTAGGCTTTGAGGAGCCGCCAAACCATTCGGTGACGACTTGTTGCGCTGGGTGATTTTGTGGCGTCTGATCATGAGATGTGTAGCGATCCAGAATCGGTTCTATTGTCCATTGCCACCAGATGACGCCAAGCATCCAGCTCTCGTTTTCGGCAGTCCAAACCCGCATGAACGCCTCATAGCAGTCGGCTTGCTCTTGCGCATCTATCACGTCGGTTTCTTTCGCTTGCCAATCGGCGGGATCTATGTTGTTTCCGTCAACGCCACGGTATGAAATCTCACTGAAGACGACTGGCTTCTGAGTGCGTCTGTGAAGGTCTTTCACAATTGAAACCAGGTCGTAGTGTCCGTTGATGCCACGCCAAGCTTGCACCAACTCTTCCACCGAGGGATTGCGCTTGCGGGTTAGCGGCTCGTAGAGCGAAAGGCCTATGTGATCCAGCCGAGAAACGACGGGTATCGAAAAAGCCTCGCCGTCTGGGGCGCCTCGCGCGTTGAGTACGGCGTTCCATGCCAAGTCTCCTGTATAAACGTCTCTGACCGAATCAACGGTGTTATCCCACTGTGCTCTATAGGCTGCATTTGCCATCGATTGCAGTTCATTGGCGATGTAGAACAACGTCACGCCATGCTTTTCTGCAAGTGATGCAAGACGCGTGAGGTGGTCACGGTAGGAAGCAAACCACAACGCAGGATTGGACGGGTTAATCGCTCCGCTCCAAGAACCATCTTCGGGGATTACAGTGAACTTGTATGCAACCCGAAACCCTTTCGACCGCAGTAGGTCAAAGAGTTGCGCGAGGTGTTCATCCGTTTCAGTAGCGCTTTGGCTTGCATAAATTGCGTTGCTAGTCGCGCCGGACTGAAAGTAAGGAGTGGTCACCATGACGGTATTGCTTCCCGTGTTGACCAGCTGATCTATGGACATTGGGTAACCGGCGGCGTTGGGCAGCCGGTCTTTGCCATACATATTGATATTGAAGCCTTGGATCTCAAATGCGCCTGCGTTCGCCAACGCGGCTTGCAGAATGCAGGTCGCAGCTATTGCATTCACGATCCCGCGGCATTTGATGGACTTTCCGCCTTTCGTTCGCCTATTTCTCCGCCAGTGCATGTCTGCAACTGTGGTATGGAGCCAAAGCATCGTGGATCGAAGGTCGATTGCCATTGATGGGCCTCAGTTGGGATTGACTCGGGCAGATCTGTTTACCTTAGTCGGAAGTATGGGCGACCCCAGCTATCTCTTCGCGTAAGATTTTTACCGAGCTAGGGGCTTCAATGCCGACAGCGGTATCGGTGCTGCTCTTGTATTCCACCAGAGTGACCCGGATCGGGCCGTCTGAGGTTTCGAGAATGATCGATTCGCCTTCCCGGCGGGTGAGTATCAACATGGTGCAGCCTCCGTGCTGACGTGGTGGGAGTGGCCAAGGAACCAAGTCACCCAGCATGCGCAAAGCCAAGGCGTTTCCGGCTGCATGCCTTCCCATCCGGCAGTCTTCCTGCGGGGTTCCGCGGCGGCAACGCCTTGCTCAATTTGGTTCCACAATTATGGGTCGCGGTTTGTGCAGTTCGTTCTTTTTCACGTTCAACGCGACAGGCATCTCAACTCACGAGGATGAGTTTCTGAAACGGCGGACTTTACTTAACCTTGATCAATATTGGGTGACAATTTTTTTTACAGTTTTGTCCGGTCCCCAAAATCACAAACCAATAATCAGTAACTTAATTACTGGTATCAAGTTTGCTTCCTCGGGAAAGTGGTTTGTCCGGCGTGTTTGATGTTCGGAGCAGTTTTTCAGATCGCAGCGCAAATCTCCGTTCGATCATTCCAACTCAGACAGTCCCACCATCGGGCGCATCTGTGCACTGGAGGGGAGCGAGCGGACGAACCATTGGCAATAACAATCGGCAAAAACAAAGGGAATCGATAAACGATGAAGATGTACCTGGCAGTTGCGCTTGCTACTACAAGCGCTATCGCTCAAGCAGTCCCGCTCACCGTCAACATCTCTGGAACCGTCTCAAGTATCGGAGGGCAGGCTTACAATCAGGTCGATGAGTTCGCCATTGGAGACCACTTCGCCTATCAGCTAAATCTAGACGATAGCTTGCTCGGGCCAGCAACCGGAGGTGCGGCGCGAAATCTCAATTTGGTTTCGGATTTTCGGGCTCGAATTGGTGGATATCGCATCGAGGGAGATGGCGCAGACGTATTCCTGCGGAACGACGGATCAACTGGTGTATTCCAAGATCCTTATGACCAGCTAAGCATCGACCACCTGTCCGCCCCGGTTTATGCTGGCGGTTTCGGTATTCCAAATCGCACGGACTTTACTTTTACCGATGGACCCATAGCCGGGGAAGCTATCAATTCGCTGAGTCTTCTTATTCAACACCCAGATGTTGATTTCGTTCAGGCCGGTCAAAATTTGACGCAGATTTTTCAGTCAGTAGCGTCGAGTTCCACTGATCTGAAAGTCCCGGTGGCCGCAAATCCGAGGGTTCCGACATTTGAAGTAAACGCGTTATTCATGAACGAAGGATTTGGGGAGGTTCCTGTTAGCGTCGAGATTGCCATCAATTCGCTTTCCGTTAATCCTACGCTTGCTGCGCAACCTCTGGCTTTCGGCACAGCAACAGCTGCGATTGTTAAAGAAACTCGATTCGGAAATGCCACGGATGCATTTGATACTTCGACTGACGGAAGCGGCGGAGTCGATTCGCGAGCGTTTGCGTTTAGCACCAATGCCGGTCAAGCCTCGGCACGAGGAAACATTACTGACGCTGTCATTGAGGACTCCAAGCTTAAGTCGCCTGGATTGGAGGTTGGAGCATTCGCGAGCGGTGCTGGCGATTCTGGGCAAGCGCTTTCTCGGGCTATTGCATTCCGTAGTTTCGAATACGCCGGCGAAGATCCATTGCGAATCAACGTCAACTCTACGCTTGATGGCAGATTCAGAGATGCACCCTTTGGCTTACCGAGTGGTCAACGTTCGGCCAGTGGCGGCATTTATGTCTTCGATGCCGTTGCGTTTGCCGATGCAATCAACTGGTTAGGCGGTGATTTGGAAGACATCTTTTTCCCTCTCGCGGGGAAAAACACTGACAATGTCGATCCGCTGAAGCTCGATGACTTGTCAATTGCAAGTCTGCTGGGCATCAATCCGTTGGCGGCGCTGTCGTTTAACGAGCTGGCGACAGCAGACGAGATCATGAGGGACTTGGTTCTTTCGCTGAACGTTGCTAGTGGGCAAGAGTTTACGATTCTTTACGATCTATCCGCGACTTCTCTGGTCTCATGCTTTGTCAGCGAGTGTGGCGCTGGGTCGACGAACTTTTTTAACTCACTGTCTTCAGCGGCAGATTTTTTTACTGATGAGCAAGGTAACGTCGTCACTTCGATTGTGCCGCTAGCGCTGGTAGATGACGGGCAGGCTGTTCCACTTCCTGCCACGTGGCTCTTGCTTGTTGGGGGACTGCTTGTCACCGGAATGCGCAAGTGGTCGTCTGACCGTCTCGCTGCGTAGTATGTCCACGGCGAGCCGGCCTCACCGAGGTCGGTTTCGCCAAAACTCGCAGCTCGACGGAGCGGGAGTCTAAGGATGCGTTTGGCGCGTGACACTGCCCCCCGCTTTCGGAAGTCCTGACGCTCACGCCCGCCTTGCGCGGGCGTTTCATGGCATGGAATGGCGCTTGCGTTAATTACGCCGTGGGCAGTCAGTCAGCTATTGCTCGACTCTGTATCCATGTTTCGGCGGCTATCAGGTGTTGCTTGGTTAACGTTCTCTGGCGTCCGGGGGCTGTTTGTGGCTCGCTTGTGTAGGTCAGACCTGACGTCTTTCCGAAGCTGCTGTGCTTCCTGGAATAGACGGAGGTTATCAGCAATTGATTTCATGACTACCCAACCTCCCAATACTCATCTAAATCTTCGAATCGTCCGAAGAAAGCCCGTTTCAGATATTGGTACTCAAGCAGCAACTTAAAAGGGAAAACCTTTTCTTCCATGAACTCCTGCATCTCGTCTTCCGCGTCAAAGATCTGTTGGTTATGCAGTTCGATGTTGAGGAAGCCGAAAACAGTACCAAGATGCTCAAGCTTGCACCCCATGTATTGCTGCATGGTCTTGTAACGCTTGGCACTACCGCATACGTAATCATTCCGATTGAGTACATAAGCTGTGCCGTCAGCTGACTTCATGCACTTAACGCATTCGTAGCCTTCAAATCTCGGGTCGGACAACGGGATGACCCTGGAGTTCACCAAGTCGCGGTTCGGATGATAGTGTAGCTCATACAAAAGCACGTTGGACTCTTGGTCGAACGTGTAGAGGGACACAAAAAGGTCCCTCTTTCTGATCTTGATCCGGTTCGAGCTTTGATGAACGTGTTCCGTCAACGCATCGACGACGAGCGTGATGTTCCGGTCAAATGCGTGCTGATCCTTAAGTTTCTTGAGGCTTGGGAGCTCATCCGAATCGCAACGTCGAATGTGCTGAGCGATTTCGTGGTTCATAACCACCAAACACTCTGCGATGTGCTCTGGCTCAATTAATGCGTGTTTGACCGCAGGGAACTTCTTGAACACCACTGAGAGAATTGTGACGATCATCGCGCCAGCGAGGGTCATCCCTGTCACTGCGTAGTAGACCTTGATTGCGCCTGGTTGAAGCGCGTGGTTGGACAACCAACCAGAGATGGAAAGCCCAAACGCCTTCTTCAAAAGAAGGTATCCGGACGCCAATAGCAGCACGATCTCGGAAAAGAGCTCCAGCTTGGTGCCAACGATGGTTTTTGAAAGCTTGCCGTAGGCAACGGCATAAATGCGGCGCAAGTTCGCGATTCCTTTCCCGTTACGGCGTGATTGCGTTGTTCTTATGACGCTGATTATTGATGAATTTGAAAGGAAACGGAAACTAGCGCAGCCACGATTAACCTGGCGGGTGTCAGCCTACCGGGGCACTGAGCAGGAGTTCATTTCTCCCAGAATTTTGCCCGGCGAAGGACCGCGCAATGAGCGTGGCCACTAAGTATATGTTTATTAATCAGAAAATGGCGCGCCCGAGAGGATTTGAACCTCTGACCCCAGCCTTCGGAGGGCTGTACTCTATCCAACTGAGCTACGGGCGCTATGAGAACGGATGTGGCGCAATCAGCGGCTCAACCCGCCACTGAGGCAGTGATGGAGCGTGCCTTCGCTGGTGCGCGGCGTTTCGGGTCCGAATACGGCGGCGGTCTCGATCGCGACGAGTGACGGCCACCGTTGTTCCGGGGCCCGCATTCTCGCCGATTTGCCCGGTCCAGCTCAATGCCGTAGACGACATTCTTACCGCCGGTCCTCGCAGGCCTCCTACTGGCGCCGGCTGCGCCGCCAGCCAGCGCGCATGGCCGTTGCCCAAACCGCATCCCACCGCGTGCGATCCAGCCCGGCTTCCCGTTTCGAGGGGCGGCCGGCTGTCCGCACCCCGTCCCAAATATATCGGCTGAATGACGTCCATACAAAAAATCAATGCCTGCATCAAAAAAACTAGCCTATGCTTAGGCAGTGCATGGTGCGACGCAACAACCGCGGCGTCAGACCGCGGTGCGCTCCATGCAAGACCACCACCGATAGCGAAGGAGAATGATGATGTCCCTTGCAGCAGCGACACGCGTCCTCGACGGCGCGGTCAAGGCCCTCCCATTGGACGAAGATGGCTTCCTGCTCGAACACCGATTCTGGAATCGTGCGCTGGCACAGCAGCTCGCTGACCATATGGGGGTCGGCCAACTGGGTGCAACCCATTGGCTGATCATCGATTTCGTGCGCGACAAGTACTTCCGTACCGGCGCCATGCCGCCGATGCGCAACCTGTGCCGCAAGCTGGGTGTCGATCGCGAGGCGGTCAAAAAGGCATTCGGTGGCTGCCGCGAACTCTGGCAGATCGCTGGCCTGCCCAACCCGGGCAGTGAGGCGCTCAGTTACATGAGCTGAAGGCATTCACGGGATGGCCCCGGTCGACGCAAGGCTCGACCGGGGCATACGAATCACTCGACAACCCGATCGATCAACAGCTGCACGCTGTCTGGCGGTTCTTGGGTGGTGACGACCTGGTCGCTGGCGACCATATCGCCGGCCTGCGTACCCGCCTGCCCGCTTTTCGAGACCTTGGCGCTCACCTTGACGCGCGGGAATGCCGAAAGTTTCATCGCCGGCATCATCGCCATGGCGTCGGTCAGCGTGACCCGCAGCGGTAGTTCACCTGCCTGATGTCGGGCGACCGCGAGCGGCATCGGTGGACCGCTTTCTGCGCGTGCCAGGACGAACACGGTATCGCTCGGATCGACCTGTTCAAGCAGCGACGGTGCGAGCGCAACCTCGACGACAATCGCCGCACCCTGCGACGGGTCGGCCGGTACATCGCCCGCGGGTACGTCGGCCGCCGCGGTGCTCGGGGCACCACCCATGATCGGCGGCAGGCCCCCGGTGGCCGCCGGTAGCTGGCCGCCGACGCGGGTGATCATTTGGCCGAGTTCGGTCTGCATCTGCGGCTCTCCGGCGAGCAACGGATAGGCGCGCTGCCAGAACTCCAGGGCCTTCGCGTTGTCGCCCTGTTCCGCCGCCGCATTGCCGAGCAGCCACAGCGCGGTCACGCTCTGCGGGTCGATCGTCAACGCCTTTTGCAGCAGTTCCACTGCGCGGGGTCCGACCCGTCTTCCATCGCGCATGGCCATCGCGTCCGCGAGCGACAACAGGCCGGCGGTGTCGTCCGGCAACAGACGAACGACGTTTTCAAACGCATAGACCGCATCCGGGTAGTTCTGCAGCCGCATATAGGTGCGGCCGAGCAGGTACCAGCCATCCGGGTTGTCTGGATTGGCTTCCAGGCGGCTGCGCAACTGGGCGACCAGTTCGTCGATCGGCGGCGCTTCGCCGTTGCTGCCGTGCCCTGCCGCGCGCTGGACGGCCGGTTGCGCCGCGATCAACTCCGGTGAACCGATATGCAGGTACAGCGGTACGGTGATTGCCGGGACCATCAACGCCGCAACCAGAAGCGCCCAGCCACCACCGGATCGGCCGGCCGGGGTGACATGCGTCGAGGTGCCCTCGAGGTCCTGGGCAAGCGCGAGTTCAAGGTCTTGCTTAGCCTGGTTGAACTCCTCTTCGGACAACTCCCCGGCATCTTTCTGCTTGCGCAGTTCGGCGAGGTGTTCGCGCGCAATCGCCACGTTGAGTTGCTCGGTGGTATCGCTGCGTGCGGCGTGACTGCGCAGCAGTGTCGGGGCGAGTAGAGCCAGGGCCGCCACGATCATCGCGGCCGAGATAATCCAGAACAGGGTCATGTGTTTCTCTTGTCGAGGTCGTCGTCCAGCAGCGAGGCGGCGGTCTTGAGCGTGGCCGTATCGACGTTCAGGGATTGCTCGGCGCGCCGGCGCCGTATCGTACGAATCAGCAGTGCGACGCCGATCAGCAGGATCACGAATGGGCCGCCCCACAGCAGCAGGGTGTTGCTGTTCAGCGGTGGCCGGTACAGCACGAACTCACCGTAGCGGTCGACCATATAGTCGGCGATCTCCCGCTCGGTCTTGTCCTGCTTCACCATTTCATACGTCTTGCGCCGCAGATCGACGGCCAGTTCCGCGTTCGAGTCGGCGAGGTTCTGGTTCTGGCAGACCAGGCAACGCAACTCCGCGATCAGCTTGGTGTAGCGCGCCTCCTGCTCGGCGCTGTCGAACTCGTGGACTTCGACTCGAGCGTTCGCAGCGGCCGTCAGCAACACGACCAGGATTGCGGCAGTGAATCGCTTCATGAAGGGCTCCGCTGGGCAAAGTACGGCTTGAACTTCTCTTCCCAGACCCGCGGATGGACCGCGCCGGTGTGTTTCTCGCGCACCACGCCGTCGGCATCGATCAGGAAGGTTTCGGGGGCGCCGTACACACCCCAGTCGATGACCGCGTCGCTGTTCGGGTCGAAACCGACCTTCAGGAAGGGATTGCCCATGCGTGCGAGCATCGCGCGCGCCTCGGCGGCATCGTCACGCCAGTTGATGCCGATGATCGGCACCTGCTCGCGCTGTGCGAGGTGCAACAGGTACTCGTGCTCCTTCCAGCATTCCGGGCACCAGGTGCCCCAGACGTTGAGCAGCCAGGGCTTCCCGCGCATGTCCGCCGAACGCACCGACTGCGACGGGTCTAACAGGTCGGGGAGGGCGAACTCGGGCGCGGCCCGGCCGATGAACTGGGTCGGTACGTCACGCGGGTTGTATTCACCCTCGTTCATCTTGTCCAACGTGAACCAGAAAAGTCCGGCCAGGGCGAGAAACAGCGCCAGAGGAATGACCGCACGGTTCATGCGCGGGCCTCTGCCGCCTGCGCGGAACGTGCGCGCCGTGCCAGGGTCCGGTAGCGCCGATCGGTCGCCGCCAGCCCACCGCCGATCGCCATCAGCAGTCCGCCCAGCCACAGCCAGCGCACGAAGGGTTTGTGGTAGATGCGCAGGCTCCAGGCGCCCTTGCCGAGGTCTTCGCCGAGCGCGACGAACAGGTCGCGCGTAAGACCGGGGTCGATCGCCGCTTCGGTCATCGGCATCGTCTGCACGAAGTAGATGCGCTTCTCGGGGTGCATCTCGGCGACCGGTTCACCGTCTTGGGTCGCGGTCAAGTGGCCCCGGTAGGCATTGTAGTTCGGCCCCTTGGAGGTCTCGACACTATGAAATTCAAACCGGTATCCGCCCAGTTCGTAGGCCTCGCCGGGCGCCAGACGGATGTCCTTTTCGGTCGAGTACAGCGAGGTGAGGGTCACGCCGACGATGAACACCGCCATGCCGAGATGACCGAGCACCATGCCCCAGAAACCGCGCGGCACGTGCCGCAGATTGTAGTGCGGGCGCAGCCGGTCGAGGATCGCAGCGACCGTCGAGCCGAGCACCCATAGGGCCAGCACCACGCCGGCGGCCGCCTGCCACATGAACTCCGGGGTCAGCAGGCTGGCATAGGCGATGCCGACGACCAGCGCGACGATCGCCGGGATCCGCAGCTTGGGCCACAGGTTGGTGAAGCTGTCGCGTTTCCAGCGTGCCAGGGTGCCGATCCCGACCAGCAGTGCGAGTGGTGCCGTCAGCGGGATGAACACGCTGTTGAAATACGGAGGTCCTACCGAGATCTTGCCGAGTTCGAGGGCGTCGACCGCCAGCGGATAGAGCGTGCCGAGCAGAATGCTGGTCGCCGCGACGACCAGCAGCACGTTGTTCAGCAAAAGCCCGGTCTCGCGCGACAACAGCTCGAAGCGCACGCTGCTCTTGATCTGGTTCGCGCGCACCGCGTACACGGTCAGCGACGAGCCGACCACGGTCATCAGGAACAGCAGGATGAACACGCCGCGTTCGGGGTCGGAGGCGAAGGCGTGCACCGAGGTCAGCACCCCGGAGCGGACCAGGAAGGTGCCGAGCAGGCTCAGCGAAAACGTGAAGATCGCCAGCAACACCGTCCAGGCCTTGAATGCGCCGCGCTTCTCGGTGACCGCCAGCGAATGCATCAGCGCGGTACCCACCAGCCACGGCATGAACGAGGCGTTTTCGACCGGATCCCAGAACCACCAGCCGCCCCAGCCCAGCTCGTAGTACGCCCACCAGCTGCCCAGGGTGATGCCGAGCGTCAGGCACAGCCAGGCCATGTTGGTCCAGGGGCGCGACCAGCGCGCCCAGGCCGCGTCGAGGCGCCCGCCGAGCATTGCCGCGACGGCAAACGCGAAGGGCACCGCGAAGCCGACATAGCCCATGTAGAGCATCGGGGGGTGCACGATCAGGCCGAAATCCTGCAGCAGGGGGTTGAGGTCGCGGCCGTCGGCCGGCGGCATCGGCAGGCGGTCAAACGGGTTCGAGGTCATCAACATGAACAACAGGAAGCCGACCGCGATCAGGCCCAGCACCGACAACACGCGCGCGATCATCACCAGTGGAATGCTGCGACTGAACAGCGTGACCGCGGTGGTCCACAGTGACAGCACCAGTGCCCACAGCAGCAGGGAGCCTTCATGGCCGCCCCAGACGGCGGAGAACAGGTACTGGGTGGGCAGCTGGGTGTTGGAGTTCTGGGCGACGTAGGCGACGCTGAAGTCGTGGGTCAGAAAGCTGTACGTCAGCAGGCCGAAGGCGGTCGCGACGAACAGCAGTTGCAGGCGCGCGACCGGCGCCGCCAGTAGCATCCAGTTGGTGATCCCCCTTTGTGCACCGATCAGCGGAAATATCGCTAGAATCGCGGACAGTGACAGGGCGATGAGCAGTGCGATCTGGCCGAGTTCAGGTATCACAGCGGCTTGCTCCCCGGATGACGTTCACCCATCTTGCCGGATTTCTCCAGCGCGGCCGCGACCTCCGGCGGCATGTAGTTCTCGTCGTGCTTGGCCAGGACCTCCTCGGCGACGAACACGTTGTCGGGGCCCATACGCCCCTGCGCGATCACTCCCTGGCCTTCGGCGAACAGGTCGGGCAGGATGCCGGAGTAGGCGACGGTGACCCGCTGCGCCATGTCGGTGACGACAAAGTTGACCGTGAGGTCACCCTCTTTGCGCTGCACGCTGCCCTGCTCGACCAGGCCGCCGAGGCGGAAGATGTGGTTGGCCGGGGCCTTGCCCTCGGCGACCTCGGTCGGCGAGAAGAAATACGACAGGTTGCCTTCCAGCGCGTTCAGCACCAGGTAGGTGGCCAGACCCAGTGCGGCCAGTCCGACCACGATAATGCCCAGGCGTTTGTGTCTGGCTTTCATTGATTGACCTCCTGCTCGAGCCGGGTGAGGCGCGAGATACGTTTGCGAATCTGCCGCGAGCGACCGCGCAACAGCAGCGGTTCGCCGATCATGAACAGCGCTGTCACGCCGAACGAACCCCAGACATACAGGCCGTAGCCACCCATGTGAAAGAACTCGGCCATGTCACATACCCTCTTCGGCGAGTTCGCGAACCCAGCTGGTGCTGCGTTCACGTTCGAGTATCACGGTGCGCACGCGCGCCATCGACACGGCGATTGCATAAGCCCAGAAGCCCAGCGTCATGATCAGCATCGTGATCAGCATCGTCTCGTCCATCGAGGACTTCTCGTTCATCTTGATCGTCGCGCCCTGGTGCAGGGTGTTCCACCATTTCACCGAGTAATAAATGATCGGCACATTGACGACCCCGACCAGCAACAGGATCGCGCTCGCGCGGTCGGCACGCCGCGGATCGTCGATCGCCGAGCGCAGCGCCATGTAACCCATGTAGAGGAACAGCAGGATCAGTTCGGAAGTGATGCGCGCGTCCCAGACCCACCAGGCGCCCCACATCGGTTTGCCCCAGAACGAGCCGGTCCACAACGACAGGAACGCGAACATCGCGCCAGTCGGGGCCAGTGACTGGGCCATCATCGCCGACAGCCGGGTGTTGAAGACCAGGCCCAGCGCCGCCCAGCCGGCCATCACCAGGTAGATGAACATCGACATCCACGATGCCGGCACATGCACGAAGATGATCCGGTAGCCCTCACCCTGTTTGTAGTCGGTCGGCGCGACGAAGAAGCTCATATACAGCCCGATCGCAATCAGCACGACTGCGATCACCGCGGAAACCAGGGAGATCTTGCGGGCCAGCGGATAGAACGTGGCCGGCGAGGAAAATTTGAACCAGTTGATCAGTCGGTTTGCCATCGTGCCTCGAATAATGTCTAAGGGCAGCGCGTGTGTCGGTGACCCCGGTCACCTTCGCGGGTTCCGCCTGGGAACCCGGTATTGTGCCGCAATTTTTCAGCAATTCCTTGAGCTGGATAGCTTTTTTGTGTTTCGTCGGCCTCGGGCCCGGCCCGGGCGGCTAAGCCTACCGAACACACTGGACCGGCGCAAAAGCCGCAAGTTCACGCCGGGCGGACATTCAGTCCTCGGCGACCCGCAGTGCCGCCGCTGTCGCCAGCGGGGCGAGCACCAGGCTCGCCACCAGGATCGCGGCCAGCATCGACAGGTGCGACTGTCCGCCGAGTCCCGATACGGTCGCCTCGACCGCCCCGGCACCGAAGATCAACACCGGGATGTACAGCGGCAACACCAGCAGTGCGAGGAGCACGCCACCGGAACGCAACCCCAGCGTCAGCGCGGCGCCGATCGCGCCGATCAGGCTGAGCGTGGGCGTCCCCAGCAACAGCGATACGATCAGGGTGCGCAGGCCCTCCCACGACAGGTCGTATTGCAGCCCCAGCACCGGTGACATCGCGACCAGCGGCAGACCGCTGACCAGCCAGTGTGCCATGACCTTGCCGACCACCAGCAGGGACACCGGCTGCGGCGTCAGCAGCATCTGCTCCAGCGTGCCATCGCGATGGTCGGCGGAGAAGATCTGCTCCAGTGCGAGCATCGACGCCAGCAGCGCGCCGACCCAGACGATCCCCGGCGCGATCAGACGCAAGGTCTCCGGTTCCGGTCCGATGCCGAGCGGGAACAGGCTGACGACGATCGCGAAGAAGATCAGGGTCGTGAAGATGTCCGAGCGACGCCGCATCGCGATCGTGAGGTCGCGCCGGATGATCCACAGCAGGGGTTCAAGCATGTGCCTGACCCAGCGTGACGGTACGCGTATGAGCACCGATCATCGCCACCTCCTGGTGGGTGGTGACGACCGCGATTCCGCCGCCCTCGACGTGTCCGCGGATCACGTCCTGCAGCAGCTGCACCGCGGCGACGTCGAGCGCGGTGAAGGGCTCGTCGAGAATCCAGACCCGCGCCTCGTTGGCCAGCAGGCGGGCCAGCGCCACACGCCGTTTCTGTCCCTGTGACAGGTGCTTGCTAGGCAGGTCTTCGTGGCCACGCAGGCCGATCTCGCCGAGGATCTCCCAGGCCCGCTGTTCGCTCAGGCTGAAGCCGTCGAGCACCGCGGCGATGCGCAGGTTTTCGACCGCCGTCAGATCGCCCTTGATGCCGTTCAGGTGGCCGAGGTACAGCAGGTGGCGTGAGTATTCTTCGCGCAGGGTGCGGATGTTCTCGCCGCGCCAGCGCACGGTGCCCGATTCGGGCAGCAGCAGGCCGGCCAGTGCGCGCAGCAGCGTGGTCTTGCCGCTGCCGTTGCGTCCCTTGAGGTGCAGCAGTTCGCCGCCATTGATCGTGAAACTGAGGTCGGTGAACAGCACGCGGTCACCGCGCACACAGCTCAGTTGGTCGATCTCCAGGGCGGCGCTGGCGCTCGCGTCGTTCATCGTTCGACTGTTTCGGCACATAAAGAGTCGCAATTCTACACGAAAGGCGGCTCTGCCCGGTGGCGCCGCCGTGCTTGACCGCAGTGCCCGGCTGCCCGATTTTTAGAACAGAGCGGGCCGTCGGCCTGGCAACCGCGGACGAGGAGGCGGCGTGGGCGAGTCACCTTTTGCCACTGAGCTCGCCGAGCACATCTGGCGGACCAAGTACCGACACGCCGGTGAGTCGGCGGACCGCGACATCGGTGACACCTGGCAGCGGGTCGCCGACGCGCTGGCATCGGCCGAGGGCGGGGATGCGGACACCTGGCGGCAGCGCTTTCTGGCCATTCTGCAGGATTTCCGGTTTCTGCCCGGCGGTCGGGTGCTGGCCGGGGCGGGCACGGAACAGCGGGTGACGCTGTTCAACTGCTTCGTGATGGGGCGGATCGAGGACAGCGTCGAACACATCTTCGACAGCCTCAAGGAAGGGGCGGTGACACTGCAGGCCGGCGGCGGGGTCGGTTATGACTTCTCGACGCTGCGCCCGGCCGGCAGCGTGGCCCGTGCCAGTGGGCGCATCGCCTCGGGGCCGGTCTCGTTCATGCATATCTGGGATGCGATGTGCGGCACCATCCTGTCCACCGGGGCGCGGCGTGGCGCAATGATGGCGACCCTGCGCTGTGACCACCCCGATATCGAGCGTTTCATCGATGCCAAGCGGGATCCCGGTGCGCTGCGACGGTTCAACCTCTCGGTGCAGGTCAGCGATGCGTTCATGCAGGCGGTCGCTGCCGACGACGACTGGCCGCTGGTGTTTCCGGAGGCGGCGCTGGCCCCGGAGCGGGGCCAGCCGTCAGGGGGTTCGGTGGTGCGTCGCTGGTCCGGCGACGACGGCCCGGTAGCATGCCGGGTACTGCGTTCGGTGTCGGCACGTGCCTTGTGGTCGAAGATCATGCGCGCGACCTACGACTGGGCCGAGCCCGGCGTGCTGTTCGTCGACCAGATCAATCGCTGGAACAATCTCGCCTATTGCGAACAGATCAGCGCCTCGAACCCCTGCGGCGAGCTGCCGTTGCCGCCCTACGGCGCCTGCGATCTCGGTTCGATCAACCTGACGCGGTTCGTGCAGGCCCCGTTCAGTCCGGACGCGCGTCTCGATCTCGACGCCGTCGCCGAGACCGTCCGTGTCGCCGTGCGTCTGCTCGACAATGTCATCGACGTATCGCGTTTTCCGCTTGAGCGGCAGGCCGCCGAGGCGCGCGGCAAGCGCCGCATCGGACTCGGTGTGACCGGGCTGGCCGACGCGCTGATCATGCTCGGCGCGCATTACGCCCAACCGTCCGCGCGCAAGCTGGCAGCACACATGATGGCTACCGTGTGCCACAGTGCCTACCGCGCGTCGGTCGAACTGGCGCGCGAGAAGGGCAGCTTTCCGATGTTCGAGCGCGATGCCTATCTCGCCGGCCTTTTCGTACGGAGCCTGCCCGAAGACATCCGGACCGGGATCGCTGCGCACGGGATCCGCAACAGCCATCTGCTGGCGATCGCGCCTACCGGCACCATCAGCCTGCTGGCCGACAATGTGTCCAGCGGGATCGAGCCGGTGTTCGACTTCTTCTGCTCCCGCCGGGTGCTCACCGCCGACGGAGGCCATCGCATGTTCGACGTCGAAGACCGCGCGCACGCACTGTGGCGGTTGCGCGCCGGCAGCGCGGCCCGTCTGCCCGGGCAGTTCGTCAATGCGTTCGACATCGCGCCGCATGACCACCTGGCGATGCAGGCGGCGCTCCAGCCGTATGTCGACAGTGCGATCTCCAAGACCATCAATGTCCCCGCCGACTATCCGTTCGCCGAGTTCCAGGCGCTGTACGAACTGGCGCACCGCAGCGGGCTCAAGGGGTGCACGACCTTTCGGCCCAATCCGGTCACCGGCGAGATCCTCGGCCGCCGTCGCCCGCAGGCGGCATTGCAGCCGGGTGGGCACTGCTGCACCCTGGACCGGGAAGCGGACTGAGGCGGTGCACAAAGACGAAACCCCTTGCGGCGTGAGGGTTCTCGCGTATACCGCCACACCGGCTTGTCATAATATAAACGGTTAGCCGCGTGCCCCGGGGCTGCCCTCGTGTCGCCCGCTTTCCATGCGACGGGTCGTTACGGTGCCCCGTCAGTTTCCGGTCACAGATCAGGAGAAGCGCGACTCGTGCCGAAAAACAACCCGACGACCGAGATACGCCAGTCACCCGTCAGGTGCACCGATTGCCCGGTGCGCCAGAAGGCCCTGTTCCAGGTGGTGGCAGAAGACTATCTGTCCGACGCCGAGTCGCGGCGCACGGGACAGTACGAGATCGCCGCACGCAGTGAGCTGTACCGCGAATCCTCGTTGGCCAACATGGCCTACACCCTGTTCGAGGGATGGCTGCTGTTGTACCGCACCCATTCCGATGGCAGTCGGCAGGGACTGCGTGTCGCGTTGCCGGGCGATTTCGTCGGCTACGCCGCGTTGTCGCAGGAGAACTACACGCACAGCGCGCTGGCGATCACCGACGTGGTGGTGTGCGGATTCTCGCAGGCCGATCTGCACGCGATGATCGACCGGCATGCCGACATCGGGCGCCGCATCACATCGATCCAGGGTGACGATCTCGTGAAATGTGAGTCGCATATTCTCGGCCTCGGTCGGAAATCGGCCGAGCAGCGGATCGCGTTCGCCGTCGCTGATCTCTTCCACCGCCTGGATCAGCGCGGGCAAGTGGACCACGCGAACCGGCGAATGCCGTTTCCTCTCACCCAGGAGATGCTCGGCGAACTCACGGGGTTGACGCCGGTGCACACCAACCGGGTGCTGCGCAAGCTGCGCAGCGAAGGCGTGATGAGCTGCGACCGCCAGCGTATCGATGTCCACGATCTCTCGCGCCTGTCCGAAATCGGTGAATACACGCCCAAACGCGCCGGCTGACCTGGCGTGCGGTATCCCCCGATAATCTAAACCGCTATAATCGCCCGGAATTTTTCGGGCGCTGCCCGCCTTGCCGAACGACATTCCGAGGAGCGACTACCGTGTCTGCACATAACGACACTGCCTTTTTGCGCATGTTTATCATCGTACTGGGGGCGCTTGTCGCCTTTACCTTCATCATCATGGTCGCCGCCAAGAAGATCACCGGTGACGCCGAGCAGGAGCGTGGCCAGGATCCGCGGATGCAAGCCGCTATCGCCGAGCGCATCCAGCGGGTCGGCTCGGTCAATGTCGCCCAGGCGCAGCCCGCTGCGGCACAGCCGAAAAGCGGTGCCGAGATCGTCGCGAGTGCCTGTAACGCCTGTCATTCCACCGGAGTGCTGGGTGCGCCGAAGGTCGGGGACAAAGACGCCTGGTCGACGCGACTGGCGGCGCAGGGTGGTCTCGATGGACTGACCGCGAGTGCGATTACCGGCAAGGGCGGCATGCCGCCGAAGGGTGGCGCGATGGTCAGCGACGGCGAGATCCGCGCGGCGATCGAACACATGCTCAAGGAGAGTGGCGTGGATGCGTCCGCGACCACGGCGGCACCGGCAGGTCCTGTCGAGGCGGTCGCGCAGGCCGCAGAGACGGTCGCGGAAACGGTTGCCGACGCCGCCCAGGCGGTCGCCGCGGCGGTCGCGCCGGAGACTGCCGGCGAATCGGCGCCGGATCTCGCCAAGGGCAAGACGGTGTATGACTCGGCTTGTTTCGTGTGCCACACGACCGGGGCGGCCGGGGCCCCCAAGCTGGGCGACAAGGCGGCGTGGGCGCCGCGCATTGCCCAGGGCATGGACGCGCTGGTCAAGAACGCGCTGACCGGCAAGAACGCGATGCCGCCCAAGGGTGGGCGAATGGACCTGTCCGATGCGGATATCGAGGCCGGAGTCGCCTACCTGGTAAGCCAGGCGGAGTGACGGCTACCTGGCGCGGCGGCTGTCTGCGGCGAGATCCGCGGGCCGCCGCGGTGGCCGGCCCATCGCCCGCGGCGCGGCCTCAGGTGCCAAGCATGGCCTTCAGGCTCGCCAGCTGCGCCTTGCCGCGAGCCTGCTTTTCCTCCTTGCTCAATTGGGCGCCGCGTCCCTCCCATGAAAGGTCGTCGTCCGGCAGTTCCTGAAGGAAGCGACTCGGCTCGCAACGTACCAACTCGCCGGCGCGTCGCCGCCGCTCGGCGCAGGTCATGACCAGCGTGCGCTGGGCGCGGGTCAGGCCGACGTAGGCGAGTCTGCGCTCCTCGGCCAGGTTGTCCTCCTCGATGCTGCTGCGGTGCGGCAGCAGTTCCTCCTCCATGCCCGCCAGAAACACGTGCGGCCACTCCAGGCCCTTGGCGGCGTGCAGCGTCATCAGCGAGACGCGGTCGCCACCCTGGTCCTCGTCCTGTCGTTCGAGGATGTCCAGCAGCGAGAGATGGCCGACCAGTTTGTCGAGACCGGTATCGCGCGTGTCGTCCTGATGCAGTCGATCCAGCCAGCCGACCAGTTCCTCGACGTTCTCCCAGCGGCGGTCCGCACCCTTGGTGCTGGTGCTCGTCTGAGTCAGCCAGGCCCGGTAGTCGAGCTGATCTAGCAGGCGTTGCAGCGTTTCCGGCGGTGCGCTGTCCTGCGTATCGCGTTCCAGCCGGTCGAGCCAGTCGGCAAAGTTGCGCAGCCTGCTCAGCGCGCGCGGCTGCAACAGGTTGTCGAGGCCGAACTGCCCGATTGCATCGAACAGCGAACATGTCCGTTGGGTGGCGTAGTTGGCCAGCGTCTCCAGTGTACTGGTGCCAATCTCCCGCCGCGGCGTGTTGACGATGCGTAGAAAGGCGCTGTCGTCGTCGCGATTGATCAACAGGCGCAGATAGGCCATCAGGTCCTTGATCTCGCTGCGCGCGAAGAACGAGGTCCCGCCGCTGATGAAATAGGGAATGCTGTGCGCGCGCAGCGCCTTCTCGAACGGCCGCGCCTGATGGTTGCCGCGGTAAAGGATCGCAAAGTCGGCGAATGCCGCCGAGCTGCTGAACCGCTGGCGGATGATCTCGCTGACCACGCGCTCGGCTTCATCGTCCTCGTCGCGACAGCTGATCATGCGCAGCGGCTCGCCCGGTCCCAACTCGCTCCACAGACGCTTTTCGAATACGTGCTCGTTGTTGGCAATCAGTTGGTTGGCGGCGCGCAGGATGCGGGCCGTCGAGCGATAGTTCTGTTCCAGCTTGACGACCTTCAAGCGTGGAAAATCGTCTCGCAGGCGGGCCAGGTTCTCGGGGCGCGCGCCCCGCCAGGCGTATATGGATTGGTCATCGTCTCCGACGACCGTCAGCGCGCCGCGTACACCAACCAGCAGCTTGACCATTTCGTATTGGGCGCCGTTGGTATCCTGGTATTCGTCCACCAGCAGATAGCGTATGCGGTTCTGCCACCGTTCACGCAGCGCGCGGTCGTCACGCAGCAGGCCGACCGGCAGCATGATCAGGTCGTCGAAATCGACCGCGTTGTAGGCCCGCAGCGCCCTCTGATAGGCGGCATACAGCGTCGCCTGATCGACCGCGAGTTCATCGCCGGCGGTGCGCAGCGCGGTCTCGGGATCGATCAGCGCATTCTTCCAGTCCGATATCTGCCGGCGTGCGCGCAGCAGTGACGCCCTGTCGGCGTTGTCCTGTTTGGCCAGATCGCCGAGCAGCTGCTCGGTATCCTGCTCGTCCAGAATGCTGAACCCGCGTCGCAGGCCGGCTGCAGCGAGTTCGCTGCGTAGCATGTTCAGACCCAGGGTGTGGAAGGTCGACACCGTGAGTCCGCGGCCGGCATCGTCACCGAGCAGGCGACCGACCCGCTGCTTCATCTCGCGCGCGGCCTTGTTGGTGAAAGTCACCGCGGTGATCTGGCGCGCGGCGACGCCTGCCTGCAGCACCAGGTGGGCGATCTTCGCGGTGATCACGCGCGTCTTGCCGGAACCTGCGCCGGCGAGCACCAGCAGGGGCCCGTCGAGGTAGCGTACCGCCTCGCGTTGCCTGGCATTGAGATCGCTCATCGGTTCATGATCGGCAGTGAATAACGGCTTCCGGCCGGCGCGACAGCGCCGCCCCACAGTGTTGCATACGTCGGTCTGGCGGATTCCCGATCAGGCCTGTTCGTCGAACAGGGGGCGCTTGATGCGATACAGCGCCGAGATGTCCTCGTCGCCGTGACCCTGCTTCATCAGGCGTTCGTAGTGCAGCAGCGTCATCTCGACCATCGGCAGCTGCACATGGTCCGCGGCCAGCATCGCCTGGCAGATCTTAAGATCCTTGTGGTGCAGCGCAACGCGAAAGCCCGGTTCGAACACGCCACTGGTCATGCTGCGCCCACGGTGCTCGACGAACCAGTTGCCTGCCGCGCCACTGCTGACCACGTCGACCACCTTGTCCATGTCCAAACCCTGGTGCTGCCCGAACGCCAATGCCTCGGTGACCGCCTGGTTGATGCCCGCGCACATGATCTGGTTCACTGCTTTGGTGGCCTGTCCGCTGCCGACCGGCCCCATGTGCACGACTTTGCGGCTGATACTGTCGAGCACCGGCATGAGCTGCTCGAGCACCTTGGCGTCGCCGCCGACCATCATCACCATGGTGCCCTTTTCGGCGCCTTCCTTGCCGCCGGAGACCGGGGCATCGAGGAAATGAATCCCGTGTGCACCGAGCCGCTCCGCGGCCAGGCGTGCCGTATCGATGCTCACCGTCGAGGTATCGAGGACCACGCTCGCGGCGGTCATAGCAGGCGCCAGTCGATCGACGATTTCCAGCAGGTCGGCGTCGGCCGAGACCGAGGTGATCACCAGGTCGGCCTGCGCCGCCGCGTTCTCCAGCGAATCCGCGACTGCGAAACCGTGCAGCGCCGCCGCATCTTGCGCACGCTGGGCAGTGCGGTTCCATGCCCGGTCGAGGTGACCGGCGCGGTACAGATTGCCGGCCATTCCGGCACCCATGGCGCCTAGGCCGATAACGGTGGTCTTCATGTAGGGGCTCTCGCTTTGGATCGACCGTGATCGGGCCGGGTGGGACATCGCTACAATGCTACCGGCCGAGAGGCACCGCGTCCAAACGTGGCTTCACGATGCCTGGGGTCCATGACGCCGGACTCGATTCGCGCGCAAATGTTGCGCCGCCTGTGGCCGATAGCGTCATTGGGAAACATGGCAACGATCCGGTTTTCACCGATACCAGCGAGGGGCAGATGAACGACATGACGGGCAAGCGGATCGACAAGGGTGTCGCCGACGTGCAGCTGCAACGCGAATCGTGGCGCATCTTCCAGATCATGGCGGAGTTCGTCGAGGGATTCGAGAAGCTGTGCCTGATCCGGCCGTCCATCAGCGTGTTCGGTTCCGCCCGTACGCCCCCGGATAGTCCCTGGTACGTCAAGGCCGAGCAGACAGCGCGGCTGCTGTCGGATGCCGGCTTCTCGATCGTCAGTGGTGGTGGGCCGGGGATCATGGAAGCCGCCAACAAGGGCGCGCAGGGTGGCAAGTCGCCGAGCATTGGCGTGAACATCGAGCTGCCGCTGGAGCAACAGCCCAACCGCTACCAGGACATCTCGTTGCATTTCCGCCATTTCTTCGCCCGCAAGGTGATGTTCGTGAAGTACGCGTCGGCCTATGTGGTGCTGCCGGGCGGATTCGGCACGCTGGATGAGTTGGCGGAGATCCTGACGCTCGTTCAGACCGGCAAGACGCGCCGCATTCCGATCGTCCTGGTCGGCAGCGCGTTTTGGAGCGGCTTGCTGGACTGGTTCCGCGATACCCTGGTGTCGGGTGGCACCATCGGGCCGGAGGATATGGCGCTGTTCGAGGTCTGCGACGAACCGCAACAGATCGTCGAGGCGATCTTTCGGCACTATGAGACCCGCAGCCTGGAACCGTCCGAGGCCGAACAGGAGATCCTGTTGGAGCTCTGACGCAGGTGCGATGCTCGTTTCCCGACCGGCACACATGCGATGATTGATGAACGTAACCGGCAAGGATCTTGTTCAGGAGGCAGTGTGGTAACGCAGATGACCGGGCGGTTTTGGACGGGGTTGGTCCTGCTGGGACTGGTTTGCGCGGCACGCGGCCCCTTGGCGGCCGAAGGCGAGGCGCTCGAAGCACCGCCCCCACCGCCGCCGCTGCGCTCCGGCGAGGCGCTCGAACCCGAGGTGACGATACGTCGCACCGAGCAGGAGACGATTTACGAGTACCGCCGCAATGGCGCGCTTTTTCTCGTCAGGGTCCTGCCGCGTGTCGGTCCACCGTATTACTTCGTCGACGTGAATGGCGACGGTACCCTCGACTATCAACCCGGAGAACCGGTCAGGGGCAACGTCAATCAGTGGATCATCTGGCAGTGGTAGCCTGACCCAGGATGTGATCAGCGGTGTGCGAGCGCGGCCAGCAGGCACTGCAATGCCTGGCCGCGGTGACTGAGGCTGTTTTTGCGGTCCGCAGCGAGCTGTGCGGCGCTGCAGTTGTCGGTCGGTACGAAAAACAGCGGGTCGTAACCGAAGCCCGCCTCGCCTTGTGCCGACTCCAGGATGCGCCCTTCCCAGGTCCCCTGGCAGATGATCGGGGTGGGGTCGTCGGCGTGTCTCAGGTAGACCAGCAGGCATTGGAAGCGTGCGCCGCGCTCTTGTGTCGGGACGCCCGCCAGGGCCTTGAGCAGCTTTTCGTTGTTCGCCACGCTGCCGGCATCACCGGCATAACGGGCCGAATAGATCCCCGGTGCGCCGTTGAGGTGATCGACCTCCAGCCCCGAGTCGTCGGCGATGGCCGGCAGGCCGGTGTGCATCGCGGCATTTCGGGCCTTGAGGATCGCGTTCTCGACAAAGGTCAGGCCGGTTTCCTCGGCATCGGGTACTGCAAAGTCGGACTGCGGGACGATGCTGACATCGTGCTCGGCGAGCAGTTCCTGGAATTCTTTGACTTTGCCCGGGTTGCCGGTGGCCAGTACGACGCGTTGCGGCATGCGGTGGGTTCCTTCGGGGTAGACGTGGGGAGGACTCTGGCGGCCCGCGTCACTCGGTGTCGAGCGCGGCGTTCTGGGCCGCGACGATCTGGTCGATGCCATCGCGCGCGAGCGCCAGCATGGCGTTGAGTTCGTCGTTGGTGAACGGTGCGGCTTCGGCGGTGCCCTGCACCTCTATGAAACGCCCTTGATCGTCCATGACGACGTTCATGTCGGTGGCGGCCCCCGAGTCCTCGGCGTAGTCCAGGTCGAGCACCGGCACGCCGTTGTAGATTCCGACCGATACCGAGGCGACGTTGCCGAGCAGCGGATCCGTCTCGATGCTCTTGCCCAGCCGCAGTTTGGCCAATGCCTGGCTGAGTGCGACGAAGGCGCCGGAAATGGAAGCGGTGCGGGTTCCGCCGTCGGCCTGGATCACGTCGCAGTCGAGGGTGATGGTGCGCGGCCCCAGCTTTTTGAGGTCGACAGCGGCGCGCAGCGCACGACCAATCAGCCGCTGGATCTCCATGGTGCGACCCCCTTGTCCGCCACGCGCCGCCTCCCGCCCGAGCCGGGTGTGCGTCGAGCGCGGCAACATACCGTACTCGGCGGTCACCCAGCCGCTGTCGGTGTCCTTCAGCCAGCGCGGTTGGCGCTCCTCGATACTCGCCGTGCAGATGACCTTGGTGTTGCCGAACGCGACCAATACGGAGCCTTCCGCGTGCATCGTGTAGTTCGGGGTGAAGGTGATTGGGCGCATCTGGTTGGGCGCTCGTCCGCTCGGTCGCATGGTGTCTCTCCGCTCACTTCGAGGTGCTGATCTTTTTGAGTACGCCGCGCAGATGGCGGATCGCCCGTTCGACACGCGGATCGCGCGGCGGCTCGAGCGTTTCGCTCTGATCGCTCTGCACAGCGGCGGGGGCCTGCCAACGCAGCGCGACCGCCGTGACATTGTCGCTGCCCGGCATCGCCGCGGCGCGTCGAACCAAGGTTGGCAGGCTGGTGTCGACGGGCGTCCGCGCATCGCCCAAGGCTGCCACCAGCGCCTGGTCCGAAATCTGTCCCCATAATCCATCCGAACATAGCACGATCGCGTCGCCCTGTTGCAGGAGGGTCGGGGGGCCGCAGGTCGTCGTCGGCGGTTGGGGCATGCCGCCCAGGCAGCGCGTCAGACTGGAACGTGGGCGCGAAACCTCGTGTGCACTTTCGCGCACGAACCGTACCAGCGAATGGTCGCGCGTCTGCGCGAGCACCTGGCCGTGTCGGATGAAATACAGCCGGCTGTCGCCGACATGTGCCCAGTATGCGATGCCGCCCTGGATGGTCGCCAGCACGGCGGTCGTGCGCGGGGCGATCGGTGGCTGCTGGCGTCGGCCGAACTGGATGATGGCGTTGTGCGCCTTGCCGATACACTGCAGCATGAACTGCTCGGGGTCGTGCAGCGGTTTCGCGGCTTGACGGAACATCGATTCGCAGACGTCCATCAACAGCTGGGCGGCCACTTCGCCGCGCGGGTGTCCGCCGAGGCCGTCGGCCAGGCCCAGCAGGACCGTGTCGTCATTGCCCAGGAACAGGCAGCGGTCCTGGTTGCATTGGCGATCCCCGACCAGGCTTGCCTTGGCCGCTTCGAAGTTGCGCGGGGTGTCGATCTGGTCCATCAGGCAATCGACGTCGAGATCTTCGGGACCGGGGTACGGCCGAGCAGCGCGTCGCGCAATTCTGCCGCGGTCTGCGGCCTGTTCGCGTACTCGATCTGCATGGCCCAATCGATCGACTCGAGGATCTCGTGCGGGTAGCGCGCACCGAACGCCTCGACCGCCGGCACCAGGCTGTCCTGGGCGTGCCGCTCCACCGCGGACGGTGGGGGTTTGCCCTCGATGCAGGCGCGCATCGTCGCGCCGATCGCGTATACGTCGGTGTAGGGCCCGACGCGGGCGGATGCGTAGTATTGCTCGATCGGTGAAAAACCGGGGGTCACCACCTGGGCCTTCTTCTCGCCGACATCGTCGAGGTGATATACGGCCCCGAAGTCGAGCAGCAGCGGGTTGCCACCGGGCCTCAGGTGGACATTGCTCGGCTTGATGTCCAGATGCAGTTGGTGGCGGCTGTGGATCAACTCCAACGCGTCGAGCAGCGGCGGAAACACCGTCATCAGAAAAGTCGTGCTGAGTCCGCCTTCGCGCTTCTTGATGTAGCGCCCGAGGTTCTTGCCGGGCTCGTAGTTCATCACCAGATAGGCGGTGTTGTTCGCCAGGAAACAGTTGCGAACGTGCACGATGTTGGGGTGACGGAGCGTGGCCAGGACCCGGGCTTCCTGATAGAAAAGGCGTCTGCCGCGTTGGAAGCTTTCCTGCTTCTCTTCCTTGCTGACGGTGACCACCAGACCCTTGTGGCGCGTGCCGAAGCGCTTCGGCAGGTACTCCTTTATGGCGACTTCGTCGTGGTTGTCTTCGTCTTCGGCGAGGTAGATGAGACTGAAGCCACCGCTACCGATCAGTTTCGTAATCCGGTAGCAGTCGAGCACTGTGCCGACCGGGAGGCTATCGCGGGGGCGGGAGGACATGCGGCGCTGTCGGTCACGGTGCGTTGGCGTTCGATGCGGCATATGATACACGCAAAGCCCAAGGCCGATGGGACAGGGCGAAGCACCCCGGGGAGAATATGATTCGGAGCATGACGGCGTTTGCGCGCCAACAGGGACACGGCGAGTTCGGTGAGCTCACCTGGGAAATTCGTTCAGTAAACCACCGTTATCTCGAGGCCACGGTGCGTCTGCCTGAGGATCTGCGGGCCATCGAGCCCGTCGTACGCGACCGCCTGAACGCGCGCCTCGGGCGCGGCAAGGTGGAGTGCGGCCTGCGTTACAAGGCCGCAAGGACAGCGGCGGTCGAACTGCAGGTCAACGACGCGCTGGTCGATCAGATTCTCGCGGCGGCCGACAAGATGGCGCACCGGCTGCACAGTTCACATCATCCGAGCATCATGGACGTGTTGCGCTGGCCCGGCGTGCTGGAGAGTGCCGAACAGGATTTCACGCCGGTCCAGGAGGCCGCGCTCGCGTTGCTCGAGCAGGCGATCGACGCATTGGTCGAATGTCGTGAGCGAGAGGGTACGAGGCTCGCGGAGATGATTGCGCAGCGGGTCGAGGCGATGCGGGTTCAGGTCGATGCCGCGCGCGAAAAGATGCCTGCGGTGATCGCGTCGGTCCGCGAACGGTTGCGGACTCGCCTGGCCGAGGTGGCGGAAAATCTTGACAAGGATCGGCTCGAACAGGAGATGGCGTTGCTCGCACAGCGCCTGGATGTCGACGAGGAGATGGACCGTCTGAACACCCACCTCGACGAGGTCACCCGCGTGTTGCGCCAGGACGAGCCGGTGGGGCGGCGCCTGGATTTCCTGATGCAGGAACTGAATCGCGAGGCCAATACCCTGGGTTCGAAGTCGGCGGACAGCGAGACCACGGCGATCTCGGTCGAGATGAAGGTGCTGGTCGAGCAGATGCGGGAACAGGTCCAGAACATCGAATAGGCGGCCGGCGGCGATGTCCCACTCAGGCATATTGTTCATCGTTTCGGCGCCGTCCGGCGCGGGCAAGACGAGCCTGCTGCGCGAACTGGTGCCCGGTGATGCACGGCTGGTGATGTCGGTATCGCATGCAACCCGCGCGATGCGACCCGGTGAGCAGGACGGTGTGCACTACCATTTCGTCGGCGTCGAGCGGTTTGAGGAACTGGTCGAACAGGGGGCCTTCCTCGAACATGCACGTGTGTTCGACAACTATTACGGCACCGCGGAGGCCACGGTGCGCGAGCAGCTGGGCGCCGGTCGGGATCTGGTCCTGGAGATCGACTGGCAGGGCGCCCGGCAGGTGCGTCACCGGTTTCCCGAGGCCGTATCGATCTTCATCGCACCGCCGAGCATCGAGGCGTTGCGCGATCGCCTTGCCGGGCGTGGCCAGGACAGCCAGGACGTCATCGAGCGGCGGATGCTGGATGCGTGCGCCGAGCTGTCGCACTACCCGGAATACGATTACCTGGTGATCAACGATGATTTTGCCGTCGCGCTCGCCGATCTGCGGGCGATCGTGTCGGCCGAGCGGCTGCGCGAACCACGCCAGGCGGCCCGGTATGCGGGTGCGCTGGCGACGATGCTTGGCGGGGCGCCTTCAGATTCATATAATTGACCGTTATCACTGAATTTTTTGATCCTGGAGTCCCGAAACCGCCATGGCACGCATCACCGTAGAAGACTGTCTCTCGAACGTGGACAACCGTTTCGACCTGGTCCTGCTCGCCAGCCGTCGCGCGCGCCAGCTGGTCAATGGCGTGGATCCGCTGGTGCCCTGGGAGAACGACAAGCCCACGGTCGTCGCGCTGCGCGAGATCGCCGAGGGCCTGATCAACGAAGAGACCGTCGCCGAACCCGTCGACACCACCGATTCGATCGACGAGGAGCTGGCCGCGGCCCTCGCCGGTGAGCTGGGCGTCGTGGACATGGGGAACGACGATGAGTAGACGGAAAGGTGGACGCCTCGCGTTCTGAGATCGCCACGCTACCGACGCCCGGCGCGGAGTCTGTTGCCGCGGTCGCGGGCGATGACCGGTTTTTGATCAGCGACCTCTGTAGCGACCTGGAGGCCTATCTCCCCGAAGAACAGGTGCGCGAGGTCTACCGCGCCTACCTGTTCGGTGCCGAGGCCCACGAGGGCCAGAACCGGCTCTCCGGCGAGCCCTATATCTATCATCCGGTGGCCGTCGCGCGCATCCTGGCCGGGATGCGCATGGACCACCAGTGCCTGATGGCGGCGATCCTGCACGATGTGATCGAGGACACCGAGACCGCCAAGGATCAGCTGGCCCGTGAATTCAGTCCGCAGATCGCCGAGCTGGTCGACGGCGTCAGCAAACTCACCCAGATAAAGTTCCGTTCACGCGCGGAAGCGCAGGCGGAAAACTTCCGCAAGATGATGCTGGCGATGACCCGCGACATCCGGGTCATCCTGATCAAGCTAGCCGACCGGCTGCACAACATGCGCACCCTGGGCGTGATGGCGCCGAACAAGGCGCGGCGCATTGCGCGCGAGACGCTCGACATCTACGCACCGATCGCCAACCGTCTGGGCATCAACAGCATCCGCCACGAGTTGCAGGAACTGGGCATGGCCGCGCATTGGCCATGGCGGTACAACATCATCCGTGCGGCCCTGCGCAAACGTCGTGGCAATCGCAAGGAGGTCGTCGGCAATATCGAAGAGGTGTTGCGCGGGCGCCTGCAGCAGGAGGGGTTCGACGGCGAGGTCTACGGGCGGGAAAAGCATGTCTACAGCATCTACCGCAAGATGCTGGAGAAGCGGCTGTCGTTGAACGAACTCGCCGACGTCTACGCGTTCAGGATCATCGTCGATTCGGTGGACAGCTGTTATCGCGTGCTGGGCGTGGTGCACAACCTCTACCGGCCGGTGCCCGGCAAGTTCAAGGACTACATCGCGATTCCCAAGGCGAACGGCTATCAGTCGCTGCACACCATCCTGTTCGGGCCGCACGGCCTGCCGATCGAGATCCAGATCCGCACACGCGAGATGCACCGGGTCGCCGAGGAGGGTATCGCGGCACACTGGCAGTACAAGGATGCGGGTGGTGCCCTGACCCCGGATGCCGCGGCCGACTGGCTGCGCAACCTGCTCGAGGTCCAGAAAGACTCGGGCAACTCGATGGAGTTCCTCGAGCACGTCAAGGTCGACCTGTTTCCGGACGAGGTCTATGTGTTCACTCCGCGGGGTCAGATCTTCGTGCTGCCGAAGGGCGCAACCGTCATCGATTTCGCTTACGCGGTCCATTCGGATGTCGGCAATCAGTGTGTTGCGGCGCGTATCGACCGCCGCCTGGCGCCGCTGCGATCGCAACTGCGCAACGGCCAGACCGTCGAGATCATCACCAAACCGAACAATCGGCCGAATCCGGCATGGTTGGATTTCGTCGTGACCGGCAAGGCGCGCGCGACCATCCGGTCGTATCTGAAGCGACTCGAACAAAAGGAGGCGATCGAACTCGGCCGCCGCCTGCTGGAACGGGAGATCGAAGCGCTGGGCCGCGACTGCAGCGGTATCGACGATGCCGATCGCAGCAAGTTGGTTGCCGAACTTGGCCTGGCCAGCTTCGATCTGTTGCTCGAACAGATCGGTCTCGGCAACCGTATGGCGAAACTGGTGGCGCGGCTGCTGATCAACAGCGAAGAACAACCTTCGTCCGATGCCGCCTCGGCAGGGTCACTGACGATCAAAGGCACCGAGGGCATGGTCGTCAGCTTTGCCAAGTGCTGCGGCCCGATACCCGGCGATCCGGTGGTGGCGATCTTCAGCCCGGGGCGTGGCCTGGTCGTGCACCATCACGACTGTCCGAATCTGGGGGATTTCCGTCGCCAGGGCCAGAGTTGGCTGGACGTGCAATGGTCTGACGAGGTGAGTGGCGAGTTCTCGACTGCGATTCGCGTCGATGCGGGCAATCAGCGCGGCATGCTCGCGACAATCGCCTCGATGATCGCCGAAGAGGGTTCGAATATCGAGGATGTCCGAAGCGAGGAGCGCGACGGTCTCAGCACCAGTCTGCGTTTCGTGGTGTCGGTGAAAGGACGCAAACACCTGGCCAGCATCATGCGGCGTCTGAAGAAGATACCCTTCGTGCTGCGTATCAACCGCGTGATCGGCTAGCCCGTTTCAGACAGCTCGAGTCTGCCGTCGCGTAGTTCCAGCCGCTTTTCTCCCCGCATGAGCGCGCCGAGCGTTTCCCCGACCAGCGATTTCCGCCATCCGTCGTGGAGGCCGCTGTCCGGGTCCCCGCGCACGAAGCCCTCCAGTTCCTTGCGACTCGCGATCGCCATCGGAGACAACTGGTGTTGGTCGGCGATCAGGCGCAGTGCCGCACTGAGCAGGTCGACCATTGCCTCCTGCTGTGCGTCGAGCGGTGCCGGTCGGTCTTTTTCACGTGGCCACTGGTCGCGTGGCAGTTCGATGCCGGCGCTGACCAGTGCGATCAGCACTTCGCCTTCGCGACGAATCTGTGCCGGTTCGAGCCCACGAATCTTCGCCAGACCGCCCGGATCGCGCGGCATGCGGCGGCTGAGATCGATCATCACCTCATCTTTCAGTATCCATTTGCGTGGCAGGTCGCGTTCGCGTGCCTGGATCTCCCGCCAGGCCGCAAGTTTCTGCAGCACGGCGAGTTGCCGTCCGCGCAACAGATGCTTACCCTTGATCCGCCGCCACATGGTCTGTGGATCCGGGTAGTAGGTCTGCGGATCGGTCAGCGGCGCAAAATCGGCTGCCAACCACTGCAGACGCTCGCGATCGAACAGGTGGCCGCGCATGTGCAGATAGATCTGGCCGAGAAACACGACGTCGTCGAGCGCATACCGGAGCTGGTCATCCTCCAGCGGGCGTTGTGACCAGTCGGTGCGCGACTGGTCCTTCGGCAGCTCCACGCCGAGTAGCAACTTGACGAGGTTCGCGTAGCCAATCTGATCGCCGTGTCCCAGCAACGCGGCGGCCGGCTGCGTATCGAACACCGGCATCGGCAGGCCATCGTAGTCGTGCAGAAAGATCTCCAGGTCCTGGCGGGCTGCATGCAATACCTTCAAGATTGCGCCATCGTACAGTACGTCCAGAAACGGCTGCAGGTCCGGAAGGCGTAAGGGGTCGATGCATGCCGCGACCTCCCCGTTGCTGACCTGAATCAGACACAGCCGCGGATAGTAGGTTTTCTCGCGAATGAATTCCGTGTCGAGCGCCAGCCATTCGCTATGCTTGAGCTCTTCGCACAGGGTCGCCAGGGCGTCCGGCGTGTCGATGTATTCTTCCCGCATCATTTCCTTCCGTTCGAGGACGCAAGAATAACACCGGGTGGGACGCGGACTGTATGTCACGCGGTAAGATATCGGCTCGCCTCTACAGCGGATGCGATCCATGCAGGCACTGATCAAGTTTTTCGTCGAACTCGCTCTGCTGCGGCGGCGCCCCCAGGACCTGCCCGCGTCTCCCGTCCTGTTGCTGTTGTTCGCGGTGCTCAATGTGGTCCTGGGTGCCGCGAACGGGGCCAAATTGTTTGGAGGCTTCGGTAACGCCTTGGGCGCCAATCTGATTGACCTGCTGTTCAGTATGCTGGTGTTGTTCGCGCTGCTGCAGATCCGCGGTCACCCCCGCCGCTGGTTACAGACCACCAGTGCATTTCTCGGTCTGGGGGTGCTCGCGGGTATCTTGATGACGCTGGTACAGATCCCGGTCGAGGCGGTCGGCACCCCCGGAAGCGTCGCATTGTTGAACCTCGTGTTGATCATCTGGTTGCACCTGGCGCTCGGTGGCGTGTTGCGACACGCACTCGAGGTCCCCCTTGCGCTCGGTGTTGTCGTCGTCCTCGCTTACACCGTCATGTCGTTCACCCTGATCGCTCGAATCTACCCACCGGTGACGAGTACCTGAATGAAAATCCATATCCTCGGTATCTGCGGAACCTTCATGGGCGGCATTGCGCTGATTGCGCGCAGCCTGGGGCACGAAGTTTCGGGATCCGACAGCAACGTCTACCCGCCGATGAGTACCCAGCTGGAAGCGGCCGGGATCCGACTGATTTCGGGTTATGAACCCGAACATCTCGACCCGCCGCCCGATCAGGTGGTCGTTGGCAATGCAATGTCGCGCGGCAATCCTGCCGTGGAGTTCATGCTGGAGCGTGGCCTGCGCTATATCTCGGGGCCGCAGTGGCTGGCGGAAAATGTCCTGCAAGACCGCTGGGTGCTGGCTGTCGCGGGAACCCATGGCAAGACCACCACGGCGAGCATGCTGGCATGGATTCTCGAACATGCCGGTCTGAGCCCGGGCTTCCTGATCGGCGGTGTGCCACAGAACTTCGGTGTGTCGGCACGCGCGGGCGAGTCACCGTTTTTCGTCGTTGAGGCCGACGAGTACGACACAGCATTTTTCGACAAGCGCTCCAAGTTCGTCCACTACCATCCGCGGACCCTGGTGATGAACAATCTGGAGTTCGATCACGCCGACATCTTCGACGACCTCGAGGCGATCCAGCGGCAGTTTCACCACCTGGTGCGAACCGTGCCCGGCAACGGCCTGATCATCTCGCCGCTCGACGACGGCAACCTGCACGATGTGCTGGATATGGGATGCTGGACCCCGGTCGAACATTTCGCACCGGAATACGAGGCGACCTGGCATATCGCCAATGCTACCGCCGACGGCAGTGCCTTTGACGTGATCTGCGAGACCGACAATGTCGGGCGGGTGGAATGGGCGCTGACGGGTCAGCACAATGTCGCGAACGCGTTGGCGGCGCTGGCCGCCGCACGGCACGCCGGTGTGCCGCCCGCGGTTGGGGTCGCCGCACTCGCACGGTTCCGCAACGTCAAGCGTCGCATGGAGCGTCGCGGTGAGGTCCGTGGCGTCACCGTCTACGATGATTTCGCCCATCACCCGACCGCGATCCGTCTGACACTGGAAGGCCTGCGGCGGCATGTCGGCCAGCAACGCATACTCGCGGTACTGGAGCCGCGCTCCAATACCATGCGCATGGGGGTGCACGCGGCACAGCTGGCGGACGCGCTGAGCCAGGCGGATCGCGTGTGGGTTTATGCGCCGCCGGATCTGAAATGGGATGCGGCCGGTGTGTTGCGCGGTCTCGGGCAGCGCCTCAACGTCTGTGACGAAACGCTTACGATCGTCCAGCAGATCGCCGAATTCGCCGCGCAGGGGGACCATGTGCTGATCATGAGCAACGGTGGCTTCGAAGGTATCCACCAGCGTTTGCTGGATGCGCTGGCGCGCGGATGAAGCGCAGGCTTCGGCCTGTGCGGCTCAGGCAGCAGCGCTGTCGACGCGGTTGCGGCCTTTGTGTTTGGCCTCGTAGAGTGCCGCATCTGCGCGCCCGACGACATCCTCGACGGTGTCGCCGGGTCGGATCTCGGTAACGCCACACGACAACGTGACCCACAGCGCCTGGTCGACCATCGGCCATCGCATGCTGGCGACGCCATTGCGGATGTGTTCGGCAACGGCTTTGCCCTCGGTCAGATCGGTGGCCGGCAGGATCACGACAAATTCCTCGCCACCGTAGCGACCGACCTTGTCGGTTTCGCGAAGTGTGGACCGGATGCGGCCGGATACCTGTCGGAGCACCTCGTCACCGGTCAGATGGCCAAGGCGGTCGTTGATCGCCTTGAAGTGGTCCAGGTCGAGCATCAGGACGGCGGTACGGATACCCTTGCGGCGGCGCAATGCGATCTGTTCACTGATCACACCGAGCGCTGGCCGGCGATTGAGGCAGCCGGTGAGCGCGTCGAGTGTGGCGGCGGCCTCGATCGACCGGCTCTTCTCGTACATCCTCAATCGCAGGGCCGTCCCGTAGTAGCCGAGCGCGATGGTGCGCAACAGGATGGTGGAGAACGCGACCGCGACCAGTCCCGCCTCCCATGTGCTGGGATCGGTGATGCCGATGCTCGTTTGGCCGGTGCCGGTCAGTGCCACCGCGGCCGCGATGCAGGACAGGGCCCAGATCACCAGGGTCGATCGCAGCGAGAGACGCAGCGTGGCGAACGCAAAGATGATGAACACCAAGCCAAGGAACAGCTGTGTGAGCTGTGGCGCGATCAAGATGCCGAGGATCTGCACGCCCAGCGAATAGACCGTCTGCCACACCGTCAGATGGGGGTTGCTCAGGTGGTCGGTGAGGCCCTTCCAGTGCAGCGAGGAAAACAGTGCCACGTGACCGAGCGCTAACCCGAAGTAGATGGCGGGCAGCGATGGATCGATGGTACCGGCAAGACTGAAGGCGATCAGCAACAGGACATCGATCAGATAACTCGCACCGGCAGCGGCCACTATCATGATCCGGTAGAGCCGCCGCTTCTGGGTAAGCGTCAGCCCTTCCAGCCGATCCATCTTGTCCAGCCAAAGGTCGTCGAGTTCGAGGCTCATTCCGCATTAGATCGGCCAGATCGCCGGTTTTCTTTATCCTGTGCCGGGCGTCTGTCCGGGCCACAGACGGTCGACCGGACGGTACGAGAGCCGGACGGGTCGGCCGCGTCGTAGCACGCGACCGCCCCTGTTCGGCGTGCTTAAATAGCCAAGATGAACGACCGTTTGCCGCCTATCGCCGTCGCCTTTACCGGGGCCTCCGGCATCCAGTACGGCCTGCGCCTGGTCGAGTGCCTGTTGCAGGCCGGGCGCACGGTGTACCTGATGGTGTCGCAGGCCGCGCAGGTCGTGGTGAACATGGAAACCGACCTCAGTCTGCCCGGCCGGCCGGAAGAGATGCAGAGGTACCTGTCAGACCTGTTTGCCAGTGCGCCCGGGCAGCTGCAGGTGTTCGGGCGGCAACAATGGACAGCCCCTGTGGCCAGCGGCTCGAATCCGCCCGAGGCCCTGGTGATCTGCCCCTGCACGACCGGTACCCTGGCATCGATTGCGAACGGCATCTGCGACGACCTGATCGACCGCGCCGCCGATGTCGCATTGAAAGAGCGACGCAAGTTGATCATGGTGGTGCGCGAGACACCGTTGTCGACCATTCATCTGGAGAACATGCTGCGCCTGGCGCAGGCGGGGGCGGTGATCATGCCGGCCAATCCGGGGTTCTACTTTCGTCCCGACAGCGTCAGTGAGCTTATCGATTTCATGGTCGCGCGGGTGCTCGACCATCTGCAGGTGGCGCACAGCCTGGGCGCGCGCTGGGGCGATGCCGGCTGATCCCGCGGCGGCGTTGGAACGGGTGGCCCTGTTCCCGCTGAACCTGGTCCTGTTTCCCGGCGGGGTGCTGTCGCTGCGGATCTTCGAGCCACGCTACCTGCGCATGGTGAGCGAATGTCTGCGCGCGGACCGGCCCTTCGCGGTCGCGGCAATCATCGATGGCCCGGAGGCCGGTGGCGTGGCCAACACCGCCGGCAGCGGTACCCTGGCGCGCATCACCGACTGGGAGCAGCTGGATGACGGTCTGCTTGGCCTGGTGTGTGCGGGTGAGCAATGCGTCGCGCTGCGCGAGGTCGCTGTCGAACACGACCAATTGTTGCGCGCATCGGTGGAGCGGTTGCCGCCGGCGGCCGAGCAGGCGCTGCCCGGCGACCTGGCGTGGATGGCAGGATTGCTCGCCGAGCTGCTGGAGCGGATTGGGCCCCCGTTCGACCGATTGGCAACCCGGCCGGTGACCGCTGACCACGTCGCCAACCGGTTGATCGAGTTGCTGCCACTGGGATTGGGTCGCAAGCAGGCGTTGTTCGAGACAGACGACAGCGTGCAGCGCCTGCGGCAGCTGGCGCGGCTGATCAATCCGCAGCACGAGCCGCCGTCTGCCGTTTGTTGATCAGCGTCGCATGCGGCTGTGGACGACCAGCCAGACCAGGACGATCAAGCCGATCGCGGCGGCGGGGAACAGCAGGTAGCGCCAGTCACCGTTCCCGCCGATCTCACCCAGTACCATCCCCGGCACGAGATAGGCCGGCGCCCAGACCAGTGCCGAAAGCACGTTGGCGGTGTAGAAGCGCCGCGGCGGCATGTGCATCAAGCCGGCAACCAGTGGCACGATCGCCCGGATGGGTCCGAAAAACCGTCCCAATGCGACGCTCAGATCGCCATATTTCTCGAAGAACTCGATGCCCTTGCGCAGGTGGTCCGGGTGCAGTCGGAACCAGCGCCAGCGCGCGGTCAGATATTCGAAGTGGTGGCCCAGCCAGTAACTCAGGCCGTCACCGATGATCGCTCCGGCGACCGCCCAAAGACACATGCTCCAGAAGTCCAGCACACCGGCACCGATCAATGCGCCGGCGCCGAACAGGATCACCACGCCGGGGATGAGTACGCCGACGATCGCCAGCGATTCGGCCAGCGACATCGCAAACACCACCCAGCCGGCGTAGCCCGGGTTGGTTTCGATCCACGTCAGCAGTTCGCCGAACCACTCGCTCAAGCGTACGGGTTCAATTGAGGCCGGCGAATACCGCCGCGGCGGCACTGACTGTCGCCGCGATGTCCTGATCGGAATGTGCCGCCGAGACGAAGCCGGCCTCGAACGCCGAAGGCGCGAGGTAAACGCCGTGCTCCAGCATCGCGTGGAAGAATGCCCGGAAGCGTTCGACGTTGCAGGCGGTCGCACCGGCGAAGTCGCCGACCTTGTCCTGTTCGGTGAAAAACAGGCCGAACATGCCGCCGACATGGTTCTCGGTCAGCGGGATACCGGCGTCGCGTGCGGCGGCGGTCACACCATGGACCAGCGTCTCGACCTTTGCGCCGAGCTGTTCAAAGAAGCCGGGCGTCGCGATCAGTTCGAGTGTCTTGAGACCGGCCGTCATCGCGACCGGGTTGCCGGAAAGGGTGCCCGCCTGATACACGGGCCCGAGCGGCGCAATTTTCTGCATGATGTCGCGGCGCCCGCCAAATGCGCCGACCGGCATACCGCCGCCGATCACTTTGCCCAGGGTGGTCAGGTCGGGGCGCACGTTGTACAGCGACTGTACGCCGCCGAGCGCGACCCGGAAGCCCGTCATCACCTCGTCGAAGATCAGCACCGCACCGTGCTGGTCGCAGACCTCGCGCAGTCCCTGCAGGAAACCGGGCTCCGGCAGGATGCAGTTCATGTTGCCCGCTACCGGTTCGACGATGATGCTGGCGATCTGGTCGCCGGCCGCGGCGAACGCATCACGGACCTGGTCGAGGTCGTTGTAGCTGAGCGTGATGGTGTGTTCGGCGAGCGCCGCCGGCACGCCCGGTGACGATGGCTCGCCGAGGGTCAGGGCGCCCGAACCGGCCTTCACCAGCAGCGAATCGGAGTGGCCGTGGTAACAACCCTCGAACTTGACGATCTTGTCGCGCCCGGTGAATCCCCGCGCGAGCCGGATGGCCGACATCGTGGCCTCGGTACCGGACGAGACCATGCGCACCAGTTCAATCGACGGCATCAGCGCGCAGACCCGGTCGGCCATGCGGGTCTCGATCTCGGTCGGGGCACCGAACGACAGGCCCTTATGGATCACCTCGGAGACTGCCTCGATCACTTCGGGGTGGGCATGGCCGAGGATCATCGGTCCCCAGGAGCCGACGTAGTCGATGTAGCGCTTTCCTTCCGGGTCGAACAGGTAGGGACCGGCGGCGCTGTCGACGAACACCGGATCGCCGCCGACGCCTTTGAACGCCCGCACCGGCGAGTTCACGCCACCCGGGATGTGGCGTTGGGCGAGTTCGAAGCGATCATGTGCGGCGCTCATCGGCGGGTCTCCTCGGCGGGGTTGAAACAGTCGGCGAAGGCCTTGGCGGCAGCGGTAACGTCGGCGGCGCCGAAAACCGCGCTGATCACCGCGAGCATGTCGGCACCGGCCTGCACCAGCGCCGCGCCATTCTCGGGGCTTATGCCGCCGATCGCAACCGTCGGCACCCCGAGTTCGCGCCGCGCGCGCGTCAGCAACCCGGTCGGGGCGCGCACTGCCTGCGGCTTGGTCGGCGACGTATGGAAACTGCCGAACGCCACGTAGTCGGCGCCCTGAGCGACGGCCTCAAGGGCGCTATCGAAGTCCGCGTAGCAGGACGCCCCGATCAGGCTGCCGGCCGGCAGGCGGCGCCGGGCGCTGGCAATATCCGTATCGTCGCGACCGAGGTGCACGCCGTCTGCGCCGATGGCTGCAGCGAGTTCGATATCGTCGTTGATCAACAGGACTGCCCCGTACTCAGCACACACTGTCTGCAGCGCCCGTGCCTCGTCGAGCCGACGTTGCGCGTCGCGTCCCTTATCGCGGTACTGCACCACCCGTCCACCACCGCGCAGGGCCGCATCGACCCGGGCCGCGATCGCCGTCGGGCCGGGACGCGCATCGTCGGTGATCAGATATAGGCCGCGCAACACGGGCCGCCTCAACGTCGCCATGGCAGCGCCTGCCCACGACCCGGTCGCTGGGCCTGTTCGAGCGCCCGCCAGGTGAAACCCTGTGCGGCCTCCACGGCGGCCACGAGTCCATCGCCGAGCGCGAGGCGCACCGCGCAGGCGCTGGCCAGTGTGCAGCCGGAGCCGTGATAGCTGTGTGGCAGACGCGGCCAGCGAAACAGCGATGGTTCCGGGGTGGCACCATACAACTGGTTGATGACCTGATCGCCGTCCGCCTCGTCGGCGCCGGTGACCAGGATCGCGCCGGTGCCCGCCTTCAGCAGGTTCCCGATTGCCGTCGTCAATGTTGGATCACCGCCCAGGCGTCGCGCCTCGGCACGGTTGGGGGTCAGCAGGGTGACGTGGCGCAGGAGCGGGTGCAGCCGGCCGGTGAGGCCCCCCCGGTCCAGGTCGTAACCGCCCCCGGCGGCAAGCACCGGGTCGAGCACCACGGGGCCACCGAACCCGGCCACCAGCTCGCTCAGCGTGGGCAGCAGGGCCGCGTCGCCCAGCATCCCCAGCTTGATGGCGTCGGGCTGCATGTCGCGCAGCAGGGTCGTCGCCTGTTCGGCGAAGAAATCCGGTGGCGTCGGCAGCACCCCGCGCACATCGGATGTGTCCTGTACCGTCAGTGCGGTGACCAGGGTCAGCGCGCGGCCTCCCAGCGCGCCGATCGTTTCGATGTCCGCCTGGATACCGGCACCGCCGGTCGGATCGTGGCCGCCGATACACAGAATGCAAGGGGGGGGTGTCATCGCGGCGCATTGTAGCAGCGCGCACGGAGGTGTTCGGCGCAGCGAAGGCAAACCCTGTAGCCAACCCCGCCAATCCACGCGTCGCATCTGGCAGAATCGCACGCTCGATAAAGCAGTTGGGGTACGAGCCGAGGAGCCCGACCGATGAAAACCTATATGTGCGTGATCTGCGGATTCATTTACGACGAGGCCAAGGGGTTGCCGGACGAGGGGATTCCGCCCGGTACCCGTTGGGAGGACGTGCCGTTGAACTGGCAGTGTCCGGAGTGCGGTGCCGGCAAGGAAGACTTCGAACTGGTCGAGGTTTGAATCGCCCGGTCGGCGACGCCAGGGGTTTGTCGGCGCGCATTTTTTCGCTTTCTGAGATATCCGTCAGTTGCCGGGCTAGGCCCGGCCGAAATCTCGACTACACTTTTCCTCAGCCCAACGTGTGTATCAAAAGCCGCAAAAACAATGACTTGCGGCCAGGGCCTTGCGTTGCCCGCACACCGAGTCCTGAGGAGGCGCCATGCATACCAATGTCAATGAACTGCTCGCGATTGCCCGTCGCTACTGTGCATTGATCGAATCGATTGAAGAGGACGCGCGCGATGTGGCGTTGGGGCAGTTGAATGCCCTGTTGCCGCAATTGCACGCGGCAATGGCCGCGGTCGGCCCCTGGCAGGAAGAAAATCCGGAAGATGCCGGCGTGGATCTCGACCAGCGTTTCGAGCTGTTCAGCCGGCTGCGTCGCCTGCTCGGCGACCTCGATGGCTATTGGATGGAGTACGACGTCACGCCGGACCGCCAGGAGATGAGCGGCAGTCTGGCCGACGACCTGACCGATATCTACTGCGAACTCAAGAACGGACTGACCCGCCTGGAACGCAATCACGACGCCCGGCGCACCCTCGGCCGCTGGCGTTCGGGTTTCTGCAAGGACTGGGGGCAGCACGTCGTGGACGCAGAGCGTCATCTGTATGCGCTTTCGGCGCGCGATCGACTCTACTGAAATCCGACGCCAATGATGCTAGACTCGCAGACTATTTCCGACTTGTGACCCTGAAGGTGGAATCCATGAACCAAGCAGTCCTGTCCGACACCGACCTGAGCCTTACCAGTCCGGCCCAGGGCAAGATGGCCGAACTCCTCGGCCAGGTAGAAGAAACCATTCAGGGAGTGCGTGTATTTGCGACGCCCGGCGGTTGCAGCGGTGTCAGTTTCGGCATGACCTTTACCGATCAGCTGAACGACGACGACCGGGTCCGTGAGATTGACGGCGTGCGGGTCATCGTCGACCAGGGCACGCTGGAGTACATCCGCGGTGTCGAGATCGATTTCGTCGACGGCGGTGACGGGGACGCGCGATTTGTGTTCAACAACCTCCAGCCGGTCTCCGGCGGCGGCTGCGGTACCTGCGGTTCGCAGGGCGGTTGTTCCTGAATCCAGCCCAAAGGATCCTCGCGAAGGCCCGCGCAAGCGGGCCTTCGCGTTCTGGTCCGTGAGATCATTGGCCGGCGGTGTCGGCCGTCCCGGATGAAATCTGATCGCGTACCCAGCTGACGTAGGGGCTCGTCTCGTCTTCGAGTTCCAGCGCCATGTTCAGGTCGCTCTGTGCCTTCTCGGTCTGTCCCAACTGCCACGCCACCCAGGCGAGGCGCGCACGATCGTCGGCATTTTCGCGCCCGCTCAACGCGGCTTCGAGGTGTCGGGCAGCGTCGGCATACTGGTGCGCGTCGATCTTGATCAATGCCATCGCGCGGTGACGCGCCGGAGTACCGGCACCTTGTTCGAGGGCGTTCGCGAGCAACGCCTCCGCCTCTGCATAGCGCTGCTGCGCGACCAAGGCGACACCGAGTTCCGCAGCGGCTTCGGGGAACGGCGTACGCAGTCTCAGCGCCGTTCTCAGGTGCCGATCGGCCGCTTCCAGGTCCCCCAACGCGAGCTGCGCAGCGCCGAGCCAGTATTGCAGTTCGGCATCCTCGACCTGATCGCCAAGTGCCGCCTGGAAGTTGCCTGCCGCCTCCTGGAACAGGCCGAGCGCGTATTGCGCGCGACCCAGAATGAGGTAACTTTCGCGCGGAGACCAGTAGCCGCTGAAAGCCTGGTCGCGTGACGCCTCTATTGCTGCGAGCACGTGCTGCATCGCGATTTCCGGTTCGTTGCGTTCGAGTGCCGCTCTGGCGAGCTCCTGGCGCCCTTCCATGTAGTGTGGATCGGTCGCGATCTCGCTCTCAAACAGGCCCTGGTGGTTCCACCAGCGAACGTTCGAGAACGCACTGATGACGCCAAGCACAAGGATGATCGGCACATATATCACCGCCTCGCTGCCGGGGACCAGCTGTCTTCCCGCAGGCTTCCACACCAGGAACAACGAATAGGTCACGGCGAGCGCCGGTCCCCAGGCGGCCAGGTACAAGGCCTGGCTGTCGTGATAATGCGTGGAAGGAAAGATGCCGACGCTCGGGATGATCCACAGCAGGAACCACACCGCGCCCAGGCCGCTCGCGTAACGGAGCTGCAGCCCAACTACGCTGGCGGCGATCACGACCAGGAAGCCGAGCAGAGCGGCGACCTCCAGAGCACCCCAGCCCACCGTCACGGGACGCGCGTCGGAGACGATCGGTTCGCCAGGCAGCATCACCTGCTCGATCATGAACCAGGCGTGCCGCAATGCGCTGCCGAGATTGTCGAAGGCGCTGGCGCTTGGATAGCCGCCTGCCGACTGTACCCCGCCGAGGACCAGCCACCGGTAAATCAGCACACTGATCAATGCGATGCATAGCAGCCCGAGTGCGCGAAGTCGGAGGGTCGCGATGCCGCTGAATGCCCGGCGACCCCGTTCGCGGCTTTCCCACGCGGCGATCATGATCGCCAACAGTGGCAGTACATAGGCCATCTCGTTGCTCAGCACCGCCGCCACCGCCATCAGCGCCAGTCCTCCGGTCCAGCGTTTCACGTACCCCTGCCGCGATTGGGCTGTGGCCGGCAGGCGGGTGAGCAGGACCAGAGACCAGACTGCGAATACGGCCGCCAACAGGTACGAACGCCCGCCAATCCAGGCCACGTTGTTGACGGCGATCGGGTGGACCGCGAATAGCGCTGCAGACCAAGCCGCGATGCGTCTTCCGTGCCGGCGTTGTGACAGCAGGTGGCGGCCGAGCACGTACAGGCCGACCACGACAAGGCCATGCAGCAACAGGTTCTCCAGGTGGTGACAGAACGCACAATCGCCCCATAGCGCCCAGCTCAGGGTATTGGCGACGATCGTCAGTGGTTGCCAACTCCCCACAGCCGGGTCCAGCGTCTGGCCGTGCGCACGGGCGCGGTAGGCCTCACCCGACATCGTCAGTGCGGCGCCGATGTCGCTGATGCCATGCAGTCGATAGGCGCCTTGCACGAGGTCGCCGCGGTCGCGCCATACGAATTCACCACCGAGCGCGCTGGCGAACACCAGGGCGACCAGCAGGCTCAACCAAAATATGTGCCGCCGTCGCTGACGTGCGAGTGTCTCGCGAGACGGAGTGCGTCGATGGCGGTGCTGTTCCTCGGCCATCGTTCAGACCGGCTTGAGGACCGCCAGCAGGACGATCGCGATCAGCAGCAACACGGGTAACTCGTTGAACCAGCGGTACCACACGTGGCTGTGGCTGTTCCGATCATGTTTGAAGTCCAGCAGCAGCTTCCCGCAGTACAGGTGGTAGGCGATCAGTACGGCAAGCAGCGCCAGTTTCACCTGGAGCCAGAGGTGATTGCCGAATGCGGCCCAGGCGTAGTCATGTAGCATCCACACGCCGAAAACCAGGGTGAATATGCCGCCGGGCGTGGTGATCCCGAAATACAGCTTCCGTTCCATGACCTTGAACCGCTCGATCGACACCTGGTCATCGCTCATCGCGTGGTAGACGAACAGACGAGGCAGGTAGAACAGGCCCGCGAACCAGGTCACCATGCCAATCAGGTGCCATGCCTTCAGCCACATCGTTGTTATTCCTTGAATGTCAGTAAGGTTGCGCGAATGCGTTGCTCGTCGAGCGGGCCGCGCTCCACGTAGCGAATGCGGCCGTCGGGCGAGATCAGGAAATTCGTGGGCGTCGCGTCGATGCCGCCGAACGCCGCCTCGACAGTTCCATGCACATCGAGTGCGATCGGGTAACCGGGTTGCAGCTGCTCGAGAGCACTCAGGATCACTGGCGGTGGGTCCTGCGCCGAGGCAACGCCGATCACCATCAAGCCCTTGCCGCCAAGGCCGTCGTCGTGCAATCGCGTCAAGGTGGGGATGTCGCGCCGGCAGGTCGGACAGGCCACCGACCAGAAATTGATCAGAACGCTTTTGCCGCGCAGGTCGCCGCTGTGCAAGGTGCGCCCGTCGGTCAGATTGAACGTCGTGTCCGGCATCGGCTGCGGATCGGGCCAAAGCAGCCAGCCGGCGACGCCGATGGCAAGGAGCAGCAACAGACCATGCAGTTTGTCCGTTGACATCAGTGGCGCCCCCCGTTGCTTTCCACTCCCGGGTCCGCGCGCAAAGCCTGGAGCAATGCCTTGCGTCGGATCGCGGTTGGTTGGCCGGCGGGCGCCGTTTCGCCACCGCCGAACCAGCGACGCAGCGCCCGGGCCGCACGCTTTATCGCACGCCAGATCTTGGGCAGCAGCCAGGCGACCAACACCAAGAAAACGACGAACAGCGCGAGGAACACCCACGGATGGTTCAGCGCGGCCCACAGCCCGGCGAACACTGAAACGTCTTCGGCGAGCGACGTCCCCCAGTTGCTGATGGGTTCGGGCGACGTATTCAGCACGATGCGCGCGCCGGCCTTTGTCGCATGACTGGTCGCCGCGATGCCACCGCCCAACAGCAGCCCGATCAACTCGGTCGCAGGGCCGGCGTCCAGGCCCTGCGCCGCCGAAGCGGCCAACATGGCCCCGGCCGGGATACGAATGAACGTGTGCAGTGCATCCCAGGCGGTGTCCACCCCGGGGATCTTGTCGGCGAAGAACTCGACTGCGAACATGCCGCCGGCGGCCAGCATCACCGCCGGTTGGCTGAGGACCTCGAGGCCGGGCGGCAGGTCAACCTGACCCATGCCACCGAGCCATCCCAGTACCAGGATGGCGGCGTACAGGTTGATGCCGGATGCCCACGCGGCCCCCAGCATTAATGAAACGGTTTCGATCGTGTCCATTGCAGTTGTGTCCCCGGCGCGCCTGGCTCGGCGGGGCGGCGCGTTGCAGACTTTACCACGTGCCCAGTGCACGTCCGCACGGGACCGCCGGTGCGGATTGCGTTTAGAATACCGCTCCGCTTAGCGCATAGCCGAGGCAGCAGCAGTGACGACGGTCAAGGTGGGAATCGTTGGGGGAACCGGTTACACCGGGGTCGAGTTGTTGCGGCTGTTGGCGACCCATCCGCACGCCCGGGTGGTCCAGATCACTTCGCGCAGCGAGGCGGGGCGCGACGTTGCGGAGTTGTACGGCAATCTGCGTGGCCATTTAGACCTGGTCTTTGCAGAGCCGGACCCCAAGGCGCTTGCCGAGTGCGATCTGGTGTTCTTCGCAACACCCAATGGCACGGCGATGCAACTGGTGCCGGAGTTGTTGGCAGCGGGCACGCGGGTCATTGACCTGGCCGCCGATTTCCGACTCCGCGACCCGGCGGTTTGGACGCAGTGGTACGGCATGCCGCACGCGTGCGCGGAATTCCTGGACGAGGCCGTCTATGGACTCCCTGAGCTCAACAGGGAGCGCATTCGAGGTGCCCGTCTGGTCGCGAATCCCGGTTGTTACCCGACCGCCGCGGCGCTAGGTCTGCTGCCGCTCGTCGAGCGTGGCGTGGTCGACGCGTCGAGCCTGATTGCCGACTGCAAGTCCGGTGTCAGCGGTGCGGGGCGTAGTGCAAAGGTGGCCAACCTGATGGGCGAGGTCGGCGAAAGCTTCAAGGCCTACGCGGTGCCGGGGCACCGCCATCTGCCGGAGATCCGTCAGACCCTGTCCTGGGTGAGCGGGCAACCGGTGGGGCTGACCTTTGTTCCGCACCTGGTGCCGATGATCCGCGGGATACATGCCACCTTGTATGCCCGTTTGACGGGAGATGCCGGCGATCTGCAGGCGATGTTCGAGCAGCGGTACGCAGCCGAACCGTTTGTCGACGTCCTGCCAGCCGGTGCGCACCCCGAGACGCGCAGCGTTCGCGGCGTGAATCACTGTCGCATCGCGGTGCACAGGCCGCAGGACGGTGATGTCGTCGTGGTGCTTTCGGTGATCGACAACCTCACCAAGGGCGCGGCGGGTCAGGCGGTACAGAACATGAACCTGATGTATGGGTTCGACGAGAGTGCCGGGCTCGAACAGGTGGCACTGTTGCCATAACGGCTATGGGGAAGATCAAGCCATCGCGAATCATCTCGCCGCGTATCGTCCAGCCGGGCGAAGGTGGCGTGCGCCCGTGGCTCTGGATAGCGTTTCTGATAGCGCTCGGCGCCTGGTCGTGGCAGGTGTTTCAGTTCGGCCAGCAACGCGCCGGCTTTGACGTCGGGCGGCGCGACGCGGCCGAAGACCGACTGCGTGAACGGGTCGCCGAAATCCAGGAAGAGAACGATGTGTTGCGCGCGGCGGCGGCACGGTTCGAGCGCGCCGGGCAGATCGACCGGGCGGCGGTCGACAAGGTCAAGGCCGAAGTAAAAGCGTTGCAGGACGAACGCGCCGAACTCAAGCGCAAGGTGGCATTCCTCAACACCCTGGTTTCCGGCGGAGACAAAAAGGCGCTGATCCTCGACGATTATCGTCTGGTCGAGGTCGGCGAACGCGAATACCGTTTCGAGATCACGGTCTCCAAGCCGGCCGACGAGGATCAGGACACGGTCAGCGGCCAGGTCAGCATTCGTGTTAAAGGCACACTGGCGGGGGTCGACAAGACACTCGAAATGGATGCCCTCACTGACGGGAAACGCAGTAATTTCGGCATCCGTTTCAAGAGTTTTCAGAAGCTGAAGACGGAACTGCAGCTGCCCGGCGATTTCACACCGGCGACCGTCGAGGTCGCGGTGCGTCCAGACGGCAAGGCTTTCAAATCGTTCGATCAGGCGTACAGCTGGGCCGTTTCAGACGCGGCAAGCGGTTAATCACACGGGGACACGAGACAGATGGCACGAATCAAGCGCTTTAAGCCGCCGAAGGTATCCACCGTGATCGGACACGGTACCGTGATTACCGGAGACGTCGATTTTTCTGCCGGATTGCATCTGGACGGCCGTATCAACGGCAACGTATCGGGCGCGGTCGACAGCCAGTCGACGCTGACGGTCAGTGAGCAGGGCGCCGTCGAGGGCGATGTGCGCGTCGAGAACCTCATTCTCAACGGTACCGTGATCGGCGACGTGTACGCGAACGAACGTGCCGAGCTGGCACCGAACGCGCGCGTTACGGGCACCGTTTACTATCGCCTGCTGGAAATGGCGATGGGCGCCGAGGTCAACGGCCAGCTGGTGCACAGCGAGGACCAGCCCGCGCAGTCGGCCGCCGACCCGAAGCGGGAGTCCGGTGCCGACATCGTCCCGGCACCGGACGGCGAGCCGAATACTTGACTGAATTGATCAGGAAAAGCATACTTTGCCCCTGTTATCGGTCCGCTCGGGGCGGACCACCGGTCTGTTAGGTGATGGTATGACTGAGCAAGCGACGGCGAACAACGATTCCCTGGTGTTCACCTCTGCGGCGGCGCAAAAAGTCGCGGAACTGATTGCGGAGGAAGGCAACCCGGAGCTGATGCTGCGCATCTACGTTCAGGGTGGCGGCTGTTCCGGTTTCCAGTACGGTTTCACGTTCGACGAGACCGTCAACGAGGGCGACGAGCGTGTGGTGACGGACGGCGTGACCCTGCTCATTGACCCGATGAGCATCCAGTACCTGATGGGAGCCGAGGTGGACTATTCAGAAGGCCTTCAGGGGGCGCAGTTCGTGATTCGCAATCCGAACGCGACGACCACCTGCGGCTGCGGCTCTTCGTTCTCGACCTGATCGTACGCCGTTCGGGCCCGGCAAAGGCGCCTCTGCGGCGCCTTTCGCATTTCTGCGACCGAGCACAGCGCCGGGCCCCGCCAGGTTGTCGAGCGTCGTTCCGGCCTGGCCGTCACAAGTGGCGTCGGACCTCGACGATGTCGGTTTCGTCCCGGTTGTGCGCGGCCCGGAAACCGAGCTTCTCGCACAACCGCAGCATCTTGCTGTTCGCCGACAACACCTCGCCCTGCATGATCTCGATGCCGCGGTCGCGGGCGACGGTCATCAGGCGCTGCATCAATAGTCGACCTATGCCCTTCTGCTGCCAGGCGTCGGCAACCGTCAAGGCGAATTCGCACGACTGTTTGTCCGGGTTGCTGATGTAGCGTGCGACACCCAGGATGCGCGCCTGCGGTGTGTGCTCGTTGATCACCGCCACCAAGGCCATCTCGCGGTCGTAGTCGATCTGCGTGAAGCGCGCCAGCATCATCGGTGTGAGCTTGTCCATGCTCTGCATGAAGCGGAAATATTTGCTCTCCGGCGACAGGTTCTGCACGAAGTCCTGCTCGATCTCGGCGTCTTCCGGGCGAATCGGGCGCACCGAGACGTCGGTGCCGTCGGGCAGCTGCCACGTCGTCTCGAGTTCGGGCGGGTAGGGGTGGATCGCCATGTGCCCATAATGCGCAGTGCTGGCTTTGGGTGCTGCGACGACCACCCTCGCATCGACCGCGATGACGCCCTGTTCATCGACCAGCAAGGGATTGATGTCGAGTTCCCGTACCTCCGGCAGTTCGCATGCGATCTCCGAGATGCGCTGCAACACATCGGTCAACTTCGAGGCATCCGCCTCGGGCAGGTTGCGGAACCGCTTCAGGAACCGGGCGGCACGCGTGCCGCGGATGAGTTCCCGGCTGAGGTACTCGTTCAACGGCGGCAGGGCGACATGACTGTCGGCGAAGATCTCGACGGCAGTGCCGCCGGCACCAAAGCTGACGACCGGTCCGAACACCGGATCGTGCGCGATCCCGATCATGATCTCACGGGCGTGCGGTCGTTCCACCATCGGCTCTATCGTCACGCCATCGACCCGTGCGTCCGGGTTGAGTGCCTTCACGCTGTCCATCATCTCGCGAAATGCGGTGCGTACCGAACGCGGTTCGCGGATGTTCAGACGCACCCCGCCGACGTCGGATTTGTGCGTGATATCGGGTGAATTGATCTTCATCGCCACAGGCAGCCCGACACCTTCCGCGGCGATCAGCGCATCGGCGGCCGAATTGACGTTGATGCTGGGCGAGGTCGGGATGTGGAACGCGTTGAGGACCGCCTTTGCTTCGGCGCTGCTCAGGGTGTTGCGACGCTCGCCCATCGCGTGCTCGATGATCAGCCTGGCCCCTTCGACATCGGGCTCGCGGTGCTTGGACAGCGGCGTGGGTGCCTGGAGCAATGCCTTCTGGTTGCGCCGGTAACAGGCCAGGTAGCCGAATGCGTCGACCCCGGCCTCGGGGCTGGTGAAATGCGGGATGCCGGCATCAGCAAAACGCTTACGCCCGTCCTTGACCAGGTTCTCACCCATCCAGCAGGCCAGCACGGGCTTGTGTTGTTTCGCGGTCTTGATGGCCTCGATGACGCCTTCGGCGCACGCCGTCGCATCGGTCATCGCCTGCGGTGTGAGCAATACCAGCAGTCCGTCCACGTTTTGGTCGGCCAGCACGATCTCGGTGGCTGCACGGTACCGGGCGTGGTCCGCGTCGCCGAGGATATCCACCGGATCGCTGTGCGACCAGTGGTCCGGCAGCACCTCGCTGAGCCGGTCGATGGTCTGCACTGCGAGCTCGGCCAACGGGACCTTGAGATCGCTGGCCCGATCGGCCGCCATCACGCCGGGACCGCCTCCGTTGGTCAGAATCGCCAGGCGTGGCCCTTCGACACGTGTCCCGGAGGCCAGGGTGCGGGCGGCGGCGAACAGTTGGTTGACCGTGGTGACGCGTACCGCGCCGGCACGCTCGATTGCGGCGTCGAACACGGCATCGTTGCCGACCAGTGCGCCGGTGTGCGAAACGGCGGCGCGCGTGCCGCTCTCGTTGCGCCCCGATTTGACAACGATGACCGGTTTCAGGCGGGCTGCGACGCGCAGTCCGCTCATGAAAGAGCGGGCGTCCGAGATGCCTTCGACGTACAACAGGATGCTCTTGGTTTCGGGGTCTACCGCCAGGTAGTCGAGTACGTCGCCGAATCCAACATCCGCGGTCGCACCCAGCGAAGCGACCGCCGAAAATCCGTATCCGTTCGAGTCCGCCCAGTCCAGCAACGCCGTGCAAAACGCGCCCGACTGGGCGACCAGGGCCACGTGGCCGGTCTGCACGCCGCTCTTTGCGAAGGTGGCATTGAGGCCCACCCTCGGACGAACGATGCCGAGACAATTGGGGCCCACCATGGGGATGTCATAGGTACGTGCGACGTCGACGATCTCTTGCTGCAGCGCGAGTCCGCGTTTGCCGACTTCGCCAAATCCGGCGGACAACACGACCACTGCGCCCACCTCGTGGTCGCCACATTGGCGGATCACTTCCGGGATCGCCTGTGCGGGAATTGCAATCACCACCAGATCGATGGGGTGGTCAATATCGGTTATCGACGCGTACGATTTGATGCCTTGGACCGTCGTGTGCTTTGGGTTGACCGGATAGATGTCCCCGTTGAAACCGCTTTCCCGCATGTTGCGCAGCACCTGGCCGCCGACAGAATTGGCCCGATCGGACGCGCCTACAATGGCGACCGATTGTGGCTCGAAGACTTTGTTGAGGTAGTGTTTTTTCATCTCGTTACGACTCGGATGTTGAAGACCCTGGGCGCTGAGCCGAGGAGTTTCTGGGGCCAGGCAGGTGATGCGGGCGCAACTATGGTGCACTGCAACATAAGTAGCGGCAAGTAATTTCGGAAGTTGAGGGTGGCTTATGGCGATTGGATTGGTCTCGCATCACGACTGCGAGTTGCACGATATGGGGCACCACCACCCGGAGCAGCCGGCTCGGCTGAGTGCGATCAACGACCGTCTGATCGCCAGCGGACTTGCGTCACTCGTGCACCACTATGACGCGCCTTTGGCCACGCGGGAGATGCTCGAGGCGGCGCACGATGCGGACTACATCGATGAGGTGTATGCCGCTTCCCCGAGCGAGGGGATTGTCTGGTTCCATGATGAAACGGCGATGAATCCGCATTCGCTCACCGCGGCGCTACGGGCCGCCGGTGGGACGGCCTACGGGGTGGATCTGGTCGTCGATGGTGGCATGCAGCAGGTGTTCTGTGCCGTTCGGCCCCCGGGACACCACGCCGAACGCCACCGGGCGATGGGATTCTGCATCTTCAACAATATCGCGGTGGGTGCCCTGCACGCGATCAATCGGCATGCCCTGAAGCGGGTCGCAATCGTCGATTTCGATGTGCACCATGGCAACGGTACCGAGGACATCGTCTCTGGCGACGACCGGATCCTGTTCTGCTCAACCTTTCAGCACCCCTTTTACCCGCATTCGGGGTTCGGTGAGACCGCGGCCAATGTAGTCAACAGCCCGTTGCCCTCGGGCAGCGATGGTAAGGCCTTCCGTGAGGTCATCGAGTCCACGTGGTTGCCGCGTCTGGCTGAATTCGCGCCCGAACTGATCCTGATTTCAGCTGGCTTCGATGCACATCAGGCGGACGATATGGCCGGCCTGAATCTGATCGATGCGGATTACGGTTGGGTCACGCGCCGACTCTGCGAGCAGGCGGAGCAGAGTGCACAAGGGCGAATCGTCTCGTCACTGGAGGGGGGCTACGACCTGCACGCACTGGCGCGTAGCGTCGAGGCCCACCTCAAGGCATTCCTCGGCGAGTATTGACCGCCCGCAGCGGCGCTCAGGCCGGGTGGATCGCGCCGAGGATCCGCGGGCCGCTCGAGCCGGTCACGGTCGGCAGGTTGCCATGTCGGCTCGACAGAGTCCGTTCGGCTAGCCATGCGAATGCCATCGCCTCCACCCAGTCGGGGTCCACGCCGTGGCGCGCTGTCGATTCGACGGGAATCCCCAGCGTCTGCGTCAGCTGGCGCATCAACGCGCGGTTGTGGACGCCGCCACCGCAGACCAGCACGCGCTGGGTTTTCGGGGCATGGCGCGAAATGGCGTCGGCGACGGTGGCGCTGCTGAGTGCCAACAGGGTCGCCTGCACCTTGGCGGGCGAAAGGTCGTTCGTGGTGCCGAGTCGGGCATCCAGCCAGGCGGCCGAGAAATACTGCGTGCCGGTGCTCTTCGGTGGCAAGAGATCGAAGTAGGGATCGCTTTTCAGATGCGCAAGAAACCTCGTGTCCGGGTGTTCCGATTCCGCCCAGGCCCCGTCTCGGTCGAATGGCTGGCCCAGGTGGCGACGCGCCCAGAGGTCGAGCAGGCAGTTGGCGGGTCCGGTATCGAAGCCGGTCACGTCAGCTGCATCGTCGGTCGGCAGCACGGTGACGTTCGCGATGCCGCCCAGATTCAGGACGACACGCTCCTCTCGGCGATCACGCAGCACTGCGGCATGGAATGCCGGCGCCAGCGGCGCGCCCTGACCGCCCGCCGCCATGTCACGTCGGCGGAAGTCGTTGATCGTGGTGATCCCGGTTCGTTCGGCAATGATATTCGCATCACCGAGTTGCCAGGTTGTAGGCACCTCGCCTTCCGGGACGTGCGCCACGGTCTGACCGTGGCAGCCGATTGCCTGCACCCGTCTCGCGTCAATCCTTTGCGTAGCGAGCAGGTCCTTGACCACCTGGGCGATGAAGCGGCCGACCTCGGTGTCCAAAATGGCGACGGCCGTCGCGTCGAGCGGCTCGCCGCCGGCCAGGCGCTTCATGCGCTCGAGCAATCGTTCGGGCCACGCGCCCGACAAGGTCGCAACCAGGCGAGGCAGTTTGCCACCGAGTTCCACCAGCCCGGCGTCGACGGCGTCCATGCTCGTCCCGGACATGACGCCGACGAACAGTGACACGTGGATCAGGGTGTCGGGCGGGGATCGGCGGGTGCGCTCGCAACCATGGTTTCCGGCGCAATCGCATCCAGCTGCGCGAGCAGCGGGTCCGTGGCTTCGTGGAATTCCACGATCTCCGACTTGGGCAGTCCCAGCGACTTGGGTAGCTTCACTTTGAGTGGGTCTTGATGCAGGCCGCCAACGCGAAACTCATAGTGCAGATGAGGCCCGCTCGCCAGGCCCGTCTTACCGACGTAGCCTATCACCTGACCTTGCTTGACCCTCGTGCCAGGTGCGGCGCGACCGGAATACTTGGACAGATGTGCATACAGGGTCTGATACCTTCCCGCGTGTTCCAGGATCACCGTCTTGCCGTAACCGCCCTTGGTGCCGCGAAACACGACGCGGCCGTCACCGGTTGCCTTGACCGGCGTGCCGGTAGGCGCTGCATAGTCCACACCCTTGTGCGAGCGCCACTTCTTCAGAACGGGGTGCCAGCGACGCGGATTGAATCGTGAACTCACACGGGCGAACTTGATCGGTGTCCGAATGAATGCCCGCCGTTTGCTCTGCCCATCGGCGTCGAAATAGCCGACTTCTCCGGTCTTGTCTTCGTAGCGCACGGCTCGGAAGGTGGTTCCCCGGCTGGTGAACTCGGCGGCCAATATCGGACCGTCGCGCAGCTTCTCACCATCCAGGTAGTGCTCTTCGTAAAGCACGCGGAACTGGTCACCCGCCCTGATCTCCAGTGCGAAATCGATATCCCAGCCGAATATCGTCGCCAGCTCCATGATCTGCCCGTCCGACATGCCTGCCTTCTGCCCGTCGACGAACAGCGAAGATTCAATGACACCGGCGGTGGACGCGACACGGCGTTCGACTGCCTTGCTGATTTCCTCGGTCGTGATGTCGTCGTCTGCAATTGCAATGCGCAGAGAGTCGGTGCGGCTGCGCTGCAGTTCCAGCCGGGTCAGCTCGTCGTCTTCGAACACAAAGCGCAGCGTTTGCCCTGGGCGAATCTGCGCGAGCGACTCCGCTTGCTTGCTGCTCGTGACGATACGATGCAGCAGCGTCGGGTCGAGATTGAGTTGCGCAAAGATCTTGGCCAGTGATTCACCGCTCTTCACCTCGTGTTCCACGCGGCGGGACGTTGTCCGGTCGATACTCCGCGGCGCTTCCAGCATCGCCACGGTCGAATCTGCCGTTGCCGGGACATCTTCCGTATCGGTATCTGTTTCGCTCAACAGGCTTGCGTCGGCGGGGTCATCGATAAAGTCGGCGGTCTCATGTGCGGGCGGGTTTTCCGACGGGGGCGTCGATGACAGCACGGCGGTGGCAGAGGCGGCGGCTGCGCGTGGTGAACCGTTTTCCTGATCCCGCACAGCATCGAGGGAGCCGAGCGGCAAGGGCAGGGACCGAGAGACCGGTTCGAGCGCTGCAGCGCTGGTGTCAGAAATCGGAAGGCTCGGCAGGTCCAGATAGCGGATCGCGCCAAACACGGATCCCAGGAGTGCGAAGGCCATCAGCACCCGCATCGGTCGACGCCGTTTCGGTTGGGACGGCAAGCTACGTAATTTGTAATCTCGTATCACTAAAATGCCGTTTTTGTTAAAAATTTCGGGGATTATGGCAGATTGTCGGCAGGCCGCGATAGGAATTTAACTGCGGTATCCGGATTTGCTAGGCGCATCACCCTAAGCGGGGCGCAAAAATCCCGTTTCTGATAGTGTTGGGCGCTTTGCATCGACCCATGTAGAAGCGAACCATGGCTGCCTCAATACAAGATTCTCTGCGCCTGATCCGGCGCGGCGCGACCGAAATTCTCGTCGAGTCCGAACTCGAGAAAAAGCTCGCCCGGGGCAAGCCGTTGCGAGTCAAGGCGGGCTTCGACCCGACGGCCCCCGATCTGCACCTTGGGCATACGGTGCTGATCAACAAGCTGCGGCAGTTTCAGGATCTGGGCCACGAGGTGTTGTTCCTGATCGGTGATTTCACCGGGATGATCGGCGATCCCACCGGCAAGAGCGCCACCCGCCCGCCGTTGACCCGGGACGAAGTAATCGAGAACGCGAAGAGCTACGAGGCGCAGATTTTCAAGATTCTCGATCCGGCCAAGACTCTGGTGCTGTTCAATTCCAGCTGGATGGCCGATCTGAACGCGGCGGATCTGATCCAGCTTGCCGCCAGGCACACGGTCGCGCGGATGCTGGAGCGCGACGACTTCAGTAAGCGTTACCGGTCGGGGCAGCCCATCGCGATCCATGAGTTCCTCTATCCGTTGGTGCAGGGGTACGACTCGGTGGCGATGAAAGCGGACGTCGAGTTGGGGGGGACCGATCAGAAGTTCAACCTGCTGGTCGGTCGGCAGCTCCAGGAGTCCTACGGACAGGAACCGCAGGTGGTGCTCACGATGCCAATCCTCGAGGGATTGGACGGTGTGCAAAAAATGTCGAAATCACTCGGCAACTATATCGGGATCACAGACCCGCCCGAAGATATGTTCGGAAAGATCATGTCGATCTCAGACGATTTGATGTGGCGCTACTTCGAGTTGTTGAGTTTCCGGCCGCTCGACGAAATCGAGCGCTTGCGTCGCCAGGTCGCGGACGGCGGCAATCCTCGGGACGTAAAGTTCGAGCTGGGTGTCGAGATCGTCGGCCGATTCCACTCGGCCGACGCGGCCCATCGCGCACGCCAGGCGTTCGTCGACCGCTTCCAGAAAGGCGCAATCCCCGAAGACATCGACGAATGCGTACTGGAGGGTGGTGGCGCAGGCCTGCCAATAGCAAACGCATTGAAGGATGCCGGACTGGTGGCGAGCACCTCCGAAGGCAACAGGATGATCATGCAGGGCGCGGTGCGTCTGGACGGCAATCGCATCGATGACAAGGGGCTGGTCCTCGCCAGTGGGATCAGTGTCGTCTGCCAGGTCGGTAAGCGCCGATTCGCCCGTATCGTGGTCCGCTGACAGGGCGCGAAAAAAGGGTTGACGGCCAATCCTGCGGCCCTATAATGCGCGCCTCTCGAAGCCGAGCAGCCGGACGAGACAGACTCCGAAAAAATGGAGTTGACAGGTTCTCGAAAAGCTCTAAAATTCGCCCCCTCGAAACGGGGTGACCGCGACGAGAGGTCGGGAAAGCAGCACAAACTGCTTGACGACTGAAAACGAAACGCTTCATAATTGAACGTCTCGGCGCTGCAAAAAGCGCACCGCTCTTTAACAGTTTAAATCAGGTAATTTGTGTGGGTGCTCCGTTGATGGCTGGAAACGGCCAATATATATCAACGAGGCATCTTAGAAACCTAAGATTCTGAGTTGAGCCAAGATTTGTTGCCTCAAGCAACAGAGATGATTGAACTGAAGAGTTTGATCCTGGCTCAGATTGAACGCTGGCGGCATGCCTAACACATGCAAGTCGAACGCGAAATCACCTTCGGGTGAAAGTAGAGTGGCGGACGGGTGAGTAACGCGTGGGAATCTGCCCAGTAGTGGGGGATAACTCGGGGAAACTCGAGCTAATACCGCATACGCCCCAAGGGGGAAAGGCTTCGGCCGCTATTGGATGAGCCCGCGTCAGATTAGCTAGTTGGTGGGGTAATGGCCTACCAAGGCGACGATCTGTAGCTGGTCTGAGAGGACGAACAGCCACACTGGGACTGAGACACGGCCCAGACTCCTACGGGAGGCAGCAGTGGGGAATATTGGACAATGGGCGAAAGCCTGATCCAGCAATGCCGCGTGTGTGAAGAAGGCCTGCGGGTTGTAAAGCACTTTC